>JBGAMH010000374.1:0-2269 GCA_044223135.1 Candidatus Eiseniibacteriota bacterium | reverse complement strand
GATCGGGTCGGTGTCGGGGAGATCCAGGTTGACGGGTTGCAGCCGGACGGGCGCAACGCAGCTCTGAAACGCGACCATCGCGGACCGCAGGTGCTGCGGGTCCATGAGCCGCTCGCCCAGGAAGAGTTCGGCCTCGCCCCGGCGGAACGACACGAAGCGCCGGACTTCCACCGTCCACGGCTGAGTCGGCATGGCCGCCAGCCGACGATCCGCGGAGGTGAGCAGAGCGAGCCCGCGCTCGAGGTCCTCCGGCGTGCGCGGGCCCAGCTGGATCAGCGCGTTCGCGCGGGTCAACTCGTCGTTCAGGTGCGGCCACTGCTGCCTCACGTCCGTCCGCGCCAGACGGTCGTTCACGAACACCGCGAGCGATGCGACCAGTACGGCGAGTCCCGCGAGCCCCGCCAGTGCGCGCACGTCGCCTCGTCGCCACAGCGCCCGCCGCCTCGGCGGCGCGAGTGGCGCGTGGCCTTCACGCACGCGGCACAGGTCGGCCGCGAACTCGGCCACGCTCGCGTACCGCGACTCGGGCGCCTTCTCGAGCGCCTTCCCGAGCACGCGCTCGAGTCCGCGGCGGCGCGGGCCCTTCAACTCCGTCAGCGGCTGCGGTTCGGCGGTCATCAGCGTGGCGAGCGCGCTGTGCACGGACTTCTTCGCGAGGTCGTACGGCAGCCGCCCGGCCAGCAGCTCGTACGCCATCACGGCGAGCGAGTACTGGTCCGATCGCGCGCCCACGTCGTCGGCGCGACCCTCGGCCTGTTCGGGGCTCATGTAGCGCACGGTGCCCATCAGGAGTCCGGTGCGCGTGAGGGCGATGGTGGCACGCAGTTCGGCGTCGGTGAAGCGGGCGATGCCGAAGTCCAGCAGCACGGGCCGGCCGTCGGCGCGGACGATGACGTTCTCGGGCTTCAGGTCACGATGCACCACGCCCTGCTCGTGCGCGTGCTGGAGGGCGTCGCACAGGTGCGTGATCAGCTCGAGCCGCTGCTCCTCGGAGGGCTGCGCGGCCGCCCACTCGGTGAGCGACGGCCCCTCGACGTACTCCAGCGCGAGCCAGTGCTGCGGGCCGGCGGGCGTCGCCTGCACGCCGGATCCGAGCAGCCGCGCCATGCCGGCGTGATCCAGCCGCGCCAGCGCGTCGGCCTCGCGCGAGAAGCGTGCGACCAGGTCGGCGCTCATCAACTCGCGACGCAGCAGCTTGAGTGCCACCGGGCGGCCCGCGTCGTCCTCGGCCAGCAGCACGCGTCCCATGCCGCCCTCGCCGAGCAGGCGCGTGACGCGATAGGGCCCGATGCGGTCGGGGAGCGAGGCGGCGCCGGACCCGGGATCCCCGGCCGTCGTCTCGTCCTCGTGGTAGGCGAGCAGCGACATCACTTCGTGCTGCAGCAGATCGTCGCCGGCGCACTGGGACGCGACGAACTCGGCCCGCGCCTCGGCGGGCCGATCGAGTGCGGCCAGGAAGATCTGCTTGGCGCGAGCGTAGGGGCGCATGGCGGCTCGAGGAGGAAAGTGCGATCCATGCCCGGGGGGAGGGGCACTATGGCCGCAGGATTCCCGTTGAGCAACCGGCCGGCGCTGCATACTCTGCCGCCATACCCCCGCAGCACGTGCGCTGAGTGCACGGTCCGAGATCGCGTGAAGAGAGCCCCATGCCGGCCGAGCCGCCGCCGCCCCGTGACACCCGTCCGCAGCCTTCCGAGCACGAATTTGGTTTCCTCGCCGGCACCGTGTACGACGAGTTGCGCGCGATCGCCGCGCGCCAGTTGTCGGCGGAGCGCGTCGGCCACACGCTGGATCCCACCGCGCTGGTGCACGAGGCCTACCTCCGCCTGCAGCCCGTGATCGACACCGCCGGGATGGACCGGAAGCACCTGGTGTCGCTGGTGTCGCGCACCATGCGCCGCGTGCTGGTGGACCACGCCCGCGCACGGCTGGCGGCGAAGCGCCCCTCCAGCCGGCTGCGCGTGACGCTGGCCGAGGGCGTGCGCGTGACGGACCGCGGCTTCGAGGACGTGCTCGACCTGCACCTGCTGCTGGAACGCTACGCGCGCGTGGACGAGCGCGCGGCGAGGGTCGCCGAGATGCTGATGTTCGGGGGCTTCACTCAACTCGAGGTGGCCGAGCACCTGGGCGTGAGCGAACGCACCGTGCGCAACGACTTCACGGTGGCGAGGGCGTGGATGCAACGCGAACTCGTGGAGGGTGGCGGGGAGTAGCGGCGACGGTCCCGTCGCGCTCGGCGGGAGTGCGAGCCCGCCCGAGGCCGGTTGCC
>JBGAMH010000065.1:0-18880 GCA_044223135.1 Candidatus Eiseniibacteriota bacterium | reverse complement strand
CGAGGTGACGACCGCCGCCGTGGACCTGGGCGACGACGGCGCGCTGGAGCGCTGGCTCGCCGGGCACGCGGCGCTGATCGAGGGCTGCGACCTGCTCGTGAACGCGGCGGCGCACGCCGAGGCGGCGACGTTCGAGGAGAGCGGGCCCGGCCCCGAGCGCACGGCGTTCCAGGTGAACGTGTTCGCCCCGCAGCGGCTGGCGCGCGCGGTGCTGCCCGGGCTGCGCGCGCGGGGCCGTGGCGCGATCCTGAACGTGGCCACCACGGGCGCGCGCAACGCGCTGCCGCTGTTCTCGGCGTACGCGGCGAGCAAGGCGGCGCTGTGGGCGTGGAGCGAGGCGCTCGGGCGCGAGCTGCAGGGCAGCGGCGTCACCGTGACCACGTTCGTGCCGCCGCACATGGACACGGCCACGCGACGCCAGCTCGGACGTCGCGCGCTCGGCCGCTACGACACGGCAGGTGCGCACGACGTGGCCACGCCCGTGGCCGACGTGGCGCGCGAAGCGCTCGACGCCGCGCGCGAGGGGCGGGCGACCGCCGTGCGGTGGGGCGTGCGCTGGCAGCACGCGATGGACGCGCTCGCGCCGGGCGTGGTGGCGCGGCAGGTGGCGCTGCGCTGGCGCGGCTCACGATGACGTTTCCCGTCACGTTCCCGATCGGCTCGTTCACGCTGCCGGCGCACGCGGTGTTCGAGTCGCTCGGCTACTTCCTCGGCTTCCGCACGTACGTGGTGCTGCGCCGGCGCTGGGGCGACGCGATCCACGAGAACACGCGCTGGAGCGTGATCGCCGCGGCCGCGGTGGGCGCCCTGATCGGCGCACGGCTGCTGGCGTTCGCGCAGCACGCGCTCGACCCGGGTCCGCCGGGCCCGCTCGCCGCGCTGTCGGGCAAGACGATCGTGGGCGGACTGCTCGGCGGCTGGATCGCGGTGGAGGCGGTGAAGCGCGCCGTGGGCGAGACGCGTTCCACCGGCGACCTGTTCGCGCTGCCGCTCGCGATCGGCATCGCGCTCGGCCGCGTGGGCTGCTTCCTCGCCGGCCTCACCGACGGCACGCCGGGAAACCCGACGCGTCTGCCGTGGGGCATCGACTTCGGCGACGGCGTGCGCCGCCACCCGGCAGCGCTCTACGAGATCGCGGCGCTCGCGGCGATCGGCGCGTGGGTGTGGTCGCGGCAGCGCGACACGTCGCGTGCGGACGGCGACCTGTTCCGCGGCTTCCTGGCGCTGTACCTGGCGTTCCGTTTCGTCCTCGAGTGGTGGAAGCCCGAGCCCCGGCCCTGGGCCGGGCTCACCGCCATCCAGATCGCCTGCGTGGCCGGCGTCGCGTTCCTCGCGCCGCACCTGCCGCGCGTCCTCGGAGGAGCGCGTCGTGTCTGACCGCGTGCGGCCGTACCTGTTCTACGACGTGGCGGTGTCGATCTGCTCCACGTGCTACCGGCGGGTGGAGGGCAAGATCGTGTTCGAGGACGAGCGCGTGTTCCTGCTCAAGGACTGCCCGCAGCACGGCCACGAGCGCGTGCTGCTGGCGGACGACGTCGCGTACTGGAGGCGCGCGCGCGAGGTGTTCCTGAAGCACCCCGAGCAGCCGAACCACTACAACACGCCCGTGAAGTGGGGCTGCCCGTACGACTGCGGGCTGTGCCCGAGCCACGAACAGCACTCGTGTCTCACGCTGGTGGAGCTGACCGACGCGTGCAACCTCACGTGCCCGATCTGCTACGCGTCGAGCGGTACGCATCGCACCGGCTTCCGCAGCCTGGAGCACGTCGAGCGCATGCTCGACGCCGTGGTGCGCAACGAGCGCGAACCCGACGTGGTGCAGCTGTCGGGCGGCGAGCCCACGCTGCATCCCGAGTTCTTCGCCGTGCTCGACGCCGCGAAGCGCCGGCCGATCCGCCACCTGATGCTGAACACGAACGGCATCCGGATCGCGAAGGAGCCCGGGTTCGCGAAGCAGCTGGCGCGGTACGCGCCCGGGTTCGAGATCTACCTGCAGTACGACTCGCTGCGCCGCGAGGCGCTGATGGACCTGCGCGGCGCCGACCTGCGCCCGGTGCGCGAGCAGGCGCTGGCCGCGCTCGACGAGCAGAACCTGTCGACCACGCTGGTGGTGACGCTCAAGCGCGGCGTCAACGACGACGAGGTGGGGGCGATCCTGCGCGAGGCGGTGAAGCACCGCTGCGTGCGCGGCGTGACGTTCCAGCCCGTGCAGCGCGCGGGACGGCTCGAGGGCTTCGACCCGGCGCGCGACCGGCTCACGCTCACCGAGGTGCGGCGCGCGATCCTCGAGCAGTTCCCGACGTTCCGCCCGGAGGACGTGATCCCGGTGCCCTGCCATCCGGACGCGCTCGCGATGGCGTACGCCCTGCGCCAGGGCGACGGGCTGATGCCGCTGACGGGGATGATCGACCCGCAGATCCTGATCGAGGGCGGGCGCAACACCATCGTGTACGAGCACGACGAGGCGCTGCAGAAGCAGCTCTTCAAGGTCTTCGCCACGAACCACTCGCCCGAGTCGGCCGCGGCCAGCCTGCGCGACCTGCTGTGCTGCCTGCCGAAGGTGGCGATTCCCGGAGCGCTCGGCTACGACCGCGTGTTCCGCGTGATCATCATGGCGTTCCACGACGCGCACGACTTCGACCTGCGCTCGATCAAGAAGACCTGCGTGCACATCGTGCACCCCGACGCGAAGCGCCTGATCCCGTTCGACACGTACAACCTGTTCTATCGCGACGAGCTGGAGCGCACGCGGCTGGAGCCGCTGCGCGCCGCGGCCGCGAACGCGGGAGTGTTCTGATGGAGGAGCGCCCGACGTTCGAGGCGCCGTCGGCGCCGGCGCCCGACACGCGACCGAGCGCCGTGGGCTCCGTGTTCGGCGTGGTGGTGGGCCTGCTCGGCGGCGTGCTGCCGTCGCTGTTCGGGCTCGCGGTCGTGCTCGGCGCACTGTCACCGTTCGACGGGTCGAACCGGTTGACGATCTCGTTCGTCGGGATCGCGCTCGTCGGCATCGCGGGCGTCGTCGTGGCCTGGCGCCTGCTGCAGGGACGTCACACGGGCTTCGTGCGCGGCCTGATCGTGGGGCTCGCGCTGTCGCTGCTGCTGACGGGGGGTTCGCTCTCGACCCTGCTGTGGATGTGCCGGAAGGGGTGGTGAGGCGTGGCGCGAAGGGGAGCGGAGGCACCATGAACGACGACCACGGGCCGCAGGGCGACGACGCGCCGGTCGTGCGACCGGACCCGGCCGCGGAGCCCGCGGCTGCGCAGGACGCGCCGTGGCACGGTGTCGACGGTGCGGGCCAGCTCTCGCTCGGCATCCTCGGGGGACTGCTCCTCGGCGCGGTCGTCGCCTTCTCGGGGCTCGGGCTGATCCTCGCCGTTCGGTCCGAGGCGACGTCCGCCCTCGTCCTCGCCGCCAGCGAACTGGCGGTGGGAGCGATCCTGGTGATCCAGCTCTTCCGACGGCGGGTCCACGGTGTGTGGCGCGGGTTCCTGATCGGCTTCTCGGTCGCGTTGCTCCTGTCGTCGATGTGCTACGGGGCCATCGGCCTCTCGAAGTGACGTCGCGGTCCGCGCGCGTCCGGGCGCCGCATTCTCCGCATCCGTCGGTCCGATCTTGACTCGCCGCGGAACGGGGTGGTCAGGTGCGCGGGCGTTTTTCCGCGATCCCCCCGCGCGGCCCGCCGCGCTCCACGCTCCGAGGATCCCATGAAGCGTTCCGCCGCCGTGTTCGCCCTCGCGCTCACCCTGCTGGCCGCGCCGTCGTTCGGCGCCCCCGCACGCCCCGCCGGCAAGGCCGGCGACAAGGCGCCCGAATCCAAGGTCGCCGCCGGCACGTTCGCCGGCCTCAAGTTCCGCGACATCGGCCCCGCGCTCATGTCGGGCCGGATCGCGGACCTGGCCGTGAGCCCGCGCGACAAGAGCACGTGGATGGTGGCGGCCGCGTACGGCGGCCTGTGGCGCACGACGAACGCCGGCACCACGTGGACGCCGATCGGCGGCATCGCCACCAGCTCCATCGGCTGCGTGACGTTCGACCCCACGAACCCGCTCGTGGTGTGGGCGGGCACCGGCGAGAACAACAGCCAGCGCGCCGTGGGCTGGGGCGACGGCGTGTACAAGTCGGTGGACGGCGGCCGCACGTTCACGAACGTGGGGCTCAAGGCGAGCGAGCACATCGGCCGCATCGCCGTGGACCCGCGCGACGGCAACGTGGTGTACGTGGCCGCGCAGGGCCCGCTGTGGGCGCCGGGCGGCGACCGCGGCGTGTACAAGACCACCGACGGCGGCAAGACGTGGAAGCAGGTGCTGAAGGTGGACGAGTGGACGGGCGGCAACGAGGTGTGGCTCGACCCGCGGAACCCCGACGTGCTGTTCGCGAGCACGTACCAGCGCCATCGCAAGGTGTGGACGCTGCTGGACGGCGGCCCCGGCTCGGGCATCTGGAAGAGCACCGACAAGGGCGAGACGTGGACGCGGCTCAAGGCGGGGCTTCCCGACGAGGACATGGGCCGCATCGGCCTGGCGCTGTCGCCCGCCGAGCCGGGCGTGGTGTACGCGGTGATCGAGGCCGCGAACGACGGCAGCGGCTTCTACCGTTCCACCGACTGGGGCGCGAGCTTCGACAAGATGAGCGGCACCGTCTCGGGCAGCCCGCAGTACTACAACGAGCTGTTCGCCGATCCCACGCAGGCGGGCCGCGTGTACCTGATCGACACCTACCTGCAGGTCACCGAGGACGGCGGCCGCACGTTCCGGCGCGCGGGGGAGAAGTCGAAGCACGTGGACAACCACGTGGTGTGGATCGACCCCGACGACAACCGGCACCTGCTCGTGGGCTGCGACGGCGGCCTGTACCAGAGCTGGGACCGCGCGGCGACGTGGGACTGGTTCCCGAACCTGCCGATCGCGCAGTACTACAAGGTCGAGGTCGACAACAGCCTGCCGTTCTACTACGTGTACGGCGGCACGCAGGACAACAACACGCACGGCGGCCCGTCGCGCACGACGAACGTGCACGGCATCCGCAACTCCGACTGGTTCGTCACGGTGGGCGGCGACGGCTTCCAGACGCGTGTCGACCCGACCGACCCGAACATCGTCTACTCGCAGTCGCAGCACGCCGGCATCGCGCGCTTCGACCGCAAGAGCGGCGAAGCCGTGGACATCCAGCCGCAGCCGGGGCCCGGCGAGCCGGCGGATCGGTGGAACTGGGACACGCCGCTGATCATCAGCCCGTTCCAGCACACGCGGCTGTACATGGCGTCGCAGCGCGTCTACCGCAGCGACGACCGCGGCGACACGTGGACGCCGGTGAGCCCCGACCTCACGCGCCAGATCGACCGCGACAAGCTCAAGGTGATGGGCCGCGTGTGGAGCGTGGACGCGGTGGCCAAGAGCAACTCCACGAGCTTCTACGGCAACATCGTGGCACTGGACGAGTCGCCGCTGCAGGAGGGCCTGCTCGCGGTCGGCACCGACGACGGGCTGGTGCAGATCAGCGAGAACGGCGGCGGCGCGTGGCGGAAGATCGAGACGTTCCCGGGCATCGGCGAGTTCGCGTACGTGTCGCGCGTCATGTTCTCGCGCCACGCGAAGAACACGCTGTACGTCACGTTCGACCGTCACAAGATGGGCGACTTCAAGCCGTACGTGCTGAAGAGCACCGACCTCGGCCGCACGTGGACGAACGTGTCGGGGGACCTGCCCGACAACGGCTCGGTGTACTGCCTGGTCGAGGACCACGTGAAGCCCGAGTTGCTGTTCTCCGGCACCGAGTTCGGTGTGTTCTTCACCGTGAACGGCGGTGGCAAGTGGCTGGCCATGAAGGGCGGCCTGCCCACCATGTGCATCCGCGACCTGGCGATCCAGCGGCGCGAGAACGACCTCGTGGTGTGCTCGTTCAGCCGCGGCTTCTGGATTCTCGACGACTACTCGCCGCTGCGCACGATGGTGGACGAGGCGAAGCTGCGCACCGAGGCCACGCTGCTGCCGGTGAAGAAGGCGCTGCTGTACGTGCCGGACTCGCCGCTGGGCGGCCGCGGCAAGGCGAGCCAGGGGGAGCGCTTCTACACGGCGCCGAACCCGCCTTTCGGCGCGGTGTTCACGTACTACCTGGCCGACGGCTACAAGACGCTCAAGGAGCAGCGGCAGGCGCGCGAGAAGAAGATCGCCGAGAAGGGCGGCGACGTGTTCGTGCCGAGCTGGGACAGCCTGCGCACGGAAGACCGCGAGGAGGAACCCGCGATCCTGCTCACCGTGAGCGACGAGTCCGGCAACGTCGTGCGTCGCCTGACCGGCCCGACGGGCGCCGGCTTCCAGCGCGTGGCGTGGAACCTGGCCTACGCACCCACGCAGCCGACGCAGCTGCACCCGCGTTCGCGCAGCGAGTTCGACGACAGCGCCGACAGCCCGCTGGTGGGACCGGGCACGTACCGCGTGTCGCTGGCCAAGCGCGTGGGCGGCCAGGTGACGCCGCTCGGCGAGCCGCAGAGCTTCGTGGTGGAGCCGCTCGCGAACACGACGCTGCCCGCGGCGAATCGCGCCGAGGTGGTGGCATTCCAGCGCCGCACCGCCGAACTGCAGCGCGCCGTGCTGGGCGCGAGCAACGCGCTCGGCGACGTGCAGGAGCGGCTCACGCTGCTGAAGAAGGCGCTCGACGACACGCCGAAGGCCGCGCCGGAGCTGGGGACCGAAGCGCGTGCGCTGCAGGCGCGCTCGCGCGACCTGCAGGTCGTGTTCCAGGGCGACGCGACGCTGAGCCGCCGCAACCAGCCCACGCCGCCGTCGCTGATGGACCGCGTGAACCAGGTGGTGAGCGGCAGCTGGAACTCCACGTCGAACGTGACCACCACGCACCGGCGCAACTACGACATCGCCGCCGCCGACTTCCGCAAGGCGCTCGAGCAGCTGAAGGCGATCGCCGCCGACCTCGCGGCGCTGGAAGCGAAGGCCGAGGCCGCCGGCGCGCCGTGGACGCCGGGCCGACTGCCGGAGTGGAAGTAGGCGACACTCGAACCACCGCCTGGCCTTCGAACGCCGCCCGCCCCCCGCGGGCGGCGTTCGTGTGTCGTGGCCCGGCCGGGAAACGCACACTTTCCGCTCGCGAGCGTCGCGAGCGATGAGTCACGATAGGGCCGTTCCCCCCGGTTCCACCGAGAGGACGACTCCGATGACCTCGCGTTCCGCTTCGAGCATCGCCCGGTACGTGCTGGGCGGGATCATGGCGCTGTCCCTGATGGTGATGTTCCTCGCCGTGCACGACGGGCCCGTGCTGCTGCGCGTGACGGCCGTCGCACTGCTGGCCACGGTGCCGCTGCTGGCGGGCCCGGCGCGGCTGCTGCCCGCCGACGCGGACACGCGCACGACCGTGACGCGCTTCGCGGGCGCCCTGCTGCTGGCCGCCACCGCGCAGTTCTACGACTGGCCGGACGCTCTCGCGTCGCGCCTGCACCTCGGTACGCCGGCATCCATCGCGCTGCACGTGGCGGAGCTGGCACTGCTCGCGTGTGGCGCGTGGCTCGTGTACGGGCGGCGCCGGGTCGGCGGGCAGGAGCGCGGCGAGCACCCGACGACGGCCTGACACGCCCGAAGCAGGGATCGGGCGGCGGGGCGTTCGTGGCCCGGCCGCCCGAAGTCGTTCCGACGACGGCCCGCCGCGTTTGACGCCCCCGCGGCGCCGGTGCGAACGTCGCGCGTCCGCACGCGAGCCACCGTCACGCGAGGAGAGCGCGATGCCCAAGCCCACGCAGGCCGATGCCACGCTGCTGCTGCAGCTCTACGAGATGCGCCGCGAGCCCGAACTGCGCCGCGCGCGCAAGTGGTTCCTGACGGAGTTCCGCGCGCAGGGCTGGGCCGAGATCAAGGAGCGCTACCTCACGCACTCCGACGAGGACCGCTGGTTCCGCCAGACGATCTCGTACTGGGAGATGGTGGGCACGCTCGTGAACCGCGGCGTGCTGCACGCCGAGCTGTTCTTCGACCACACGGGCGAGGACATCGTCACGTGGGAGCGCGTGAAGCCGTGGATCGCCGAGGCGCGCGCGGACATCCGCCCCACGTACCTGTACCAGTTCGAGCGCATGGTCGAAGCGCACCAGTCGTTCCGCGCGAAGCTCAACGCGGAGTTCGAGGCCGAGCAGGCTCGTGCCGTGCACACGGCGGCCGCGCACAATCCGGCGAAGAAGCGCTGATGTCGTCCCGGTTCGGCCGCCTGTTCAGCATCACCACGTTCGGCGAATCCCACGGCGGCGGCGTGGGCGTGCTCGTGGACGGCCTGCCGCCCGGCCTGCCCGTGGAGGCGGACGACATCCAGCGCGAACTCGACCGCCGCCGGCCGGGGCAGAGCGCGCTCACCACGCAGCGCCAGGAAGCCGACCGCGTGGAGATCGTGTCGGGCGTGTTCGAGGGCGTGTCGCTGGGCTCGCCGATCCTGCTGCTGGTGCGCAACACGGACCAGAAGTCGAAGGACTACGACAACCTGAAGGACGTCTTCCGCCCGGGACACGCCGACTACGCGTACTGGCAGAAGTACGGCGTGCGCGATCACCGCGGCGGCGGCCGCTCGTCGGGGCGCGAGACCGTGGGTCGCGTGGCCGCGGGCGCGATCGCGCGCCGCGCGCTGGGCACGATCGGCGTGAGCATCGTGGGCGGCACCGTGCAGGTGGGGGAGGTCCGCACCGACCGGCGCGAATGGGGCGTGGTCGAGACGAACCCCGTGCGCTGCCCGGACGCCGATGCGGCCGTGCGCATGGCCGAGGTGATCACCGCGGCGCGCGCGGCGCGGGACTCGGTCGGCGGCGTGGTCGAGGTCGTGGCGCGTGGCGTGCCCGCGGGCTGGGGCGACCCGACGATGGACAAGCTCGAAGCGCGCCTCGGCGCGGCCATGCTGAGCATCCCGGCCACGAAGGGCGTGGAGTTCGGTGGCGGGTTCGGCATGGTGTCGATGCACGGCAGCCAGACGAACGACGTATTCGACGGCGAGCGCTTCGTGACGAACTTCGCGGGCGGCGTGAGCGGCGGCATCTCGAACGGCGCCGACGTGGTGGTGCGCGTGGCCGTGCGGCCCGCGACCAGCATCGGCAAGCCGCAGGTGATGGCCCGCAAGGACGGCGGTACTGAGACCGTGGCCATCGAAGGCCGCCACGATCCGTGCATCTGCCCGCGCGTGGTGCCGGTGGCCGAGGCGATGATGGCCGTGACGCTGATGGACGCCTGGCTCCGCCAGCGCGCGCTGCGGGGGCGGGAGAGGTAAGCGGGGGCCGGGGCGCGGGGCGGCCCGAACCCGTGCCTGCGGCGTGTCCCACACGGCCCGGGTGCCCCCCAGGCCGCTCGGACCGCGGAACCCCGTGTCCGGCAGCCGTGTAATACCTCTAGGAAGAGAATGCCCGCTGCTCTAGGCTGCCCGGCGCACGGCCGCTTGACGCCCGCTCCCTCCGGGCTCCGAACGCGTTTCTTGGAGGCTCGCATGACGCTCGCCCCGTCCGCCGTTCGCCACGCCCTCGCCGCCCTCGGGCTGTGCGCCGCCTGCGCGCTGCCCGCGTTCGCCGCCGACTACATCGTGACCGACCTCGGGTCGCTCGGCAGCCCCCGTGGCAGCGGCGTCGTGGCGCTCAACGGACGTGGCGTCGCGGCCGGCTATTCGTTCGTGGCGGGCAGTTCGTACGTGCACGCGATGGTCAACACGTACGGCACCGTGCAGGACCTGGGCACGCTCGGCGGCACGCAGAGCCTGGCGCGCGCGGTGAACCAGCAGGGCTGGGTCGTGGGCTGGGCGTACTCGGCCGGATCCACCACCCAGCGCGCGTTCCTGTGGCGCGACGGCGCCATGGCGCCGCTCGGCGACTTCGGCGGCGGCCGCAGCGACGCGAGCGCCGTGAATGACGCCGGCTTCGTGGTGGGCTCGGCGTACACGACGGCCGGCGACGAGCACGGCTTCTGGTGGCGAGATGGCGTGATGACCGACATCGGCACGCTCGGCGGCACCACGAGCCGCGTGTACGACATCAACACGAACAACGTCATGTGCGGCATGGCGAGCCCGAGCGCGGGCGAGTACCGCGCGTTCGTGGCGAAGCCCGGAGAGCCGCTGATCAACCTCGGCACGCTCGGCGGCGAGGCGGCCCATGCGTACGCGATCAACGACCTCGATCACGTCGTGGGCTGGTCGTACCTGAACCGCACGAACCCCGACAGCCGCGCCTGGATCTTCCGCGGCGCCGGGCTGGAGGAACTGCCCACGCTGGGTGGCGTCTACGGGTCGGCGTTCGGCGTCAACAACCACGACGAGATCGTGGGCGCGGCTTCGCGCCCCGACGATCAGCAGCGTGCGGTGATGTGGCGCGGGACGCAGATCACCGACCTCAACTCGCTCATCCCGCCGAACGTCGGCTGGCTGCTCACGCGCGCCTGGGACATCGACGAGAGCGGCGCGATCGTGGGCGAGGGGCTGCTGAACGGCGAGCCGCGCGGCTTCCTGCTCACGCCGGCGAGCTCGGCCGGCGTTCCCGAAGCGTCGCTGCGCGAGGTGGCGTTCGCGGGCGCCACGCCGAACCCGGCGCCGGGCCGCACGCGCTTCGATTTCTCGCTGCCGACGGCGCAGCACGTGCGCATGGAGGTGTTCGACGCGAGCGGACGTCGCGTGCGCCTTCTGACGGACGGCGACTGGGCCTCCGGGCACCAGCAGGTGGCGTGGGACGGCGCCGACGAGTCGGGCCAGGCCGTGCGCGGCGGGCTCTACTTCGCTCGGCTCACCACGCGCGAGCACACGCTGACGCGTCGCGTGGCCGTGACTCGTTGACCCCTCGCGAGATCCGATGCTAGGCTTCCGCCCGTCTTTTTCGCGCGGAGGAAGCCGTTGACGAACTGCTGGTGGTGCGGGCACTGGTGCTTTTGGCGTGGGGCGACCCGCGGCCAGGAGTTCACGCGCACCCGCTAGGCGGACTTCGCAACGTGTGAATCCCAGGCCCATGCCGAACCCGGCGTGGGCTTCGTGTTTCGGACCTCGACGGATCCCTCGATGCTGGTGCTCCTGAATCGCGGCACGCCCGAGCCCGGCGTGCAGGACGTGGTGACCCGCCTCCGCATGGCGGGCCTCGTCGTGCATCGCACCGAGCACGAGGGACAGGTCCGGCTGGCGGCGGTCGGCGAGCCCGGCGCCGTGGACTGGGCCGAGGTGCGCACCTGGCCGGGGGTGGAATCCGCCACGAAGCTCGCGCGCCCGTTCAAGCTGGCGAGCCGAGCGTTCCACCCGCACGACACGGTGGTGTCGGTGGGCCGCGCCGTCGTCGGCAGCCGGCAGCTCGCGATCATGGCCGGGCCGTGCTCGGTGGAGGGCGAGGAACAGGCGTTCACGATCGCCGCGGCGGTCGCGAAGGCCGGCGCCACGCTGCTGCGCGGCGGCGCGTACAAGCCGCGCACGTCGCCGTGGGCGTTCCAGGGACTCGGCGAGCAGGGCCTGAAGATCCTGCGCCGCGCGGCCGACGCGCACGGACTGGCGGTGGTGTCGGAGGTCATGGACACGCAGCAGGTGGCGCTGCTCGCGCGCTACGCCGACGTGCTGCAGATCGGCGCGCGCAACATGCAGAACTACGCGCTGCTGCGCGAGGTGGGGCAGACGCAGAAGCCCGTGCTGCTCAAGCGCGGCCTGAGCTCCACCATCGAGGAGTGGCTGCTGAGCGCCGAGCACGTGATGGCGCAGGGCAACCAGCAGGTGATCCTGTGCGAGCGCGGCATCCGCACGTTCGAGACGTACACGCGCAACACGCTCGACCTGAACGCGATCCCGGTGGTGAAGGAACTGTCGCACCTGCCGGTGGTCGTGGACCCGAGCCACGGCACCGGCATCCGCGACAAGGTGGCGCCCATGGCGCGCGCCGCCATCGCCGCCGGCGCAGACGGACTGATCATCGAGGTGCACCACGACCCCGACCACGCGCTCTCGGACGGGGCGCAGTCGCTGTACCCCGAGCAGTTCCAGGAGCTCGTGAACCAGATCCGGACGATCGCGGAGGTGCTGGGGAGGACGGTGTGACGGCTGCGGCCGCGGGCCGTCGCCGACTCGTCCAGCTGGCGCTGGCCGCGGCGGCCGCGTGCTTCGCGGGCTGCGGCGGCAAGTCGGGCACCGCGCCGGGTTCCGTGCCGATGGCGCTCCTGGGCTTGTCCTCGAACACCTCGGACGCGGCGTTCGCGCTGCCCACGTTCGGCGACTCGGTGCTGCGCGTGCTGCAGGACGCGAAGGCCGCCGGTGCCGACGTGCAGATCCGCGCCCCGCAGTGGAACCTGGTCGAGCCAACGCCCGGCGCGTGGAATCTCGCCGAGGAGCAGATCTACCTGGACGTGCACCGCTCGCTCGGCATCCGCACGCACCTGAACCTGCGCATCCTCGACACGATCTCGCGGAACCTGCCGCCCGACCTGGCGTCGCTTGCGTGGGACGACCCGGTGCTCGTGGCGCGCGTGGACGTCCTGGTGGACACGCTCGCGTCGCTCGCGCGGCGCAACGACCTCGTGTCGGTGGCGATCGGCAACGAGGTGGACGACTACTTCGGCGAGCACCCCGGCGAGTTCCCGGCGTTCCTCGCGCTCTACCGCCGGGAGGTGGCGCGCTTCCACGCGGCGGCGCCCGGCGTGCCCATGGGCATCACCACCACGAACCCGCTCGCGAACCCCCTCGCGCACTACGGCGACTCGCTCAACGTCACGAGCGACGTCGTGCTGCACACGTTCTACGACACGCAGCCCGGCGGCTTCGCGCAGAAGCCCGCATCGGCGTTCGACGCCGACCTCGAAGCGGTGGTGGCGCGCGCGCACGGCAGGCCCGTGGCGTTCCAGGAGGTGGGCTACGCCTCGTCGAGCGTGGTGGGCGGCTCGCCCGACGCGCAGGCCGAGGCCGCGCGGCGGTTCCGCACGTGGCTGGGCCGGCAGCCGCGCTCGCGCGTGCTGTTCGCGAGCTGGTTCCTGTACACGGACTGGTCGAGCACCACGCTGAACCTGCTGTTCGGCTACTACGGCTTCCAGACGCCCGACTTCGCCGCCTTTCTCGGCACGCTGGGCCTGCGCGACTCGCTCGGTCGCGCCAAACCCGCATGGGAGTCGTTCCGCACGGGCCGTTGATTCCGCACGCGCGCGTGCGAAGTGCACGCCGGCGCGCCGCTCCCCGGCAGGAGACTCCCGCACGCCGCGTTCGCCGCCGTCGGACGTACCATGGCGGCGGAAGCGGACCGTCCCGTCCGTCCCCGAGGACGCTCGATCCGTCACGCGTGAAGATCCAGAAAGGAGCGCGCGATGACTGCCCCCCGATACGACGTGAGCCCGAGCCGCGACATTCCCCGTGTGCACACTCGCACCGCCCTCCCACGCGAGGGCCGTCGCGGAGTCCGACGGGCTGCGGCGCTCGCGGGCGTCGCGCTGATCGCGGGCCTCGCACTCGCGCCGTCGCTCGCACGCGCGGATCGCGCGTGGACGGCCGGCGTCCGCGGCGGACTGCTGGCCGAGGGCACCACCGAGAGCTTCCACCGCGGGTGGGAGGGCTCGCTGTTCGCCGAGCGCGGGGGAGACCGCGAGGTGACGTTCGGCCTCGAGGCCGGGTACCTGCGCGATCCGGGCGGCAAGAGTTCGCCGCACGACGAGATCACGCTGGCCTACGCCGCGCCGCGCGCGCTGTTCCGGCTGAGCACGGCCGTCGTGCCGGCATACGTGCAGGTGGGTGTGCTCGGCGGCCAGTACGACCGGACGGCGGCGACACCGGAGCACCGGGACGGCTCGGGCTTCGTGATGGGCGGATTCGTGGGCGCGGTGGCGCGCTACGAGGTGCGTCCGTTCGTCGGCGTGCAGTTCGACGGCCGCTTCACACGCGCCTTCGGCTCGTCGCTGCCCGAGGGCGAGGACGCCGTGGACTGGTGGAGCGTCGGACTCGCGATCCTGACCTGGCGCTGAGCCGGAAGGGTTCGCGCACCCCGCTGCGGGGCGGCGGCCCGGTTCGCCGGAGCGGCCCGTCGGCTTGACGCCTGCGGGCCGCTCCGGTTTACTCCGCGGCCCCGAGGGCGATTAGCTCAGCTGGTAGAGCACTTGCTCGACAAGCAAGGGGTCACTGGTTCAAGTCCAGTATCGCCCACCACCTGACACGGGGCGCGCACGCCGGATCGAGACGGCGCGCCGCCCCGTTCTTGTTTTCCGGTCTCCGCAGCCGCACCCGCGCCCGATCGAGAGGATGTCCGCATGTCGCAGAGCCCCCCGATGTCCACCGGCCCCGACCTCTCGCAGTACCCGGGCGGGGAGGCGCTCTACCGCCTCCGCCATTCGGCCGCGCACGTGCTGGCCACCGCGGTGACCGAGCTGTTCCCCGAGGTGAAGGTGGCCGGCGGGCCGCCCGTGGAGAACGGCTTCTACTACGACTTCGCCCGGCCGACGCCGTTCACGCCCGAGGACCTCGAGCGCATCGAGGCGCGCATGCGCGATATCGTCGCGGCGAACCAGCCGTTCGAGTACGCCGAGACCACCCGCGACGAAGCGGCGAAGGTGTGGGCGAACGAGAAGTACAAGCTGCACTTCCTGTCGCAGATCCCCGACGGCGCGAAGGTCACCACCTACCGCAACGGCGCGTTCCTCGACCTGTGCCGTGGCCCGCACGTGGCCGGCACCGGCGACCTGAAGGCGTTCAAGCTCACGCACGTGGCCGGCGCGTACTGGCTGGGCTCCGAGAAGAACGAGATGCTGCAGCGCATCTACGGCACCGCGTTCGCGACCCCGGCGGAGCTGGACGAGTACCTGCAGCGCATCGAGGAGTCGCTGAAGCGCGACCACCGCAAGCTCGGTCGCGAGCTGGACCTGTTCTCGATCCACGAGGAAGTGGGCGCGGGGCTCGTGCACTGGCATCCCAAGCTCGGCATGGTGCGCCACGTGCTCGAGGGCTTCTGGAAGGAAGAGCACCTCAAGGGCGGCTACCAGCTCGTGTACACGCCGCACATCGCGAGCGAGAAGCTGTACGAGATCTCGGGCCACCTGCAGAACTACGCGGACATCATGTACTCGCCGATGCAGGTGGACGAGCAGGCGTACCGCGTGAAGCCGATGAACTGCCCGAACCACATCATGATCTACAACAGCCGCAAGCACTCGTACCGCGACCTGCCCGTGCGCTACGCCGAGCTGGGTACCGTGTACCGCTACGAGCGCAGCGGCGTGCTGCACGGCATGGAGCGCGTGCGCGGGTTCACGCAGGACGATTCGCACATCTTCTGCACCCCCGACCAGCTGCAGAGCGAGATCGAGGGCGTGCTCAAGCTGATGGACCTGCTGCTGACCACCTGCGGCTACGAGTACCGCTGCTACCTGGCCACGCGGCCGTTCGACAAGTACCTGGGCAGCGACGCCGAGTGGGACTTCGCCACGAACGCGCTGCGGCAGGCGCTGGAGCACCGCGGGTTGCCGTACGAGGTGGACGAGGGCGGCGGCGCGTTCTACGCGCCCAAGATCGACGTCAAGCTGCGCGACGCGATCGGCCGCGAGTGGCAGTGCCCCACGATCCAGGTGGACCTGAACCTGCCCAAGCGCTTCGGCGTGATGTTCACCGGGCCCGACGGGCAGGACCACGAAGTCATCATGCTGCACCGCGCGCTGTACGGTTCGCTCGAGCGCTTCGTGGGCATCTTCATCGAGCACACGGGCGGCGAGTTCCCGGTGTGGGTGGCGCCGACGCAGGTGATGGTGATCCCGGTGCATCCCAAGGCGCAGGAGTACGCCGAGCAGACCGCCGAGATGTTCAAGGCGGCGGGAATCCGAGTGGAGACGGACGGTCGCGACGAGAAGCTGGGCGCCAAGATCCGCGACGCCGAGCTGCAGAAGGTGCCGTACATGGTGGTGGTCGGTCCGCGCGACGCCGCCGCCGGCACGTGCGCGCCGCGCCGCAAGGGCCAGGGCGACCTCGGGACGATGCCGCGCGAGCAGTTCGTCGAGCGCATCACCGCGGAGATCCGCAGCAAGGCACGCTGAGCGGCCGAGTGAGCGCGAAGCCCCGCCGGGTGCGCCCCGGCGGGGCTTCGTCGTGCCGGCGGTCGGGCGCCGTCACTTCCGCTGCGTGCCGACCCGGATGTGCCAGAACCCCAGGTGGTCGTCGCCGCGCCGCGCCGTGAGCCAGTCGACGCCGACGGCGATCGGCACGTGCAGCACCGGCTCGAGTCCCAGCGAGGCGCCGGCCGTGCCGTACCACGCCCAGCCGTCCCGGTCGGCGCCACGAATCCGCACCGCGACGTCCGGTCCATAGGAGCCGGCGCGATCGCCCAGTCCGTCGTCGAAGTACGCGCGTCCACCGCCGCCCGACAGCCACAGGCCACCCGGTGCGCGCACGCTGGCCTCGACGCGCAGCGATCCCATCCAGCCCGGGCTGCGCAGGGTGTAACGGATCGTGTCCGCGAGGATCACGCCGAGCGGGGTGGAGCTCTCCTCGATGAAGATCACTTCGCCGGTCGCCGGCAGGATCTGGTAGTCCCCGCCCACGCGCAGTCGCAGCGCCCGCCGGGGATGCGCCTCGAGACCGGCGGCGAATCCCTGGCCGGCCTCGAAGTGGCGGCGGATCGAGGTCGGGGCCGCCATCCAGCCGATGCCTCCCGAGAGCCACGCGTGGTGCAGCAACGGCGCCCACCACGCCGAATCGCGAGCGGCCGGACGCTGCGCGCCGGGCTGGGCCACGGCGGGACTCGCGACCAGGAGCGCGAGCAACAGCGCACCCCGAGAGAACAGGCGAGCGATCGGCATGCAGTCCTCCGAACCCGGTCGGGGTCTGGCAGTGCCGGTACGATCCGCCCGCGGCCGGAGCGGGTCAAGCCTTGATCCGGGCGCTAGAGGAAGCGGTAACCGATGCGCACCGGCAGGTAGTGCAGCCAGCGTCCGCTGCTGCCCGCGCGGTTGCCCTGCCAGCACAGGTTCACGCTCATGCTCTGGGTGTCGGTGATGGGGAAGCGCCAGGCCAGCTGCGCTTCGGCGGCGAGCCCCGTCGTGTTCCGCACCGCCGTGATGTACGGGGGCTCGTCGAGGTCGCGGAGCAGGTCGCTGCCGGTGCGCACGTTGAAATGCGCGAGGCCGACACCGCCTTCGACCCACAGCCGGTGCCAGGCCCGCACGCCTCCGCCGACCGTGCCGGAGTAGTGCATCGCGTTGCCGCCGAGCGAGACCATCGACAGGTTGCCGAACGAGTCGATCACCTGGATCTGGTCGCTGCGCGGAAGCGCCTGCACCTCCAGGTGCAGGTGCGTCGAGTACCGACTCCCGTGCTCGATGCGGAACAGCGCGGAACCGCCGAAGCCGACCTGGAAGGAACTCCGGACGTCCTTCGGGGCGATCATGCCGCCGACACCGCCTTCGCCCCACAGTTGCGTGCCCCAGGGCAGCACGTGCGACGTGTCGCGGCCGGACCCGCTCTCGGGCGTGTGGCGATCGCCACCCCGTGCGAACTCGCGGCCGAGCGCGGTGTGCGAGGTCATCGTGTCGACTTCGGCCGGACCGCCGGGCGGCGTCGTCGGCTGGCGCGATGGATCCGGCGGACTGTCGGCCGCGAGAAGCGCGGGCGATGCGGCGGGCTCCCGCGCGGCGAAGGCGGGGGAGGCGAGCAGCGACAGCAGCGTCACGGCCAGCAGGAGGCGGCCGGAACACACGGCGGGCGCCCGGACCGAGGTCCGGACGCCCGCGTGGGATGCGATAGGAGCGTTCACGCGTCTCCGATCAGAACTTGAACACGAGGCCACCCGAAGCCTCGAAGCCGCTCGGCCACCACGACGCCTCGGCGCCCTCGTCCTTCACGGACGCCATGCCGACGTACCGACCGATCTGGCAGTTGAACCCGGCCTGGTCGTTGAACATCATCAGCCCGCCGACGCGGCCCGACAGTCCGAAGCGCGACACGTTCTCGGTCTCGAAGGTGCCCGAGGGGCTGCCGTCGTCGAACTTGGCCTTGCCCGTCCAGTACGACAGGCCCGGGCCGAAGTACATCACCGCGCGATCGCCGACCTTGACCACGCGGTCGCCGCCCACGCGCAGGTTCCACGAGCTCTGCGTGTACTTGAAGTCGTTCGAACCGCTCGGCGCCGCCGTGCCCGGCTTGTCGGTCTCACTGAAGAAGCCGATGCCGCCCGACATGGTGAAGGCGTAGTCCGAGGACATCATGCGCCAGTACTGCAGGCCCACGCCGACTTCGGAGTGGTCGTACGCGCTGATGTAGCCGGTGCCGGCGCCCGAGTAGAGGTCCGCCGTGCCGTTGGTGATCTGGATGCCGTACAGGCCGTCCCCCTTCTCGAGGGCGAAGGCCGAGGTGGCCGCGAGCAGGCCGATGGCGACGGCCGCGAGACGCACGAGCTTCATGTGATCCTCCTGATCGTTGAGTCCAGCCCCCATGGCCGGAGAGCGAGTGCAAGCTAGGGAGGGGGCCCGGTCGTGTCAACGCTCGCCCCGGTCGGGTGCGGCGCCTCCGCCCGAGCATTGGAGTGCCCTCGGCGGCCAATGGGTGCACCCGAAACCCGCGGGGGCGCTCCGCCCGGTGGGGCCGGGCACGCCCCGGCGGTCTCCCGGTCGCCCCGAAACGCGGCGGGGGCCCCCCGGCTCCGCGGCGCCCGCGGCCGGTCCCCGGGGAAGCCCGCGCGCCCCAGCCGCTTGCGTCCGGTCCACGGCATCGGCTACATTGCGCCCCGTTCCGAAAGCAGAAGCCCCGCGCTTCTCACCCCAAGCGGACCGCGTGTCTCGCCAAGGGTTCCAGCCGTGACACCTGTGGCCGCAGGGCGCTCGAACGTCTCGTTCGGGCGGTGTCATCACGCCGGGCGGGGATCTTCTGTCGGAGATCCCCGCCCGGCTACTTTCTGTGCACCCGGCGTCGGCGCTTATCGACGTCGACCACCGAG
>JBGAMH010000064.1:0-18911 GCA_044223135.1 Candidatus Eiseniibacteriota bacterium | reverse complement strand
CCGGCGAACGACCCCGGCGGGCGCGCCTTCGCTGCTGCGTGCGTCGGCGGCCCGGGCCTACCATGTGCGGGTCCGGTCCGACCGCCGATCCCCCGGGTGGCGGACACCCACTCCCGCCCGGAGTCCCGCCATGCGCCGCACTCGCCGAACGTGCACGCTCGCGTGCGCACTCGCCGCCCTCGCTCTGACCCTGGCGGCGCTCGTCCTGGCCCACGTTCCCGCGTCGGCCCAGGCTCCCGACCCCGACTTCCCGTTCGTGGACGATGCGGTGAGGTCGCTCGTCGTCCGCGACTCGACGCTCTACGTGGCCGGTCGATTCGGCTGGGTGTGGAAGCGCAGCGGCTCCTTCGCCGCCGTCGACATCGCGAACGACAAGGTCCTCTGGGGGCGCCCCCGTGTCGACGGCGTGGTGTACGCCGCGGTGCCCGACGGAGCGGGCGGCTTCTACATCGGCGGTTCGTTCTCGCGCGTCGGCGAGACGGCGCGCACGAACCTCGCGCACCTGTCGTGGGACGGCACCGTCGACGCGTGGAACCCGTCACTCGACGGGGACGTGCTCTGCCTGCTGCTCGACGGGACGAAGCTCTACGTGGGCGGCAGCTTCCTGCACGCCGACGGCGTCACGCGCTGGCGACTGGCGGCGTACGACACGCCCTCGGGAGCGCTGACCGCGTGGGATCCCGCCGCGAACGGCCCCGTCTACGCGCTGCTGGCCGACGGGTCGCGCCTGTTCGCGGGCGGCGCGTTCACCGGCGTCGGCGGCGGCGCGCCGGCCCGGCTCGCGGCGTTCGACCGCGCGAGCGGGGCGCTGTTGCCGTGGGACGCGGGCATCAACGCGCTCGTCCAGTCCCTGGTCGTCGCGAACGGAACGCTCTACGCCGGTGGCGGCTTCACGAACGTGGGCGGCCAGTCGCGCAACCGTCTCGTCGCGATCGACCCCGCCACCGCGCAGCCCACCGCGTGGAATCCGGGCGCGAACGGCGTCGTGCGCGCGCTCGCGGTGGGTGGCGGCACGCTGTACGCGGGCGGCGTGTTCACGACTGCCGCGGGCCAGCCGCGCGCGCGCCTCGCGGCGTTCGACCTCGCGACCGGCACGCTGACCGGCTGGAATCCCGGCGCGGACGCCGCCGTGAACGTGCTGCAGGCGGACGGCGCGACGATCTGGGCCGGCGGCTCGTTCACGCAGGCGGGCGGCCAGGCGCGCGCGCGGGTGGCGGCCCTCGCGGCAGGCACCGGCCTCGCCACCGGGTGGACGGCGCACGCGAACGACGTCGTCAACGCGCTCGTGGTGTCGGGCGGATGGTTGTATGTGGGCGGCGCGATGACCGCCGTCGGCGGACAGCCGCGCACGGGACTCGCGGCCATCGATCTCGTTTCGGAGACCGTCACCGAGTGGAACCCGGTGGTCGCCCCGTTCCAGACCTACTCGGTGGTCGAGTACCTCGTCGAACACGACGGCACGTTGTACCTGGCCGGCAGCTTCGCCACCGCGAACGGCCAGCCGCGGAACGGCGCCGCGGCGATCGATCTCGCCACGGGGCAGATCACGGCGTGGGATCCCTCCCCGGGCCTGTCGGTGACGGGCATGGAAGTGCTCGATGGCAAGGTGGTGCTGGCCGGCACCTTCACGTCGGTGCAGGGCCAGCCGCACGCGAATCTCGCCGAGGTGGACGCGATCACCGGTGCACCGACCGCGTGGAGCCCCGCCCTGAACTCGTACGTCTATCGCGTCGCCTCCACGAGCTCGACCGTCGTCGCCTCGGGCGGCTTCACGCTCGCGGACGGCAAGCGACGCCGGTCGCTGGCCGCGTTCCGCCGCGACGACGGCTCGATCACCGAGTTCTTCGCCGACACCGTGCAGACCGGCGGGCCGTTCGCCGTGGCGGTGACCGCGGACGGCGTGTGGACCGCCGGCACGTTCACGCCGCCCGGCGGCTCGGCGCACTTCGGCCTCACGCGGCTGGACCCGGTGACCGGCGCGCCCGTCGGGTGGTGGTGCGACCTCGACGGCATGGTGGAGTGCATCACGCCCACGGCGACCACCGTGCTGGCGGGCGGCACGTTCGCGAACGCCGGCGGCCAGCCACGCCGCTCGCTGGTGGAGCTCGACCGCACCACGGGGATCCCGACCGCGTGGAACCCCGGGGTCGTCGGGGAGCCGCGGAGCATCCTCGTGTCCGGACCCTCGCGCTTCGTCGGCGGCCAGTTCAGCGCGATCGGCGGGGTGGCGCAGACCAACCTCGCACGCTTCGGCCCCACGGGTCAGGCGGTGGACGTGCTCGTCGGCGCACCCGATGGTGGCGAGTTCCTGCGGATCGGCGAGAGCACCACCATCCGCTGGTCCACGAGCGGCACCGCGGCCGTTGCGAACGTGGACGTGAGCCTGTCACGCACCGGCCCCGGCGGACCGTGGGCGTCGCTCGCGATCGGCATTCCCGACACGGGGACGCTCGACTGGCTGGTCACCGGTCCCGAAGCGATCGGCAGCGTGTACGTGCGCGTGGTGGCGCACGGCGTCACCGGCGGCACCGGTGCGGACGTGAGCGGCGCGGCCCTGTCGATCGTCTCGCCCGCGTCGCTCGGCGCGCCCGGGGCCACCGCGCGTCTCGCGCTGTCGGCCCCCGTCCCGAATCCCGCGCACGGAGCGGGCCGGCTCGTGTTCACGCTGCCGTCCCGCGCACACGCGACGCTCGCGCTGTTCGACGTGCAGGGCCGCGAAGTGGCGAGACTGGCCGACGGCCTGTTCGAGCCGGGCTCGCACACCGCCGCCTGGGAGCGTGGCCGCGTCGGCCCGGGGCTCTACTTCGCACGGCTCCGCGCCGCGAACCAGGAGTGCGTGCGCCGGCTGATCGTGATCGAGTGAAGCGGGTACGGCCCGCCGACCGCCGGTCGGGCCGAGTGCGTGCGGACGGACGTCGAAAAGAGAACCGCCCCGGTCGTGGTGACCGGGGCGGTTCGTGCGTTCGGCGCTCGGCCGCGGTCAGCGGCTGGCGGTCTGGCGGGCCTTCACCTGCGCGTCGATCCAGGCGAACGTCTGCTTCATGCCCTTCTCGAGCGGGTAGTTCGGCGCCCAGCCGAGCACCTTCTTGATCAGGTTGTTGTCCGAGTTGCGGCCGCGCACGCCCAGCGGACCGGGCAGGTGCTTGAGCGCCACCTTCTTGCCGGAGATGCGCATCACCATCTCGGCGAGGCCGTTGATCGAGATCATCTCGTCCGAGCCGATGTTCACGGGCTCGGTCACGTCGGAGGCGGTCAGGCGGCGCACGCCTTCGAGCGCCTCCTCCACGAACAGGAACGAGCGGGTCTGCTCACCGTCGCCCCACACTTCGATCTCGCCGCCGTCGGGCTGCTCGGCGATCTTGCGGCACATCGCGGCGGGCACCTTCTCCTTGCCGCCGGTCCACGTGCCCTCGGGTCCGAAGATGTTGTGGAAGCGCCCGATCCGGGACTCGATGCCGTAGTTGCGGCGGAACGCCAGGAACATGCGTTCGCTGAACAGCTTCTCCCAGCCGTACTCGCTGTCGGGCGCGGCCGGGTACACCGTGTGCTCGGCCGTGGTGGGCGCCTTCGCGTCCATCTGGTTGTGCTCGGGATACACGCACGCCGACGACGAGAAGAAGATGCGCTGCGGCTTGTGGCGGATGCAGGAGTGCAGCACGTTCAGGTTGATCGCGGCGGAGTTGTGCATCACGTCCGCGTCGTTGTCGCCCGTGAACAGGTAGCCGGCACCGCCCATGTCGGCGGCCAGCTGGTAGATCTCGTCGAACGCCGGGGCGACGACCTTCTCCACGAGCACCGGGTCGCGCAGGTCGCCGACCACGAAGTCGTCCGCCGCCGTGGGCGAGAACTCGGGCATCTTCAGGTCCACGCCGCGGACCCAGTAGCCCTCGTTCTTGAGCCGCTTCACGAGATGACTGCCGATGAACCCACCTGCACCACAGACCAGCGCGCGCTTCATTCGGGACTCCCGACCGTTCAGACCCTGTTCCGTGGGCCCATTATCTCCTCACCCAGCATGCGAAAGAGGTAACGAGGGTAAAGGACCATGTAACGCTGCCACAAGCGTTTTGGCTCCGAGGCGAGTCTCAGCAGCCACTCCAACCCTGCGTTTTGCACGATCCGTGGCGCTTTGGGCTTCATGCCGGCGAGAAAGTCGAACACCGCGCCCGCGCCGCCACCGATCACGCCGCCGAGCTGCTCGCGGTGCTCGTAGAGCCACGTCTCCTGGCGCGGGCAGCCCAGGCTCACCCACAGGAAATCCGCCTTCGAGTCGCGGATGCGCGCCATGTCGGCGGCCTCCTCCTCGGGCGTCAGCTTGCGGAACGGCGGCGAGTGCATGCCGGCGATGGAGAGCTTCGGCCACTTCCGCTTCAGCTCCTTCTCGAGCGTGGCCAGCACCTCGTCGGTGTTGCCGTAGAAGTAGTGCCGGTAGTCCTTGCCCTGGTTCGAGAGGTCGAACAACGCCACCATCACCTCTTCGATCCCGCACCGATCGCGCAGATGGTCGAAGCCGCGGCGCCGCCCGATCCACAACAGCGGCACGCCGTCGGGCAACGACAGGTCGCATTGTTCCATGACCGTCTCGTAGAGCTTGGTCTCGCCGGCGCGGGCGATGTTGTGCAGGTTCGTCGAGGAGACGTACCGGTAGCGCCGGGGCTGCTCGGCGAGCCAGTCGGTCAGGATGCGGACCGCCTGTGGCGTCTGGACGGCGTGCACCTTGACGCCGACCACGCGGAACTCCGGCGCGGGGCCGGTCACAGGGCTGGGGGACATGGGAACCCTCGTCGCAACGGCTTACAGCCGCGGGGGAATTCGGGACGGACGCGGCCCGGAAAGTCCGCTTCAGTCTGACGCACTCTAGGCACTCGGGCAAGACTCCCCTCGGCCCGCCCGCTGGAGCGTGTCGAGGTAGATCCCGGCGAGCCGCCGCGCCACGTCGGACGACAGGAACCGCCGGGTGGCGTACTCGTGGTTGTACGCCGAGATCGTGGCCGACGCGGCCCGGTCGGCGACCAGCCGGCCGAGCTTGTCGGCGATCGCGCCCGCGTCGCGCCCGGGCACGAGATGCCCCATGCGGCCGTCCTCGAAGAAGTCGGCGAGTCCGCCTACCGTCGTGGTCACGATCGGCAGGCCGAGCGCCATCGCCTCCAGCACCGAGTTCGGCATGCCCTCGCCGTACTCGGACGGGAAGCAGTACACGTGGTGCGCGTTGAACAGTTCGCGCTTCACCGCGCCGCGCACGTAGCCGGCCAGCGTGACCTTGCCCTCGAGCCACGCGTTCTGCGCGAGGTACGCGCGGAGGTCGCCCATCGCGGGCCCGTCGCCCGCGATCGTGAGGGTCACCGGCACGCCGCGCTTCACGAGGCTCGCCACGGCTTCGAGCGTGGCCATCGGTCCCTTCTCGGGCTCGAGACGCGCCAGGAACAGCACCTTGATCGTGGCGTCGTCGCGGATCGCGGCCACCTTGCGCTCGAGCGAGAAGCCTTCCATCACGCTGTCCGGCACCGTGGTGGTTTCCAGCAGGATCGGCGACGTGATGCCCCAGCCGAGCAGCTTCTGCCGGAAGCGTTCGCCCAGCACGATGAACGCGTTCGCCGGCGCGAACGTGCGGCGGAACAGCCAGCCCACCTCGCGATCGATGCGCGCCTCGGTGAGCATCGACCAGCCGCGGAAGAACACCACCACCGGCAGGTCGCGCCGCCGCGCCTGGTGGATCAGCAGTCCGTCGCGCACGAAGCTCTTCACGGTCAGCGACGGATTCACGTGCACGAGATCGGGCCGGAAGCCCTGGAGCAGTCGCCGGAACCCGGCCTGGTCGGCGACCGGGTAGAGCGGCCCGGCGGCGCGATGCGTGCTGCCGAGCTCGAAGTACTCGATCTCGAAGCGCTCGTCGGCGCGCAGGCCCTGCAGCACGGCGTTGTAGTAGTTCGCGACGCCCCCTTCGTCCCGGAGCCCCGGACCCGTGATGAGGATGCGGCGACGGCTCATGCGGGATCCTCTCGGGTGGGAAGGTCGTGAACGGGAAGCGCCGGTCCGCCGGAATGCCCGGGGGCCGGTTGCGCGGATCGGAACGGTAGTGGATGCCCCTGAAACATCGGCCATCGGGAGCCCGCGCTCCGCCCCAAAGTCGTTCCGGGCAGGTGGTTGTCCCGGCGCGGCGGGGCCTGGGGCCGCCCGCGCGCCCTCCATCGACGGTCGCGGGGCCCGCCGGTACCGCGCGGGGCGCGTGAAACTATAGGCCGGGGCGCACTTTCTCAACCCGCCGCCGCGACGGCCACGGGGGTGAAACCCGGGTGTGACGAGAATCCGTATGGCGCGTTCCACCCAGTGCAGGTACACCTCCGCGCACCCCCGTGCCCCCCCGGCCCCCCGCCGCCCGATTCCACTCCAACCCCTCGGGGTCCCCATGTCCAAGGCTTCCCTGGTCGTCGCCGTTCTCCTCGCCGGCCTCTTCGCGCCCACGCTCGCCCGTTCCGCCGACTTCCACGCACCGTCGATGATCGATGCCATCCGCGCCGGCACCGGCTACACGATTCCGGCCAGCTGGTCGGGCATCTGGACCACCACCGACTCCACGTACACGTGCGCCCCGCGCGTGCTCACCGACGCCAGCACGTACCAGGACACGCTCTGCGCGGGCCAGTCGTTCGAGCCCGACACCACGGGCGGCTTCAACTACCAGTGCACGGGCACCGTCACGGACACCGAAGTGCACCTGACCTGCACCGGCTCGTTCACGTTCGAGGGATGCACGATGACGTTCACGTCGGTGATGGACGGCACGCGCACCGCCGACACGGCGGTGTCCACGTCCACGCTGACCACCACGTACAACCCGCCGATGTGCATCTTCCAGCCGGACTCGTGCGAGGTGATCGTGTCGCGCACCACGCGCATCGCGCCGCAGCCCGGCACGTGCACCACGCCCACGCGGCAGGGCACGTGGGGGCAGTTGAAGGTGCGGTACCGGTAGCCGCGCCCCGCGCGGCGCGTCGGAGTCCGCTGCAGACGCGAGCGGCCACCTTCGAATCCGAAGGTGGCCGTGGCGGTTTCGGGGCGGGCTGGCGCTACCGCTCCACCACCGTCACGTCCACGGTCTGCTCGGCGTCACCGCGGCGGATCACCAGCTTCACGGCCTGCCCGGCCGTGAGCGTGCGCAGCATCGCGGAGTAGGTCTTCAGGTCCGGGATGTCCTGTCCGTTCAGCTTCATCAGCAGGTCGCCGACCTGCAGGCCCGCCTTCTCCGCGGGCGAGCCCGGCGTGACGCCCGCCACCTTCACGCCCGGTCCGGCGAACGCGAAGTCGGGGAACGTGCCGATGGTGACGCGGCGGCCCTGGCCGCCGGGCGACGCACCCGCCGCGGGCGGCGCGACGGTGCCCGCGGGCGCGCCCTTCGCCGGGCCGATCGTGTTCGTGAGCATCTCGGGGCGCTCGCCCAGGTACTGGATGCCCTCGCGCACGAACGCCGCCACCTTCACGAGGCCCGCGCCGTCGATCTTGTCGGCGGTGTCGCCGGGGCGGTGATAGTCCGCGTGCGGCTCGGTGAAGATCTGCACGGCGGGCACGCCGCGATCGATGAAGCTCTTCTGATCGCTCGACTCCAGCGACTCGGGGATCAGCCGCGGCTCGACGCCGGTGACGAAACCCGCGCCGCGGAAGATGTGCTGCCACTCGCTCGCGGTGCCGGTGGCGAGCACCGACACCTTCTTGTCGAACAGCCGGCCCACCGTGTCCAGGTTGATCACGCCGATCGTCTGCTCGAGCGGGAACAGCGGGTGGTCCACCCACCACTTGGAGCCCTGCAGGCCCGACTCCTCGCCCGTGAACGCCACGAACACGATCGTGCGCTGCGGCCTCTCGCCCGCGGCGAGCGACTTCGCCAGCTCCAGCATCACCGCCACGCCGCTCGCGTTGTCGTCGGCGCCCGGGTGCACCCGGCCCTCGTCACCCTTGTGCACGTCGGGCCAGCCGAGGCCGAGGTGGTCGTAGTGCGCGGTGAGCAGCGCGGACTGCCCCGCCCACGCGGCGTTCGTGCCGCGCAGCACGGCGACCACGTTGCGCAGCGTCGCCGGCTTGCCGTCGGGCGTGCGGGACGAAGGAAACGACTGGAACCACCCGTGCGCATCGCCGCCCGGCTCGAGGCCGAGCTTCGCGAACTCCGCGGCGATCCACTCGGCCGACGCGTCGAGCCCCTTCGTGCCCACGCCGCGCCCTTCGCGCTCGGGCGCCGACAGCCACGCGACGCGATCCAGCATCGCCTGCCGCGAGAACACGGGCGGCAGTTCGGCGAGCGCACGCCGCGCCGGCAGCGCCAGTGCCGCGACGCTCGCGCCGCGCTCCGACGCCGGGCGCAGGTCCACGCGCAGCGGCGAATCGGTGGCGGCCCACTGGCCCTTCAGCACGTTCGTCGGCTCGTCGCCGTCGAAGCCCAGGTACGAGTACTTGCCGTAGTGCGGCAGCTTGCGCCCCAGCCCCGGCAGCGCCGCGACGCCGTCGGCGAAGATCCAGCCCACCGCCTTCTCGGGCGCGGCGGGATGGCGGCGCACGATCACGGCGCAATGCCCGGCCAGCGGCATCGACTCGCGATCCACCGTGAGCTGCGCGGCGTCCATCGCGTAGTCGGCGCCCGGCGCGAACAGCCGCGCGGCCAGCGCGTTGTCGCGGCCGAGCAGCCACACCGGCCGGTCCTTCGGCAGCTCGCGCACGTCGGCGTCGGTCGCGAACTCGGGCTGGTGCGCGTCGCTGCGCCAGCCCTCGACCAGGGCGCGATACGCGGCGCGCTGCGCGTCGGTGGCCTTCGCGGGCAGCACGGCCAGCACGTGCGGCGCGCCGAAGATCTGCCCGATCGACGCCGGCGTCTCGCGCGGATCGAGCAGCCGGAACACGTCGTACGCAGGGTCCACCTGGAGCGCGATCGGCTTCGCCGCCGTGCGCACCGCGAACGGCGTGGCCGCCGTCGTGCAGCGCAGCGTGTCGAGCACGGCGCCCGCCGCGGTCTGCACGGCGATCGGCACGTCGAGCATCAGCGGCACGCCCTTCTGCACCTGCTTCAGCACGCCGGCCACCTCGAACCCGCCGGCCGCCGGCTTCACCCCGGTCACGCTCACCGCGAGCGAGGCCGCGCCCGCGCGCGTCACGTGGTCCGCGAACAGCCGCGCCAGGTCCTGTCCCGATTCCGCCTCGAGCGACGCACGGACGTCCGCGAACGACGCCTAGCGGCCGCGGTAGTCGCGGTAGAAGCGCGCCACCCAGCGGCGGAACGCGTCGTCGCCGATGCGCTGGCGGATCATGTGGAACAGCATCAGCGTCTTGCCGTAGCCCACGGCCTCGGTCGCGGCGCTGTGGCGCGAGCGAAACGTCGTCAGCGCCAGATCGCGGCCGTCGCGCACGTAGTTGCGGTACTTCTGCAGCGCGTCGCGCCGGTATTCCTCGCCGCGCCCGCGCTGCTCCTGGATCAGGTGGTCCGCCATGTAGGCCGTGAGCCCCTCGCACCAGTTGCCGCTCTCGTAGTCCACGAACACCGAGTTGCCCCACCAGTTGTGCAGGATCTCGTGCGGATACGAGGACGTGAGGATGAACGGGAAGCGGATGATCTGCGAGCCGAGCAGCGTGTAGCTGGGCATGCCGTAGCCCGTCTCCCAGAAGTTCTCGACCATCGCGAACTTGCCGTACGGGTACGGACCGATCAGTTCCTCGTACATCTGGATGTACTGCGCCGTGGCCTCCAGGTACTTCGCCGCCAGCGCGTCGTCCTTCGTGCGCAGGTAGACGAGCGCGTCCACCTTCGACGGGGCGCCGCGGTACAGGGTCAACGGACCGCCCACCACGCTGATCTCGTCCACCGCGCCGTGCGAATCCCAGCGCGCGCGGCCGTCGGCGCCGCGCGACGTGCCGTTGCCGGGGCTGATCACGTGCCAGCCGGAGGGCTCGGTCACGGCGAGCGTGTACTCGACGAGATCGCGACCCAGGTGCGGGTACCAGAAGCCGTCGCCCGACAGGTACACGCCGTCCTTGGAGATCACGCCCGTGGTCTGGCGGAAACCGCGCGTGTACTGCTCCTGCTCGTCGGACAGGCCGAAGTCGAAGTGCCCGTCGTAGCGCAGCACCACGCGGCCGCCCTGTGCGGGTACGCGGACGCGCCAGCGCTTGAGCGAGCCGGCGGAGTCGAGGTCGGCGCTCGACGCGTTGATGCCGAAGAAGCGCGTGGCGTCGTCGCGGCCGGCCGCGCCCGAGCCGTGCAGCGGCATCTCGGTGGCCGCCGGCTCCGACGCGCGCAACGTGAGCGCGGCGTTCAGCAGGAACTGCGCTTCGCCGTCGCGCACGAGCGCGGCCGGGATCGCGAGCGTGTCGACGACGGTGAGCCAGCCGCGCTGCGGATCGAGCGACACGTCGAGCGCGTGGTGCACGCGCGGGGTGGGCGTCGACGTGGTCGCGGCGGGCGCCGCGGCAGCCGCCCCCGCCAGCGCCGCCAGCAGCGAGAGGGTCGCGAAGCCCTGCCGCGCGGCGCTCACTTGCCGGTTCCCCCGGCGGCCTTCGGCGGCATGCCCGGGTGCGAGGGGCTCGCGGCCGGCGGCATCGCCGGCGCGGGCGCGGCCGCCGAGTCGGCCGCCGCGACCACGTGCGGCTGGCGGCGCAGCGCCACCGGGATCGTCAGTTCCCTGCCGCCGCGCAGCAGGCGATAGACCACCGTGTCGCCCCAGCGCTTGGTGGACAGGTGACGGTTGCTCACTTCCTTGTCCACGATCTCGATGCCGTCCATCGACAGCAGTTCGTCGCCCACGGCGATGCCCGCGAGCCCGGCCGGCGAGTCGTCGGCCACGGCGATCACCTTGTAGTGCGCGCCGCTCTTCGCTTCCGGCGTCGAGATGCCGGTGGACGGATAGATCGGATCCGTCTGCGGCGGCACGCCCCACAGGAAGTTCGCGTACGACGCCTGCACGCGGCCGAACGGCTTCTCGCCCGGGCTGTCGGCCACCGGCAGCGGAAGCACGCTGGCCACGCGCCCCGTGAACCACGGCTTCACCTGGCGCTCGGCGCCGAGCCCGTAGGCCACGTGCCCCGAGCCGATCAGCACCACCATGATCGCCTTGTCGTCGCCGTACTTCTGCAGCGCCTTCACGGCGTTCCAGCCCATCGCGGCGTCCCACGCGCACTGCGCGCGGAACATGCCGCGGAACAGGTCGTCGGGCATGTTGCCGTGCAGCGCGTCGGCGTCGCCGAAGAACGCGCGGAACAGCTTCTGGTGCTCGGCGTCGTCCACGTCCACCTTCGGCGGCAGCATCGTGCGCTGCTCGGTGGTGAGCGAGTCGAAGCCCTTGGAGCGGATCGTACCCACCATGCCTCGCGGAAGGTTCACCGCGAACATGCGCACGTGGTGCTCGCGCGCGAACAGGAAGATGTCCCGGTAGTAGTTCCAGTTGTAGCCCCAGTTCTTGTACCAGTGCGACAGGGTCAGGAACTGCTCCTCGGTCATCTTCCGATCCGACCACCAGCGATCCAGCCACGGCTGCTCGGGCACCGGGTACATCTCGAGCCCCACCATCACCGTGCGACCGCGGGCCTGCAGCTCCTGCAGCACCTTGAGCTGCACGCGGTGGAACTCCATGTCGGTGTGGCTCTCGCCCACGAACAGCAGCTTCACGCCGTCGAGTCGCGCCGCGAGTTCGGCGGGGCCGATCGTGTCGCCGCGCGCGGCATCGGTGACGCCGTCCAGCACGACGGGCGCTTCGCGGTCCTTGCGGGCGGGGTCGCCGATCGCCAGGTGCACGGCGCGATCGTCGGCGTGGGCGCGAAGCGGCAGCAGGGCGAGCAGCAGGCACGTGGCGGCGGCAAGGCGCTTCATGGCATCACCTCGGTGGTGGAGACGGCGGGACCGCCGGAGTCCAGCACACGCCCCAAGGCGGGGCAAGAAGGCACGGCCGTTCGGGGCCCGGGCACGCGGGGCCAGTCGGCGCGCTCGACGGAGGTTCCGCTCGCTCGCCGGACCTACCGCGTGACGACCACCTTGACGGTCTGCATCTCGCCTTCGGCGCGCATCGCGACGAAGTAGATGCCCTCGATCACGCGGGCGCCACGCTCGTCGCGTGCGTCCCAGGCGAGCTCGCTCGTGCCGGCCGGGAACTCCCGGTCGGCGAGCGTGCGGATCCGCCGACCCGACAGGTCGTGAACGGCCACCACGGCGCGACGGGGCGCGGCGCGGGACATGAGGATCACGATCTGCCCGGAGCCCGGGTTCGCTCCCCGGACCCGCATCGTTCCGTGCGATGGAGGGCCCCCCGCCGGGACGGCCACCAGTGCCGGGCCGTACAGCGAGTACGACCAGTTGTCGATCCCGTGCAGTGTGCCGAAGCCCGTGGCCGTCGAGGTGTTGCTCCGTGCGAAGCCGAAACGGATCGGCCCCCCCGTGCTGCCGAAGTCCGGATGCGTCGCGTTCGCGGACGTGAAGCTCGCAGCGGTCAAGCTCCTGAGCCGGACCGTCTGCCACGTGGTGTTGGAGAACGTGATGTTGGGCCCGAAATACGCGACACCGCCCTGGACGAGGGCCGGGTTGGCTCCGATCGCGGCTCCCGCGAACGGCGGGTTGAACTCGACGCGATCCTCGCTGTAGGTGAGGGAGTCGAGCGGGCCGGAGACGGAGGGGCTGTACGTGTAAGGAAGGAACTCGTGCAGGACCCCGAACGACGACGATGGCGGAATCGCATGAGTCATCGAGCGAAAGGCGCCCGGGTTGCCTCCGCTCCCCGGCGCCGACTCCCCGTGCGTCGCCCCGCCGCCGCTGGTGAAGTAGACCGTCGCCGACCAGTCCGAGGCGGCGAAGTTCGGGTCCGACACCACGATCTGGGCGTGCGTCGGGGCCGCGACGGGCAGCAGGATCAACGCACAGGCGAGCGACAGCAGGGGCTTGAGCGGTCCGAAGGCCATGAGGTCCTCCCCGTGTGTGAAGCGTGGCATCACGGGAGATGGGACCGGTCGACGGTCGTGGAATCACAGCCGCCCCGCAGTTCCCTGCGCTCGCGCGGGTGCCGATCCTGCAGGACTTTCCGCCCAGTCGCCGCGGCGGGATGGCACCGTGCCGCGGCGTCCCGTCTTGGCTAGAGTGCGCTCCATGTCCGAACCCTCCCCGATCGGAGCGCTGCTCTGCGCCGTCGTCGGTCTCGCGCTGGTGTCGGTGGTGCTGCACGACGCGTTCCTCACCATCCTGGTGCCGCGGCGCGTGGGCCGCCGGCTGCGTCTGACGACGCAGTTCTACGTCCACACGTGGCGCGCGTGGCGGTCCGTGGCGCGCGGGGTCGCGAATCCGTCGCGGCGCGAGGCCATGCTCGGCTACTACGCGCCGCTGTCGCTGATCGTGCTGCTCGTGGTGTGGGCGGTGACCCTGATCACGGGCTTCGCCCTGATGCAGTGCGCCCTGTCGACGCTGCCGGGCGGCCACCCGATGACTCCCTGGATGTGGCTGTACCTGAGCGGCGAGACGTTCTTCACGCTGGGCTACGGCGACGTCACACCCGGCTCGATGGCCGGGCGCTGGCTGTCGGTGATCGAGTCCGGGATGGGATTCGGGTTCTTCGGCACCGTGATCGGCTACCTGCCCACGATCTACTCGGCGTTCTCGCAGCGCGAGGTGGAGATCTCGCTGCTCGACCAGCGCGCGGGTTCGCCGCCTTCGGCCGCCCGGCTGCTGCTGCGCTCGCGCGGCGCCGACGGCGGCGCGCTGCTCGCGAGCCGCCTGTCCGACTGGGAGCGCTGGTCGTCGCAGATCCTCGAGACGCACGTCTCCTACCCGCTGCTCGCCTACTACCGCTCGCAGCACGTGAACCAGTCGTGGCTCGGAGCGATGGCGTGCGTGCTCGACGCGACCGCGCTGCGGCTGGCGGGCGCGGGCGCCGACGTGGTCGCGCGCGAGCGCGCGCTGCAGACGTTCGCGATGGCGCGGCACGCGATCGTGGACATCACGCAGATCTTCGTGCCGGCGATGCCCACCGGGTTGCCCGACCGCCTGCCCGCGGAACAGCTCGCGCGGCTGCGGGAGTCCCTCGCGGGCTCCGTGTGGGCACTGCCCGCGACCGGTGAGTTCGAGACGACGCTCGCGGGCATCCGCCGCTCGTACGAGCCGTACCTGCAGGCGCTCGCGGCGCACCTGCTGATCGAACTTCCGGGCTGGCTGCCCGTGCACGGGCGGCGCGACAACTGGCAGGGCGGCCCGTGGGACCGCCAGCTCGGCGTGCGCGACGCCACCGAGTTCCGGAGCGACGAGCACTTCTGAGCGAGCGCCCCCGCATGCCGACCGTCGCCCCCGATCCTTCGCCGCCCGCGCCGCGCGCGCACCTGCCGTTGCTCGTGGCCGCGCTCACGGGCCTCGCTGCGGTGCAGCGCTTCGTGCACGACGACGCGTTCATCGCGTTCCGCTACGCACGACACCTCGCGCAGGGCCACGGGCTCGTGTGGAACGTCGGCGAGCGCGTGGAGGGCTACACCGACTTCCTGTGGACGCTGCTGATGGCGGCGGCGATGAAGCTGGGGCTGGAGCCCGTGGCCGCGTCGCTCGTGCTGGGCCTCGCGGCGTTCGCGGCCGCGCTCGCCGCCACGTACGCCATCGCGCGCCGCTGCGAGCTGCCGCACGGCGCGAGCCTGCTGGTGGTGGCGCTGCTCGGCACGAACCACACCTTCTACCGCTTCGCCACCGGCGGGCTCGAGTCGTCGCTGCAGTGCGCGCTGCTCGCGTGGGCCACGGTGGCCGCGCTCGACGCGCTCCGCTCGGGCCTGCAGCCGCGTCGAGCGCTCGCGCTGTCGGCGCTGCTGGCGCTCGCGGTGCTCACGCGGCCCGACTCGGTCGTGATCTCGGCGGTGCTCGGGGCGGCCGCGCTGCTGGCCGCGGCGACCCGGCGCGACCGCCACACGGGCGTGGCCGTGCTCGCGCTGCTCGCGCCGGCGGCGCTCGTGCTCGGCGCGTGGACCGCGTGGCGCGTGCGGTACTACGGCGACCTGCTGCCGAACACGTTCTGGGCGAAGGTCGGGCCCGGCGAGACGCTGCTGCAGGGCGCCGGCTACGCGGCGGCGTTCGCGCTCCACTACTTCGCGCCGCTCGTGCTGATCGCGCCGTTCGTGCGCTGGGGCGCGCTCGTGCGCGACGCGGACCACCGCGTGGGGCTGCTCGCCGCGATCGGGGCCGCCTGGACCGCCGCGGTCGTGTGGGAAGGCGGCGACTTCATGGAGTACCGCTTCTTCGTGGCGGCGCTGCCGGCGATCGTCGTACTCGCCGGCTGGGCGGTGGTCCGCCACGGGCGCGGCCGGCTCGTGACGGCGGCGTTCGCGCTGCTGATGCTGGGGGCGTCTTTCGCGCAGTCGCGCCGCGCCACGCTGCCGCTGGGCATCGAGACCGTGCGCCAGATGTCGGGGCACATCGAGTACCTGTCGCAGGACTGGGACGGCGTCGGCCGCGCGTTGCACCGCCTGTTCCGCGCCGAGGACGGCGTGTCGATCGCCACCACCGCCGCGGGCGCCGTGCCCTACTACGCGGAGCTTCCGGCCGTGGACATGCACGGGCTCACCGACCGCTGGATCGCGCGGCACGGCATGGCGTACTCGCGCCGCTCGGGGCACCGCCGGCTCGCGACGATCGCCGACCTGCGCCGGCGCGGGGTCACGCTGGTGCTCGGGCACCCGCAGCAGGACGAGGCCGCCGAGCGCGACCGCCACGTGTTCCGGCTCGCCGACCTGCAGCGATTCCGCGTCTACGCGGACAGCCTCGCCGAACTGCCCGCCGGCGTCCGCGTGGTGGAGTTGCCCACGTCGGCCACGTACGACGTACCGGCGCTGTACCTGACGCCGAACGCCGCGGTGGAGCGCGGCATCCGCGAGGACGGCTGGCGCACCTACCCGGTGCTTCCCGACACGGTCAGTCCCGCGCGAACGCGTTGAGCGCGTCGACCACGGCCGCCGGGAAGCTGTCCGCGTTCCCGTGGCCCGCGTCGTCCAGCACCACCAGCCGGCTCGTCGTCCAGCGCTTCGACAGCTCCCACGCCGCGGACAGCGGGCCGCTCACGTCGAAGCGGCCGTGGATCATCACGCCCGGGATGCCGTTCAGCCGGTGCGCGTCGCGCAGGATCTGGTCGTCCTCGAGGAACGCCGCGTGCCGCCAGTAGTGCGTGACGAGCCGCGCGAAGCGCAGTCGGAACTCCGGGTCTTCGAACGCCGGGTACGGCTGGTGCCCCGGCGCGAGCGACACGTGCGCGTCCTCCCACGCGCACCACTCGCGGGCGGCGCGCTCGCGTTCGGCGGGATCGGGATCGAACAGCCACTCGGCGTACGCGTCCACCAGCGGCCGCCCGCGCCAGCGCTCCGGCACCGCCTGCGAGAAGCGCTCCCACTCGCGCGGGAAGATGCAGCCCACGTCCTCGGTGATCCAGCGCACGTAGCGCCGCGACGTGGTGGCCACCAGGCCCAGCACCATCGCGCGCACGCGCTCGCGGTGTGCGAGCGCGTACGCCATCGCCAGCGTGGTGCCCCACGACACGCCGAGGATCGTCCAGCGATCGACGCCCAGGCGTCGGCGCAGCGCTTCGATGTCGGCGACCAGGTGCGGCGTGGTGTTGGTGGACAGGTCGGCGTCGGGCTCGCTCGCGAGCGGCCGGCTGCGGCCCGAGCCGCGCTGGTCGAACAGCACGATCCGGTACGCGGCCGGGTCGAAGAAGCGCCGCCCGCCCGGCGTGCACCCCGCGCCCGGCCCGCCGTGCAGCCCCCCCGGGGGCCGCCCGTCCGGGTTGCCGCAGCACTCCCAGTACACGCGGTGGCCGTCGCCCACGTCGAGCTGGCCGCTGTCGTAGGGCTCGATGGGAGGGAAGCGTTCGGTCACGACGTACCTGCGGACGCGCCGCGCCGCCTGGGCCCCGCGGGGCCGCCCAGGGGAGCGCTCGCCGGATCGCGAACCGCCGCCGCGCGCCTCACGCCTGGGCCGTCCACGGCCCGCGCAACTCGCGCACGCGCTGGAGCAACTGCTCGGGCGCGAAGGGCTTGTTCAGGAACCCGGCGCCGCCGGTGATCTCGTGCGCCGTGGCCGGATCGTCCGGGTAGCCGGAGATGAACAGGAAGTTCGTTCCCGGACGCCCGCGCAGCAGCTGCGCCGCCATCTCGCGCCCGCCCATCCGCGGCATCACGAGGTCGGTCACCACGAGATCGATCGGGCCCTTCCACGCACGCGCCGTCTGCAGTGCGGTCTCGCCGTCGGCCGCCTCGAGCACGTGATAGCCGTCGCGCTGCAGCACCTGGCACACCAGCGAGCGTACGCCGGGCTCGTCCTCGACCACGAGCACCGTGCCGCCGGGGGGGCTCGGGGCCGTCCCCTCGGACGCCACGCCCGGCTCGACCGGCGCCGGCAGCAGCGGCAGCGCGATCCACACGGTGGTCCCCGCGCCGGGAGCGCTCTGCAGCCAGATCGCACCGCCGCTCTGCTGGACGATGCCGAACACGGTCGAGAGCCCCAGGCCGGTCCCCCGGCCGAGCGCCTTCGTGGTGAAGAACGGATCGAACGCCCGTGCCTGCACCTCGGGCGCCATGCCCATGCCGGTGTCGCTCACGCTCAGCAGCACGCACGGACGACCCGCGAGTTCCGCGTGCGTGCGCAGCACGGCGGGACCGGGCTCGCCGATCGTGGTGCGGATCGAGAGCGTGCCGCCGTCCGGCATCGCATCACGCGCGTTCACGACCAGGTTCAGCACCACCTGCTCGATCTGCGAGCGGTCCACGCGCACCCAGCAGCCGGCCGTCCGTTGATCGAGCACCAGGTGCACGTCCTCGCCCACCAGCGGCGGCAGCATGCCGCCCATGTGCTCGATCACGCTGCCCAGTTCCATGACGCAGGGCGAGAGCACCTGCTGGCGGCTGTAGGCGAGCAGCTGGCGCGTGAGCCCCGAGGCGCGCTTCGCCGCCTGCACCACCTGGCTCGCCTGCTCGCGCACGCGCGGCTGGTCGGTGGCGGCGGACTGGATCGCCTCCGCGTACCCGAGGATCACGGTGAGCAGGTTGTTGAAGTCGTGCGCCACACCCCCGGCGAGCTTGCCGACCGCCTCCATCTTCTGGGACTGGCGGAACTGCTCCTCGAGTTCCTTGCGCGCCGTGACGTCGGCGATCGCGCCGTCGTACCAGGCGATCTCATCCCGCTCGTCCCGCACTGCGGTGCCGGACAACGACCCCCAGAACGACGAACCGTCCCGGCGCACGAAGCGAACTTCCTCGTTCAGCCACTGTCCGTGCTCGCGGACGACGGCGAGCACCTGCGTGACGCGCCCGGCGTCCTCGAACGCGCCGCCGAGCCGGTGACCGAGCGCATCGTCGGGCGAGTCCCATCCGAACAGCCGGGCCATCGCGAGGTTCGCGTAGACGATCTGCAGGTCCGGCGTCGCACGGAACAGTCCTTCCTTCACGTTGCGGTTGATCGAGGCGAGCAGGTCCTGGCTGCGGCGCAGCGCGTCGCCTCGCGACTCCCGCTCCAGGACGATGCCGGCCAGCGCGCCGGCGCGCTCGGCCAGCTCGAGTTCCCGCGGCTGCGGCTCCCGCACCTCGCCGTAGTACACCGCGAACGTGCCCAGCACGACGCCGCCCGAGGCGCGGATGGGCACCGACCAGCACGCCCGCAGCCCGTGCGGCAGGGCCGCATCCCGGTAGGGTCGCCACAGCGGGTCGTTCTCGATGTCCCGGACCACCACGGTGCGACCGAGCGCGGCGGCCGATCCGCACGACCCGGCGGAGGGGCCGATCTCCATCCCCTCGATGGCGGCGCCGTATTCCGCCGGCAGCGACGGGGCCATGGCCATGTGCAGGCGGATTCCGTCGAGCACCATGACCGAGCAGCGGGACCCGGGCATCAATCGCTGCATGCCTTCCACGATGTCGGCGAACACCTCCGCCGGGGGGCA
>JBGAMH010000063.1:0-18966 GCA_044223135.1 Candidatus Eiseniibacteriota bacterium | reverse complement strand
CCGCCGGCGCCCAGCAGCAGCACGTGTTCCCGCGCGGCATCGCGGCCGCGTTCGCCGAGCAGGTCGAGAAACCCCGGCCCGTCGGTGCTGTCGCCCCGCGAGCCGGCCGCGTCGAACGTGATCGTGTTCACCGAGCGCGCGCGGCGCGCGAGCGCGCTCGCCACCGCCACGTGCGCGAGCGCGGCCTCCTTGAGCGGCATCGTCAGGTTGCAGCCGACCGCGCCCCATGCGGCCAGTTCCGCCAGCCGCGCCGGCAGCTCGGCCGGGGGCGTGCGGAGTGCGCGGCTCTCGCACGCGAGACCCAGCGCCTCGCAGCCCGCGCGGTGCAGGTCGGGCGAACGCGTGTACGCGAGCGGATCGCCGAGCACGGCGAGCCGCACGGGCGCGTTCATGCGCGTGCGGGCGCGGCGCGGCGCAGCCGCAGCAGCATCAGCAGTCCGAACGCCGCCATCGCGAGGCTCGTCAGCTGGCTCTCCGTGACGTCCAGCCCGCCCAGGTGCAGCAGCACCGCCTCGGGCTCGTACGACCGCGTCATGTCCAGCGGCAGCCGCACGATCGCGAACGCGATGACGAAGCCCCAGAACAGCGTGCCCGGCACGCTCACGCGCTTGCGCACCAGCCATGCGATCGCGAACAGCAGGAAGCCCGCGAGCGCGTTGTAGAGCTGCGACGGGTGCACGGGCACGTTGCCGTACTCGAGCCCGGCGAACGAGTCGGGCGGAAACACCACGCCCCACGGCAGGTTCGTCGGGTGGCCGTAGCAGCAGCCGTTGAGGAAGCAGCCCACGCGGCCGAACATCGTGCCCAGCGCGAACGCCGGCGTGAGCGCGTCGGCCGCCACCCACACGGGCAGCCCGAACCGCCGCGCCGCCACGAGGCCCGCGAACGTCCCCGCGACCACGCCGCCGTACAGCGTGAGACCGCCCTGCCACAGCGCGAGCGCACTGCCCCATTCGCGGCGGAACTCCTGGAGGTGCTCGATCACGTACAGCATCCGCGCGCCCAGGATCGAGGCCACGAGCGTGACCAGGATCATGTTCACGAGCTTGTCCTCGTCCAGCCGCAGCCGGCGCGCCTCGACCAGGCTGAGCCACGTGCCCACCAGGAAGGCCACCGCCATCATCACGCCGTAGGCGCGCAGGTGGATCGGACCCAGTTGCAGGATCTCCGGATGCATCAGAACTCCCGTCGGCGGATGGCCACGTTCTGCAGCAGGCCGAGCTGGATGCAGTTCACCACCAGGGCGGTGCCGCCGTACGACAGGAACGGCAACGGCACGCCCGTGACCGGCGCCCAGCCCACGGTCATGAGCATGTTGATCATGATGTGGAAGAACAACGCGGTGACCACGCCCACCACCACGAGCCCCGCGAACGCGTCGCGCGCGATGGCGGCCAGTCGGTACCCGCGGAGGATGACGATCGCGTACAGGATGACCACGGTCAACGCGCCCCAGAAGCCGAGCTCCTCCCCGACCACGGAGTAGATGAAGTCGGTGTGACGCATGGGCAGGAACGACAGCGCCTTCTGGGTGCCCTTGAGGTAGCCCTTGCCCTGCAGCCCGCCGGAGCCGATCGCGATCTTGGACTGGATGATCTGGTAGCCGGCGCCGTAGGGGTCCTCGCCCGGGTTCAGGAACGTCTCGATGCGCCGCTTCTGGTAGTCGTGCATGTGGTTCCACAGGTGCGGCAGCGCGTACGCCACGGCGCCGTTCAGGGCCAGCACCACCAGCAGCGTGCTGATCCGCGGCCGGATCGTACCCACCAGGATCACGAACAGCCCCACGAACCACCACACCGAGCCCGTCAGGAAGAACAGCGCCACGTTGAACGCGGGTGACAGCCCCATGAGCAGGTTGCCCACCGGCATGCCGGCCCAGAAGTACATGGCCACCAGCATCATCGGGAACGACATGGCGGTGCCGAGGTCGGGCTCCTTCGCCACGAGCGCGAACGGCACGAGCGCGATCAGCGCGGGCGGCACCCACCAGCGCGCGCGGGTCAGGTCGAGCTTGCTGTTGTCCATGAAGCGCGCGAGCACGAACGTGGTGGCGATCTTCGCCAGCTCCGAGGGCTGCAGGTGCATGGGCCCGAGGTCGAGCCAGCGGCGCGCGCCCATGATCTTGGTGCCCACGAACAGCACCAGCACGAGCAGCAGCAGCGAGAAGCCGTAGAACGGCCACGACAGCGAGTCGTACACGCGGTAGTGGAGCCCGGCCACGAACGCGGCCGCACCGAGCGCGAGCCCGAACCACACGAGCTGCTTCGCCCACAGGCCCTCGTGCGCGCCCGGGATCGACGTGGCGCTGTACACGGTGAGCAGGCCGATCGTGATCAGGCCGAGCGCCGCGATCGCGAGCGGCCAGTCGAGCGAGGGCAGCCGGAGCCTAGTCACCGATCACCGCCGTGTCCGCCAGCGCCGCGCGGCGGGCCGGGTTCACCTGCACGGCGATCGTGGTGGTGTCGTTCAGCAGCATCCGGCGCATCACCTTGGCCGCGATCGGGGCGCAGATCGTGCCGCCGTGGCCGCTGTTCTCGGCCACGATCGCCATGGCGATGCGCGGCGTGTCCACCGGCGCGAAGCAGACGAACAGCGCGTGATCGTTGCCGTGCGGGTTCTGCGCCGTGCCGGTCTTGCCGCCCACCGCGACGCCCGGCAGACGCGCGCCCGCGGCCGTGCCGGCGTCGATCACGCGCTGCATCGCCTCGCGCAACGTGGCCCAGTGCTCCGGCGTGTCGGTGACGCCCGGCTCGACCGGCGCGTCGACGCGGAACTTCGGATCGTTCGCGACCTTCTCCACCACGTGCGGGCGCACCGGACGGCCGCCGTTCGCGGCGATCGACGTCATCAACGCCAGCTGCAGCGGCGTGGCCAGGATCTCGCCCTGCCCGATGCCGAGGTTCAGCAGCACGCCGCGCGGCCACTTGTCGGTGCCGAAGCGCTTGTCGTAGTAGGCGTTGTCGGGCAGCAACCCGCGGGCCTCGGCCGGCAGGTCGATGCCCGTCTTCTCGCCGAGTCCCATCGCGCGCCCCATCGCCTGCAGCTTCTCGAGGCCGAGCTTCAGGCCGAGCTGGTAGTAGTAGGTGTCGCACGACTGGGCGAGCGCGTGGATCAGGTCCAGCGAACCGTGCCCGCGATGCTGCCAGCAGCGGAAGTAGCGTCCACCGTACTGGTAGCCGCCGCCGCAGCTCACCGGCATGTGCGTGCCGCCCTCGGTCAGGCCGTAGTGCATGCCGGCGAGCGACATGGCCACCTTGAACGTGGAGCCCGGCGGGTAGGCGCTCTGGATGGCGCGGTTCAGCAGCGGGTACGCGCCGTCGACGTTCAGTTCCTTCCAGCGCGCGGTGGAGATGCCGCGCGAGAACTCGTTCGGATCGAAACCCGGACGGCTGACCATGGCCAGCACGCCGCCGGTGCGTGGATCCACCACCACCGCCGCGCCGCGCGCCACGCCGCTCATCGCGGCTTCGAGCGCGCGCTGCGCGTCGAGGTCCACCGACAGCGTCAGGTCGTGCCCCGGCACGGGCAGCCGCGGCGGCTCGCCCTTGAGCGTGGACACGCGTCGGCCGTGCGCGTTGACCACCACGAACTCGGCGCCGTCCACGCCCCGCAGCACCTCTTCGTAGCGGCGCTCGAGCCCGGTCTTGCCGATCAGGTCGCCGAGCTTGTAGCCCTTGTCGATCCGCTGCTCGAGTTCGCGGTCGTTGATCTGGCCGGCGTAGCCCAGCAGCTGCGCCGCCATCGCGCCCTCGGGATAGTGGCGGATCGGCGCCACCTGCACGTCGATGCCGGGCAGGTCGGAGCGCATCTCCTCGACCGCCGCCAGCACGGAGTACGGCACCGCGCGCCGCAGCAGCGCCGACTGGCCGCTCGCGTTCGCGTCGCGCACGAGCCGGTAGACCTCGAGCGTGTCCTTCTCGACGAGCGCGGACACGCGCGCGAGCCAGCCGCTCTCGATGACCGCGCGCGCTCGCGACAGGCTCTCGGCCGGCACCGGGCGGAACACCACGTCGAAGCTCGGCTGGTTGTCGGCGAGCAGCCGGCCGAGCCGGTCACGGATCGCGCCGCGCGGGGCGCGGATCACGTCGAGCCGGATGCGGTTCTGGTCGGCGAGCTTCTGCAGCTCGTCGTGCTGCAGCACCTGCAGGCGCAGCAGTCCCGCCACCACCAGGCCGAAGCCCAGCAGCACGATCGCGCCCAGCAGCGCGAACCGCTGGTTCCTAACTGGTCTTGGTGGCGCCGGAGGCATGGCCGAACAGCGAACGGCCCGCGAGCCGTCGTCCGATCCACAGGATCAGGGTGCCCACGAGAGCCGTGGCCAGGGTGGCCGCGCCCAATCGTGCACCCACGAACGGCAGGCCCGAGAGCCCGCCGCCCAGTTCGAACGCCGCGCTCCACGCCTGGTGCGCGGCCGTGGCCGCCAGCAGCAGCACGAACTGCGTGCGCACGGAGTCGCGCACCAGCGTGCGGGCCAGCCGGCCGACGCCGTAGCCGAGCAGCGTGAGCGCGAGTGCGTGACGCCCCAGCCAGTGCGCGGCGTCGAGATCGGCCGCGAGGCCGACCACGAAACCGAACGTGCTGCCCCACGAGCCGCCGTGGCGCAGCGCCCACACCACGGTGGCGAACGCGAGCGCGTCGAGCACGAGCCCGCGCGCCGCGAGCGACGACAGCAGCGTGGAGCGCAGCAGCAGCACCAGCATCGCGGCCAGGATCAGCCCGCCGAGCGGTCTCACGTCGTGTCCCTCCCGCCCGCGCGGCGGCTCTGCAGCCGGCGCAGGATCTCGCGCGTGGAATCGCGCAGCGCCGGCCGGCGGCGCACGGAGTCGGCTCCCGCCGGGCGCGGCGTCACGGCGGCGCCGCGTGCGGGTGCGGCCACCGATGGCGGCACGCGGCGCGAGGTGTCGGCGTTCGCGGACGGCAGCGCCGGCGTCGCGGTGGCGTTGGACGGCGTCGCGCCGGCGAGCGAGTCGGCGAGGCGCGCGAGGGAGTCGCGGGCGGCGCGCGCCAGCGAATCGGCGCGCGAGCGCGCGGCGCGCAGCGAGTCGGCGCGCTCGATCGAGCGGCGCTCCTCGATGCGGCGGCGCAGCAGCGCCATCTCGAGCGACGACACGTAGGCGGGCGCCGGGCCCGCGTTGGCGAAGCCCTCCGGCCGCGGCGCCACGAACGCGTGGCGGAGCCGCGACAGGCGCGCCATCGGCTGCACCTCGGCCTCCTGCAGCAGCCCCGAAGCGTCGGCGGTCACGCGCGTGATGCGCCCCACGGGGATGCCGCGCGGCCAGCGGACCGACAGGTTGGACGTCATCACCATCTGCCCGGGGCGAAGCGTGTCGGCCAGCGGCACCGACGTGAGCACCATGCGCGGGAACGGCGCCGGCGTGAAGCGCAGGATGCCGTTGACGCCCGTGGACTCGACGACGCACGCGATCGCCTGGTTCGCGTCGCTCAGCAGCGTGGCGCGCGACAGCGTGGGATACACCTCGATCACGCGCCCCACGAGGCCCTCGCTCGTCACCACCGCGTCGCCCACCTGCACGCCCTGGCGGGCACCGGCGCTGAGCGTGGCCGCCGTCGGCAGCGGATCGCCCGACAAGGCGAGCACCTCGACGGGCTTCAGCTGCACCGTGCGCCAGTCCGGCAGGCCCAGCTCGCCGCGCAGCAGCCGGTTCTCGATGATCGCCCCGCGCAGCTGGCGGTTCTCCACCTCGAGCTGCGTCACGCGCGCATGCAGCTGCTGGTTCTCGCCCCAGGCCGCCACCACGCGGTCGCCCGAGAGCACCAGCCGGTCGAACGGCTCGAACATGAACGCACCGGCCGCCCGCAGCGCGGAGGCCGGGATGCGGTCCCCGACGAGCAGCAGAAGCAGCGAGAGCGCCGCGTACAGCGTCACCAGAACGCTGCTGCGGCGCTCGGCCGGTGGAAGCAGACTCGCCACGAAGGGGCTCTAGTCCCGGTATCCCGTCAGGATGACCTTCTCGTAGTCCTCGAGCTTCTCGAGGATCTTGCCCGCGCCGCGCACGACGCACGTGAGGGGATCCTGGGCGACACGGATGTTGAGGTTCGTCACCTCGCGCAGCAGCAGGTCGAGGCCGCGCAAGAGCGCGCCACCGCCGGTCATCCAGATGCCGCGGTCCACGATGTCGGCCGCCAGTTCGGGAGGCGTGCGCTCGAGCGATTCGCGCAGCGCGTTGACGATCTGGCCCACCGGCTCCTGCAGCGCCTCGCGGATCTCGACGCTGGACACGCGCAGCGTGCGCGGGATGCCGCGCACGAGGTCGCGGCCCTTGATCTCCATGTCCATCTCTTCGGGCAGCGGGAACGCCGATCCGATCTCGATCTTGATGCGCTCCGCCGTCTGCTCGCCGATGAGCATGTTGTAGGCCTTCTTCGCGTAGTTCGCGATGGCCTCGTCCATCTCGTCACCGCCGGTGCGGATGCTGCTCTTGGTGACGATGCCGTTGAGCGCGATCACCGCGATCTCGGTGGTGCCGCCGCCGATGTCCACGACCATGTTGCCGGTGGGCGTGTCGACGGGCAGGTCGACGCCGATGGCGGCCGCGATCGGCTCGGGCACGAGGAGCACCTCGCGGCAGCCCGCGCGCTCCGCGGAGTCCATCACGGCGCGCATCTCGACCTGCGTGATGCCCGAAGGCACGCAGATGATGATGCGCGGGCGCACCAGGAACTTGTGCTTCTGCACGCGGTGAACGAACTCGCGCAGCAGGTGCTCGGTCACCTGGAAGTCGGCGATGACGCCGTCCTTGAGCGGACGGATCGCGTTGATCTCGTCGGGGGTGCGGCCGAGCATGAGCTTGGCTTCGCTGCCCACCGCCAGCGGTCGGTTGGTGGCCTTCTCCACGGCGACCACGGACGGCTCGTTCAGGACGATGCCGCGGCCCTTGACCCACACGAGCGTGTTGGCCGTGCCCAGGTCCATGGCGACGTCGGTGGAGAAAAACCCCATCAGGCTGTCGAGAAACATCCCTGCCTCTGTCGTTGGCGCGGATCGAACTAAAGGGCTCGCGAAGATGGGGAGGGCGATGTCAGGCGTGGGGTCTTTCCGGGGCTTCCCTGCCCTCCGAAACCGCCGCAACCTAGCATCCCCCCGAGGGATGCGGCAAGCTCCCGATGGGGTTTCAGGCCCCTGCGAAGGGGCTGCTCACCCACGGCGCGGGGCACCGTGCCCGGGTCGGAAGCGTCCACGCGGTCGGAGCGCCGTCGCGCGCGGCCATCCCGCTCGCGGCGCGGCGTGCCGGGCCGGTCCCGGGACCGGTCGCGAACGCATCCATGGCGCCTCCCGCTCACCGGGAGGGCCGAACCGGGCGCTTTTTTGTGCAACCGCCCTTTCTCGCGTGTATGGCATCATGCCCGGCACGGCTCCTGCCATGAAGGCGTGCGGGCCCCCCTCACGAGACGCCTCAGGAGACCCGCAAGGAAGGCATGTCCCGGTTCCGAAGACTCGCCCTCTGGCTCGCCCCTCTGCTCGTCGGGGTCGCCTCCATGGCGCTGCCCGGCCGCGCCCAGCAGGCCACGAGCTCGCGTTTCGCCTTCGCCGACACGCTGCTGCTTCGCGACACGCTGGGGCTGGACTTCTCGCGCCTGTACCCCACGGCCGACAGCCTGAGCGTGATTCCCGATTCGCTGCGCGCGTGGATGATCCGCTGGCGCCTGCCGATCCCGCGGATGCTCGCGATGGCGGACAGCCTCGGCTACCCGGTGGACAGCGTCGGGCCGGTGATCGACCGCGAACGGTTCAACGTGTTCTCGCGCACCCGAAGCCGCGCACCGGTGACCACGTTCACGTACGGGTCGACCTACAACGTGCAGCAGACCTCGAACACGTGGACGAACACCTCCACGTTCTCGCATTCGCGCGGCAGTGCGATCGTCCAGAACAACATGGAAGTGCGGCTCCAGCGCATCACGACCGCTGGCCGGCTGGTGCTGAACCAGACGCGGACTGCGACGCCGCAGGCGGACTGGAGCATCACGAAGGGCCACTCGATCGGTGGCGGTGCGACGCTGTACCGCACCCTCGACTACACGAATGGCGCCGGCGTCACGCAGCAGCAGAACCGAAGCGAGTTCAACCTGAAGGGCCGCTCGCTGACGACTCCACTCCGCAACCTCACGAGCGACATCAACGTGCTGTCGGGCTACGAGAACGACGACCAGACACAGGCGCTGAAGCGCGCGCTCACGGGCGAGGTGCGCGGTCGGCTGCGGTACTCGATGAGGTTGTTCACGAGCGACCTGAACGGCCGCGTCCGCGGCAATCGTGCCGTGACACGCGCCCGCGGCGGCCTCGTGGACCAGAACGCCCGCGACCTCACGCACGACCTGAACGGCACGGTGGCCGTGCTCCAGAACAGCCCGCTGGGGCTGGTCAGCAACTATCGCCTCAGCAGCTCCCGCGTCCAGACTCCGCTGGGTGACACCGCGATCCGGAGCATCGAGACCGCGAACAACTCGCTCGACGCCACGCTGAAGGGCCGTGTCGACAACGAGCGCTACATGACCGTCACCGCGAGCCTGCGACGCACGCTGCAGTCGAATGGCGACCGGACGGACCGGACGGGTTCGACAGCGCTGCGCTGGACGGTGCTCGGCTGGGGCGTCGACGCCACCTACCGCGACAACCGCGGCGAGGCGATCTACCCGCGGAGTGGCACCGCCGGAGGCTACGACGAGCGTTCCACGGGCCGCTCGGCGAACGCGACCGCCAGCCGCCAGTTCGGTCGCATCACCACCAAGCTCACGTCCGACATCGGGCTCGACCGGGTGCGATACAAGGACACCTCCCCCGGGGCTTCGCACTCGGCGGATCGCGACACGTACCGGCAGTCCTACCGCGTGGACGGCAAGATCACCGGCGGGCGCGGATTCAGCAACGATCTCGGCCTGGAAGTGGGGCTGACGAGCCTGGTGAACATTCCCGGCAGCGCCACGGCCACGAACAACGACACGCGCCGCTACCGGGCCGAATGGCGCTGGTCGTACCAGCTCCTCGAAGGGCTGACCGCGAACCAGATGAACTCGATCACTGCGGAGTACCGGTTCTATCCGTTCGCGCACCAGCGCGACGACCTCTCGCTCAACTACACGACCGTGACCACGCTGATGGCGCAGGTGACCCCGCGGCTGCGCATCCAGATGACGCACAATCTCGGCGACCAGCCCAAGGGCAGCTACCAGCTCCAGAACGACGGCCAGTACTACCTGCTCCCGTCCGACGAGAGCCGCAACTACGCGTTGAGCTCCAGCGTGGACTACATGGTGTCGAACACCCTGTCCCTGTCGATCGCGCCGAACTACACGGAGATCGCGCGCTTCGGCAATCAGAACGGCGTGAACGTGCCGCAGCGCCGCAGCCGCACGCTGAACTTCGACGGCTCGGCGCACCTGAACAAGCCGATCGGGCGCGGGCTGCTCACCGGCGACATCGGCCGCAAGCTCGTCTCGGACCGGTCCACCGCCTACACGAACGGCGTGCCGCAGCCATCGCCCCGCTCCGAGCAGTCGTACTGGAGTGGATCGCTCGCCTTCACGTGGAACCTCTGATGCGCACCCCCCTTCGCCTCGCTCTCCTGCTCCTGCTCCCGCTGCTGGCGGGCTGCGTGAATCCATTCAAGCCGGCGACGCCCGAACGTCCCACGACGGGTGAGGTCGTGCTCGAGAACTTCGACCTGCCGGACTCGGTGCTGGCCACCATGTCGCGTGCGATGGCGGCGAAGACCGCGGGCGCGACGGCGTACGCGGACGCGCTGTCCGATGCGTTCCTCGCCACGACCCCCGACGACGTGCGCGCGTTGTTCGCGTTCGCCCCGGTCAGCTGGAGCAAGACGAACGAGCGCAACTACCTCTTCCCCAGCCTGGTGGGCCTGCGCGACGCGAACTACGAGATGCGGTTCTGGCGCGACAACACGCTCGGCGCCGACGACGACAACCAGGCGAACGGCCAGGTGGTCTACCAGCGCTATTACGCCGTGTGGGCCGTCAACGAAATCGACGCGACCAACGACACCATCGCATTCGGCATCGCCACGCTGACGATGCAGAAGTCCGATTCGCGCTGGGCGCTCACGCAGTGGACCGACCGCTACCATCCGGACGTCGGCCCGAACACCGATCCGCTGTCCATGGGCTGGCGCCGCCTGAACGCGCTCCCCCGGTAGGAGGACCTCCTCGATGCCCCGCCACCTCGCCAGCCTGCGCCCGAGGATGCACCCGTCCGACGCGCCCCTCCGAGCACGCGCGAAGTGGCTCGCGTGGGTGCTGCTCGCGATCGGAGCGACCACGCTCGTCGGGTGCTTCAATCCGTTCGATCCGCGCGTCTTCCGCGAGGGCGGAACGGCCTCCACCGCGCCGAGCCCGACGTCGCCCGAGAACACGCTGCGCCTGCTGCAGTGGTGCTGGACCAACCGCGCACCCGACCTGTACGAGGAGATCTTCACCGACGACTACGAGTTCGTCTTCGGCGCGACGGACTCGACGGGGCAGGCCTATCGCGACGGCATCCTGCATCGCGAGGACGAGATCATCTCGTTCCGCAATCTGTGCAACGGTGGCGGGAGCGAACCGCCGGCGACGAGCATCTCGCTCACGTTCGACCCGACGCTGCGCAAGAACCTCGACACGCGCCCGGGCCACCGGAACAAGTGGCACTGGACCATCCTCACCACGGTTGCCCTGACCGTGCGTACCGAGAGTCAGTCGTACGAGACCCAGGGCCGCGGGCTCTACTTCTTCGTGCGCGGCGACTCGGCCGCGATTCCGCCGGCGCTCGCGCAGCGCGGCTTCGTCCGCGACTCCACGCGCTGGTGGGTGGATCGCTGGGAGGACCAGACGGTGAGCACGGGCGGCGGGCTGCTGGCCACGGCGCTCGCGAAGGCCGGCGACGAACGCATCGTGTCCGTGGACATGCGCATCACGCCCGCCGGCGACTGGGAGCGCGATCCGGCGCTTCCCGCCGCATCGCCGGCCGGGGGGGCCGCCGCCCGTGCCGCCGTGCCGGGCGCCGGAGACGAGGTCACGCTCTCCGATCCGCAGCAGGTGTCCTTCGGCTACATCAAGCACCTGTTCCGCCGACGACCCTAGGCACCGGACTCGCATCGCAGCCCGCGCCGCCGCGCTCCCCGCCCGGCGGCGCGTCTGCTTGCGCAGTGCGGGGTCGTGCCCCCCGGCCGCAAGTCGCACCCCTCTCGGCGGGCCCCGGTCCAGCCCTGCCCGGCCCCCGCTGCCCCTCGCGTGGGAGACCATCGCCCTAGCAACGATCCGGCCGAACTCTTGTTGCCGTTTTCCGTGCAGGGCTATACTGCCGCCCTCTTTCGCTCTTCCCTGCCCGCCTTCGACGTTCTTCGTGCGGAGAGCCGGGTTTCCCGTTCGTCGCGCTGTGGAGGAACCATGTCCGCCGTTGGCGTCCAGGCCTCGCAGGAGCTGAACCCGCTCGAGAATGCCGAGAAGCAGTTCGAGGAGGCCGCTGCCCGCCTGCAGCTCGATCCGGGCCTCATGGAGATGATCAAGCGGCCCCGCCGCACCACCATCGCGTCGCTGCCCGTGCACATGGACGACGGCACGATCCGGGTGTTCACCGGCTACCGCGTGCAGCACTCCATCATCCGCGGGCCGGCCAAGGGCGGCATCCGGTACCACCCGGACGTGACGCTGGAAGAGGTCTCGGCGCTCGCCGCCTGGATGACCTGGAAGTGCGCCGTGGTCAACATCCCCTTCGGTGGCGGCAAGGGCGGCATCCAGTGCGACCCGAGCAAGATGTCGAAGGGCGAGATCGAGCGCCTGACGCGCCGCTACGCCGCCGACCTGTCGGACCTTTTCGGCCCCGAGAGCGACGTGCCGGCGCCCGACGTGAACACGAACGAGCAGGTGATGGCGTGGTTCGTGGACACCTACTCGATGCACGAGCGCCGCAACGAATACGCCGTCGTCACCGGCAAGCCGCTGGAAGTGGGCGGCTCGCTCGGCCGACGCGAGGCCACCGGCCGCGGCGTGATGCTGTGCATCCGCGAGATGTGCAAGCACCTGAAGCTGCCGCTCTCGGGCTCGCGCGTGGCCGTGCAGGGCTTCGGCAACGTGGGCTCGGTGTCGGCCGACCTGCTCAGCAAGGAAGGTGCGCACATCGTGGCCGCGAGCGACGTCACCGGCGCGATCCACAACCCGGAAGGCCTCGACATTCCCGCGCTGCTCAAGTGGGTGGCCGAGAAGAAGGGCGTGAAGGGCTTCCCCGGCGGCCAGCCGCTGGAGACGTCGATCATCGAGGTGGACTGCGACATCCTGGTGCCGGCGGCGCTCGAGAACCAGATCACGCGTGACAACGCGCACAAGGTGAAGGCGCGCATCATCGGCGAGGGCGCGAACGGCCCCACCACGCCGGGCGCGGACAAGATCCTCGAGGAGAAGGGCGTCTGGACGGTGCCCGACATCCTGTGCAACTCGGGCGGCGTCACCGTGAGCTACTTCGAGTGGGTGCAGAACCGCATGGGCTTCTACTGGACCGAGAAGGAAGTCAACGAGCGGCTCGAGCAGTACATGGTCAGCGCCTTCGACGGCGTGCTGGAGATGGCGCTGAAGGAGAAGTGCTCGCTGCGCGTGGCCGCGTTCATGGTGGCGATCGCGCGCGTGGTGAAGGTGATCCAGCTCCGCGGCGTGTACGCGTAGCCCGACACGCTTCGCATCCACACGACGGCCCGCGGGAGCGATCCCGCGGGCCGTTCGCCTTTGCCGGGCGAGTCCGCGCGCCGCGGAGCCCGCGGGCGTGAACCAACGCCTTCGCTGGCGGTTGGTCCCGCCGGGAATCGGTGGCCGCCCGCAGGCCCCATCGCTGCATCGCATCGGCGCGCGGGTTTTCGCTTGCGCCGTCGGCCTCCCGGAGCATCCTGCGCGCGTCGGGCCGCAGCGGGGAACGCCGGATGAAGCCGTCCTCGAAGTCGCCACGCCACACCCTCGCCCGGCGCGCGCCGCAGCAGCGCGCGACCGCTCGACACGTGCGCTCGCCGCCGTCTCCTCGCCACGCGACGCGCTCGCGAACGCTCCCCCGCAAGACGCTTCCTCGAACACGGAGGCGAAGCATGAAAGGTCGATCGTTCCTGGCGCTGGCGCTACTCGCGCTGGCACTCCCCGGGTGCAGCAAGAGCTTGAACGCTCCCGCGGACGACGCCGTACCGGGCGGCGAGCTCACCGTGGCGAAGGCGAACCTCAACCCCGGCGTGGCGCCGATCGGATCCAGCCCGCACGGACGGACCTACGGTGAGTGGGCCGCGCGCTGGTGGCAGTGGGCGTACAGCATTCCCGTCTCGAGCAATCCGCTGCTCGACGAGACCGGGGTGCACGCCACCGTGGGTCAGGCCGGCAAGGTGTGGTTCCTGTGCGGCGTGATCAACGTGTCCGGCACGGCCAGTCGGGTGATCGAAGTGCCCAGTGGCACCGCGCTGTTCTTCCCGATCCTGAACTTCGAGGCCGACAACTTCTGGCCCGTGCAGACGCCGCCGTACGACGTGCTCGGGCTGCGGGCGCTGGCCGCGGCCCAGATGGACGGCGTGTCGAACATGAGCTGCGAGCTCGACGGCCGGGCGCTGCGCGACCTGGCGTCGTATCGCACCCGCTCGCCCGTCTTCGGTGTCACGATGCCGGTCGACAACATTCCGGCGTACTTCGGCTTCGACACGCCCGCCGGCGAATACCAGCCCATCGTGGACGACGGCTACTACTTGTTCCTGGAGCCGCTGTCCGCGGGCACGCACCAGCTGCACTTCTCCGGCACGGCCCCCGGGCCGTTCACGCTCGACATCCGCTACGAGATCCACGTGACGCCCGGACGCAGCTAGATCGGCCGCGGGGACGCGAAGCCGACGCCGCCTGCCCCCGCGGGCACGCCGCCCCCGCAGGCAAGCGAAACGGCCCGCCGGGTCACCCCGGCGGGCCGTGTTCGGATTCCGATCGACGATCGATCAGAAGTGCATGTGCACGCCCACATCGATGATGTCGTCGAAGTTCTGCTTCACGGGCCGCCACGACAGGTCGATGCCCAGCTTCGCACCGTCGCCCACCTTGGTCTGCAGACCCGCGCCCAGCGCGACGCCGTCGTACAGGTCGTCGCCGGCTTCGAACTTGAACGTCTCGTCGCCGGTCGCCTGGTCGATCGTGCCGTTGAACGTGCCGAAGTACGAGCCCCGCAGCGTCAGCATCTCGCGGTAGCTCCACTCCAGGCCGCCGCGCAGCTGGTCGCCCGAGAAGTTGTTGTTCTGGAACGCCGCGAGCGCCGTGAACTTCTGCTGGCCGTTGTGCACCACGTCGTACGACGTGGCCAGCGAGAAGAAGGACGGCATCTCGAACGACGACGCGGAGATGCTCCAGCCGCGGTTGCCCGCGTTGGGATCCGCGCCGGGGTCGCGAGCGAGGATCTCGAAGCCCGGGCCGGAGAACTTCATCGACGTGCCGACGTTCTTCATCGCCATGCCGAGCTTGAACCCGTGCCAGTCGGTCGCGTACTGGACGCCGAAGTCGAACGCGACTCCGTTCGCCGTGTTGTTCGCGACGTTCTCCGAGACGTAGTTCATCGTCGCGCCGAAGTTGACGCGATCGGTGAACGCCTTGCCCCACGTGAGGTTCATCACCGTGAACGTGGGCTCCAGGATCTCGCCCGTACCGTCGGGCGCCTGTTCCGTGGTCACGACGATGTCGCCCACCGACAGCACCTTCGCGCCGATGCCGATCACGCCCATGCCGCCCACCTTCGAGGCGATACCGGCGTAGTTCAGCTTCATGTCGGCGAAGTACTGCGTGTGCGTGAACAGCACGTCCGTGGCACCCAGGCCGGCGATGCCCGCGGGGTTGTAGTACATGGCTTCCACGCCGTCGACGTCACCGGCGACGGCCGATCCCAGCGCCGCGCCGCGCGCGCCGATGGGAATCATCAGTTCGCTGGCGCCGGCCGTGCCCTTGCGGCCGTCGGAGCCAGCATGCGCGAAGTCCGCGGTGAACCCGAGGAGGGCCACCGCCGTCATCGCGAGAACGACGAGACGCGGAGCGAATCCGCTCTCATGGTTGTAGTTCCGGCGAATCATCGCAGTCCCCTCCTAGAAGTTCTGCAGACGTTCCTTCTCGATGAACACGGCGACCCGACCGGTGTGCGTTCCCGCACCCGGCACCTCCACGGTGTAGACGTACACGCCACTCGCGACCGGCAGGCGGTTCTCGTTCTCCAGGTTCCACTGGAGGATCGAGCTGCCCTGGTCGGTCTTGCGCAGCGTGCGCACGAGGTGACCCGCGAGGTCGTAGATCCGCACCGTCGCGGTCTCGGGCATGTTCATGAACTTGATGACCTTGTCGAAGGTCGTGAGCTCGTACGTGGAGCGGCTGTAGTACGGGTTCGGCACCACGCGGATGTTGTCGAGCTTCGACTTCTGCAGCGCGACACTGCCGTTCGGCGCCTTCGTCGTGACGAACACGAGCGTGTCGTTCGGCGTGCCCTGGCGGTCCCCCACCTGGATGACGAACTTGTCACCGCTGGCCGGCGTGCCGGTGCTCTTGAGCCAGGCGGCGTAGAGCCACTTCTCGTCGGCACCGACCACGGCGCCGTCCTGCGCGATGGCCGGATCGTCCGCGGTGGTGTGCGCGCGCTTGCTGATGAACAGGTACTCGCGCCCGCCGAGGTCCGAACCGTCCGGAGCCCACTTGCCGTCCTTCGTGGCCGGCCCGCCGACCGGGTTGCTCCCCGCGTCCACGACTCGACGCTCCACGAAACCGACGGCGAGCTGCATGTTGTTGTCCACGTCCCACGCCTGGAACGGCACCGTGCCGCGCCCGCCGTAGGTGTAGCCACGGCCCGCCGTCGGCGCGCCGCCGTCCGCGAGCTCGTCGCGGTAGAACACGTAACCCTGCTGCGTGGAACCGAACCGGAGCTCGACGTTCGGGAACGAGTCCGGATCGACCGTCGCGTCGAAGCCCGCGAAGAAGTCGAGCGCGTAGCCGAAGCTGTCCTCGAACGTGCCGAGGCCGGCCCCGACGCCCGCATACGGCGAGCTGGTCCGGAACGGCGTGTAGTACACGTCGTTCAGCGGCGGCGTCGCCGCCTGCGGGCCCAGGAGCTTCACGAGCATGCCGTCCACCGGCGCGTACGCCGGCGTCGTCGTGCGGTCCGTCTGATCGGAGAGCTTCACCTCGCCCGTGGTGAGATCGCGGAGCGTCCAGATCGTCTGCGTCACACCACTCGGTCGCTGCGCACTGCCACCGTTCTCGAACGTGATCGCGTACGTGTGCCCCGTGATCGACGCCGGGTCCACGATGTCCACGACCACGTGGTCGGTGGTGGGCGGGATCGCCGTACTGGCGCGGTGATCGGTCGCACCGCTGACTTCGGCGGCCGAGAGATCCGTGCCCGAGGCGGGACGCTGCACCGTCACCGAGACCGGCTGGAACGAGGTCTCGAGCACCTTCTCGAGGCCCCGCGGCGGGTTCTCGTTCACCGCGTAGGCCGTCACCGCGTAGAAGTACGTGGTGCCGTCGCGCAGTGCGCCGCCCTTGATCTTGTCCTCGCTCACCGAATACGTGTACTGCACGCCATTGTCACCGCCGAACGCGGTGGGCGTGTCGTTCACGATCAGGCCCGTGTTCACGTCGAACACGGTGTCGCGCACGTCCGCGATGCCGTTGACCTCGTCGAACGTGGCCAGGCGCTTCCAGGGGCCCGACACCGACGCGCCCTGGTACACGTTGTATCCCTCGAACGCGTACCCCGGCGCGGGCGTGTAGTTGAAACGCGAACCCGAGTCCCACAGCAGGTTCACCAGGCCGTGATCCGTGCTGAACGACACGCGCGGCTGCGGCGGAGCGGGCGGCAGGTCGAAGTCGATGTCGAAGGCCTTCTGCGCCTTGATGTCGAAGAACTTCATGCCCGTGACCGACGAGAGCCGGTCGCCGCCCTGCGCGATGACGATGGCGCCCACGATGCGCTGCGAGTCGCCGGCCGCCAGCGTGAACGGACCGCTGATGCACATGAAGCGGCGGTCGCCGGGGTTCGAGTCCAGCCAGCCGGTGCCCTTCACCGGGTCGCCGGGGAACTGGAACTTCGTCTCCTGGCTGGTCTGCGGGTTGATGATGGCGTCACCGTCCCGCTTGAACCCGCGCATGTAGTTGTAGCCCTGCGTGGCGTTCGAGGGGTCGGTGCCGTTGATGTAGAAGATGAACGACGTCAGCCCGAGCGTGCCCGACGTGGTGGACGGACCCTTGAAGAAGTCGTAGCCCACTGCCGGCGGACGATCGCCGTAGAGCTGGTCGGTGTTCGTGGCGTTGTAGATGTAGCCGACCGACAGCAGCGTGTCGCAGCCCACGAGGTCGTCGCCCGCGCCGCCGAGGTCGGGATCCGACCAGAGCACCACGTAGCAGCTGTCGTAGGTGTCCACGCTGCGGTTGTAGACCCAGTAGTCCAGGAACACGGTGTTGCCGAGCGCGCCCTGGCGGTCGAACGCGAAGATGCGCTGCTTGACCTCGACGCCCATCGGGTTCGAGTTCAGCACCTCGCGCGGCGCCGAGAACTGGTCGTTGTAGACCGCCCAGGTCATCTGGTCGCCGAGCATGTCCGGCCCCCAGATCGAATCGCCCGGGGCGCCCGCCTGGTAGTACTTGCGCATCGGCGCACCCGTCGGGCCCGCCACGTTCACGTACTCGCTCCACGAGTGGTGCGCGAGCGGATCGAGCGTGCGGTCCGCGCCGGTGAGGGCCGCGCTCCGCTCCACGTGGGCCGTGTCGCTGACCTGCCCCGTGTAGCGGTTGACCTTGTACACGGTGTACTGCGGACCGTCCGCGTCCGCGACGCCCGGCGACAGGATGCGGCCGGGCTGGTACTCGGTCGCGTACTCGCCCGCGGCCGCGCGGATCTCCCCGGCGTTCACGCCCGAGGCCACCTTGCCGCCGATCCACAGGCCCGACGCGTACACGGCCGTCTTGTTGGTGCCCTTCGGGAAGAACAGGCCCGAGTTGCCCTGGTTCTGGATGTCGCGGGCGATCGAGCCGTAGTTCGTCACGAACATGTTGATGCTGTTGCCGTCGATGCGCCGCGCGATGCTGCGCACCTGGGTCTGCTCGTCTCGCTCGCCGCGCGTCGGCAACGCCGGGCGCTGCTGGCGCCCGATCGTCGCCCGCCCCGGTGCGGGTGCGGCCACGGCCCACGCCCACGTGCCCAGCACGGCCGCGGCCGCGAGCACGAGGATCCGGATCTTCATCATTGGCCTCCTAGCCATCGCGTCCACGCGTCAGAAGCTCGTCCGCAAACCGAAGCGGACCAGGCGGGGGTTCGAGTAGAGATTCGGATTGTTCGTCGCGAGGTCGTACAGCCGCCCACCGTCCTTGCCGGCCGTCGCCGCGAGGTACGCCGCACCGTCGTCCGTGTTGAGCCAGTTCGTCGATTCCGCCTGGCCGGTCGAGGTGTACACGGCGATCGGGTTCTTGTTGTCGAACACGTTCAGCCCCCACACGAAGGCTTCCATGTTCAGGTTGCCCAGCGCGAAGCCGCGGCTGGCCTTCACGTCGAGGTTCACCGACCACGGGCCGTAGCGGGAGTTCAGCGGGCCGCTCGGCTCGCTGCTGACCGCGGCCAGCGTGAGCTCGTTGTAGACCTTCGTCGGCGTGTACGGCGTGCCGCTGGCCACGTTGAACAGCGCGTTGACGCCCGTGTTCTCGAACAGCCGCCACTTGTTCCACACCGGCCCCTCGCCCTTGCCGAGGCGCCAGTCGAGGTTCATCGAGATCTTGTGGCGCTGGTCGAAGTCGAGCGGCGCGGTCTGCTTGGGCGTCTCGGTGCCCACCCAGGCCACGTTGCGCTGCGTCTGCGACACCGAGCCGGTGCCCTGCGCGTACGACAGGCTGTAGTTGATCGAACCCGACAGGTGGTTCACCGGCCGCATCGACAGGCCGAGGTCGAGGCCCTTGATGGTGGCGAAGTCACGGTTGCGGTAGGTC
>JBGAMH010000062.1:0-19020 GCA_044223135.1 Candidatus Eiseniibacteriota bacterium | reverse complement strand
TGCTCGGCGAAGCGGCGGACTCCGACGCCAGCGGCGCCGCGCGGGCCGACGTCGCGCGGGCGGCGCGTGGACGCGGCGCCGACCCCGAATCGCAGCGGCTCTACCTGCTCGCGCGCCACCTGGTCGACCGCCGCACGCGCGAGGACACCGCGCGCGCCGTCGGCTACCTGGACCAGGCGCTGGAGCGCGATCCGGAGTTCGCCCTGGCCTGGGCCGAACTCGCATGGGCCTGCGCCCGCCAGGCCGACGCGGGCTGGGCCGGGGTCGCCGAGTCGTACGCCCGGGCGCGCGACGCCGTCTCTCGCGCGCTCGCGATCGAACCGAACCTCGCGGAAGCCCACGCGCAACGCGGCAACATCCAGCTGTCGTTCGAACAGGACTGGCGGGGCGCCGAGGCCTCGCTCCGCCGCGCGCTCGAACTGGACCCCGGCAACCAGAGCGCCCTGCGTCGCGCGGGCGTGCTGGCTCTCGCGCTCGGCCGGCTCGACGGGGCGATCGCGTACTTCCGGCGCGCGCTGGAACTCGACCCGCTCGGTGCGAACACGTATCACTCGCTGGGGCGCGCGCTGTACTACGCGGGCCGCGGCGACGAAGCCGTGCACGCGTTCCGCAAGGCGCTCGAGCTCACGCCGCAGCGCATCGTCACGCGCGCCATGCTCGCGCTGGCGCTGCTTCACCAGGGGCAGGGCGGCGAGGCGCTGGAGGAATCGCAGCGCGAGCCCGACGACGCGCTGCGGCTCTGGGCTCTGGCGATCGTGCAGCATGCGCTCGGGCGCGAGGTGGAATCCACCGCTGCGCTGCGGGAGCTGATCGAGCGGTTCGCCGGGGACGCCGCGTTCCAGGTGGCCGAAGTCCACGGCGAGCGCCGTGAGCACGACGCGGCGTTCCAGTGGCTCGAACGCGCACATGCCCAGCAGGACCGCGGGCTCGTGGAGCTGCTGTCGAGCCCGCACGTTCGCCCGCTGCACGGCGACCCGCGCTGGACCGCGTTCGTCGAGAAGCGGGGCCTGCAGGCCTGAGCCCGGCGCTGCACCCGGCCCGCCCACCAGGATGGCGACCCGGCCGCGGGAGCGAAACGGCCCGCGGATCCGGCGAGTCGTCACCGGGTCCACGGGCCGCACGTGCCCACGCAGCGGGATTCCGCGCTACTTCTTCTGCGACACCATCGCGAAGATCGCGCCCTGGGGATCGACCACGTTCGCGATCCAGCTTCCGCCCGGCACTTCGCTCGGCCCGTGGATGAGCGTGCCGCCGCCGGCCGTGGCGCGCGCGATCGCGGCGTCGATGCCGTCCACGCACACGTAGTACAGCCAGAACGGCGCCGGTGTCTCGGGCATCTTCGTCATCATGCCGCCGATCGCAGGCCCACCCGCGGCCCACGTCTGGTAGACGCCCAGCGGCCCCATGTCCACCGGCATGTCCTTCGTCCAGCCGAAGAGCTTCGAGTAGAACTCCCACGCGCCGGCGCCATCGCCCGCGTGCAGCTCCCGCCAGTCCACGAAGCCCGGCGTGCCCGGCGGGGGCGAGGACATCTCCTGGCCCTCGACGAGCCCGCGGTACATCACGAACACGGCACCCCAGGGGTCGGCCACGATCACGAAACGAATGACGCCCGGGATCTCGACCACCGGCCGGATCACCTTGCCGCCCGCCGCGACCAGCTCGTCGGTCTTGGCGGCCACGTCGTCGACGCCGATGTATCCCATCCAGCCGGGCCGCGCGCCCGCGGCGCACATGTCGTCGGTCAGCTGCAGCGCGCCCCCGATCGACTGACCACTCGCCTCGATGATCGTGTAGAAGCCGCCCGGCATGCCGGAGTCCTTCGTCGTCCAGCCGAAGACCTTGCGGTAGTAGTCGAGTGCGGCGGGCACGTCGGGCGTGACCAGTTCGTACCAGGAGAACGTGAGCGGCTGCGTGATCGGCATGCGTGACTCCTTACGGGTTGCGGTGGAAGAGAAGCCGGATGTACCGGGTGAGGTGATCGATGCTGTCGGTGGCGGCGCCCGGTCGGCCGGTGGCCTTCGCCACCACGAACGCCCCCTGGAGGACCGCCTGCGTGTGCAGCGCGAGGCTCTCGGCGGACCAGTCGGCCCGTGGCGCGTAGCGGCGCTTCGCCTCCGCGATGTCCGCCACGAGCGTGTCGGCATGGCCGGTGATGCTGGCGCCGCAGGCGTCGCGGATCGCGGGGTTCGTCTCGTAGGTCTCCTGCACCATCGTGCCGGCGAGACACGTGAACTCCGGAAGCGTCCCGCGCACGATCTGGCGGCGGAACTCCACGTAGCCGAGGACGCGGTCGAGTGGATCGGCGGCCCGGTGGTAGGAGGCGTCCGCGAACAGGGCGCCCGTGACCGTGGACCAGTGAGCGGCCGCGGCCACGCCGAGCGCCTCCTTGCTCTCGAAGTGGTGGAAGAAGGCGCCCTTGGAAACGCCCGCCTCGGCGCAGACGTCCTCGACGCGCGTGGCGGAGTAGCCCTTCGTACGGATCAACTTGAGCGCCGCGTCGAGCAGCCGGGTGCGGCCGTCGGACGCCGGTGGGGCCCCGGCGGCGCGATGCGCGGCACGCGGTCGGGACGAATCGGGCGTGTTCGAGGCGGGACGGGTGGAGCGCTTCGTGAGGGCCATGCGCCGAACATACCAACCGGTCGGTACTGTCCCAAGGACTTTCTTCCGACCCACGGCCCGGCCCGCGGTGCGACCTCCACCGGGCGTGGCCCGGCGCCGACGCGGATCGCGGGGCGTCCCGTGCGCATCGTGCTTGTCCCGCGCCCGGACGGCGACCTAGCCTTGGCCCGCCATCGACCGGCTTCGGAGGGCGTCGCTCGAGCCACCGGGTTCACGAGCGTCGCCCGGGCCCGCACCCCGGAGGTCGTCCATGCATCAGGTCCGCACGTTCCTCGCAGGCTGCGCGGCATGCTTGTGTGTGGCGGTGCTGTCGCCATCGCCCGTCTCGGCGTACCAGCAGGCCGACCTCACCGGCACCTGGGAGGCGCTCAGCATCGCCTCGGGCCCCGGCGCTCCGTGGTGGGATCGCGCGCATGCGCTCATCGCGCGCGACGGCAGCTTCACGGCCTTCTCCGTCAGCAGCGCCGGTGAACTCGACACGTTGCACGCGTCCCTGGCGCTGGCCCCGACGGGCCTGCTCACGTTCGTGGGCTCGAGCACCTTCCGCGGAGCGCTCGATATCGGCTCGACCGTCTTCGTGGCCACCGACACGTGGTCGACGGGTGGCGCGGGAACGACCGAGATGCGCGTGGGAGCGAAGTCCGGCGGCGCCTACGTGCCCGCCGACCTGGCGGGTGCGTGGGAGAACTTCGTGATCGCGTCCGGTCCCGGAGCACCGTGGTGGGAACGGGGCCGGCTCCAGATCGCGAGCAACGGCACGTTCACGGGCACGATGTTCGACCACCAGGGAGAGCCGGACCCGGTCAGCGGTTCCTTCGGCCTCGACCCGAGCGGCATCCTCACGTTCACGGGGTCGAGCACCGCGCGCGGAGCGCTGGACGCCGGCCGCACCGTCGTGGTGATGAACAGCACGTGGCAGAGCGGCGCCCCCGGCACGGCCGATTTCAGCGTCGCGTTGAAGATGGCGGCCTCGTACGCGCCGTCCGACCTCGCCGGCACGTGGGAACTGCACGGCCTCGCGACCGGCCCCGGCGCGCCGTGGTGGGAGCGGAACTCCATCACGATCGCGACGAACGGCACTTTCACCGGGACGTCCGTCCGGAGCGACGGCAGCAGCGGTCCGACCAGCGGCACGCTCGCCCTGTCACCGACCGGTGTGCTCACGCGCACCGGTTCGCCCGCGGCGCGGGGCGCACTCGACGCCGGCCGGAGCGTGATGGTGTGGACCGACACGTGGACCACCGGCAGCCCCGGCACGACCGAGATCATCGTCGGGGTGCGAACGGGAGGCAGCACCGTCGGCGTCGACGGCCGAGCCCCGCTCTCGTTCGCGCTCGAGCCGGTGCGGCCGAACCCCGCGCGCGGCCGGGTGCCGCGCCTGGACTTCGTGCTCCCGAGCGACGGACCGGCGCGCCTCGATCTGCTCGACCTCGGCGGTCGCCGCATCGCGCATCGCGAGGTGGGGGCGATGGGCGCGGGTCGTCACGCGATCGACCTGGGTGAAGGGGCGGTGCTCGCGCCCGGGCTCTACCTGGTGCGGCTGCAGCAGGGAACGTTCACGCGGACCCGGCGTCTCGTCGTGCTCTGACGCGCCCGCGTCACGCGGGGCGCGACTTCAGCCGCCGTACTCCTCGTCCGTGACGTGTTCCAGCCAGTCGACGGCGCGCCCCTCGGACTTCTCCTGGATCGCGACGTGCGACATCGCGGTGGTCGGGCTCGCCCCGTGCCAGTGTTTCTCGCCAGGCGGAAACCAGATCACGTCGCCCGGCCGGATCTCCTCGACGGGCCCGCCCCAGCGCTGCGCGCGGCCGAGCCCCGCGGTCACCACGAGCGTCTGTCCGAGCGGATGCGTGTGCCACGCGGTGCGCGCGCCGGGCTCGAACGTGACGTGCGCACACGCCACGCGCGCGGGATCCGGCGCCTCGAACAGGGGATCGATCCGCACGGTGCCCGTGAAGTAGTCGGAAGGGCCCCGGCCGGAGGGGCGCGTGCCGTTTCGCTGGATCTGCATGAGCGAGTCCCCGTGGTTCACCGTTCGCGCCGTCGAGGCCGGCTCGCGCGCGGTGCACGCGAGCCGGGCACCTTCGTCGTCACCTTCGACCGTTCGTCAGCCTACTTCAGCGAGGCCATGTCGATCACGAAGCGGTACTTCACGTCGCCCCGCACGAGGCGCTCGTACGCCGCGTCGATCGACTGGATCGGGATCACCTCGACGTCGGACACGATGCCGTGTTCGGCGCAGAAGTCCAGCATCTCCTGCGTCTCGGCAATGCCGCCGATCAGCGAGCCCGCGAGCGAACGCCGGCCGCCGATCAGGTTCATCGCGATCACCGGCTGCGCCGTTTCCGGGGCGCCCACCACCACCAGGTGGCCGTCGCGCCGGAGCAGCGCGAGGTAGGCGTTCAGATCGAGCGGCGCCGACACCGTGTTGAGGATGAAGTCGAAGCTTCCCGAGTGCGCCTCCATCTCCGCCGCGCGGGTGGAGATCACGACCTCGGAGGCCCCCAGCCGCTTCGCGTCGTCCGCCTTGCCCGGCGAGGTGGTGAACACCACCACGCGAGCACCGAGCGCGCTCGCGAGCTTCACGCCCATGTGACCCAGGCCGCCGAGCCCCACGACACCCACCTTCTGGCCCGTGCCGACCTTCCAGCGCCGCAGCGGAGACCAGGTGGTGATGCCGGCGCACAGCAGCGGCGCCGCACCGGCCAGGTCGAGCGCCTTCGACAGGCGCAGCACGAAGGCCTCGTCCACCACGACGCTCGTCGAGTAGCCGCCGTACGTCACGCCGCCCAGCACCTTGTCGTCGGAGTTGTACGTGAACGTGGCCGGGCCCTCGCAGTACTGCTCGAGCCCTTCGCGGCACGACGCGCAGGTGCGGCACGAGTCGACCAGGCAGCCGACCGCGACGGGATCCCCCGGCTGGAAACGCGTCACCGCGCGGCCCACCTTCACGACGCGGCCCACGATCTCGTGCCCGGGCACGCACGGGTAGACCGTCGGCAGCGTGTTGTGCCACTCGTCGCGCACCTGGTGCAGGTCGGAGTGGCAGACGCCGCAGAAGAGGATCTCCATCTGCACGTCGCGGGGCCCGGGCTCGCGGCGCCGGATCGTGACCGGCGCGAGAGGAGTGGTGGCGCCGTGCGCGGCGTAGGCCTTCGCGTCGAAGCTGTTCGTTGCCGGCGGGGCTTCGGGCGCCGGCGTCCCGATCGTGTCGCTCATGGGGGACACCTCCTGTGTCTTCGCACCATAGCCCACGATCGCCCGATCGCTGCGCCGCATCGCGCCGGGGAGAGAACGCCGGCGAGGCCCAGGCGATCGCGACGTCACCCGCCGAGGAGCGACGCCTCCCGGAAGTGCCACGCCGACCAGCGCGGCGCGTGGTCCCGCACGGCGACCGCTCCGACGTAGCCGTCGCCCGGCTCGCCCGCCACGATCGTCCATGCGCCCGGCTCGCCCGCTTCACCCGCCACGCGCCGCACGCGCGGCGTGGTGCCGGGCGCGAGCGTCACGTCGAAGTCGGCGAGGTTCCCGATCACCCCTTCGCCGCGCGCCTTGAGCCACGCCTCCTTGCGCGTCCAGCCGTGGAAGAAGGCAGCGGCCCGCTCGCCGGGCGCGAGTGCCTCGTATTCGGCCCGCTCGGCAGGCGAGAAGACCGTGCGCGCGACGGCGTCGAGGTCGGCAAGCGCCCGCACGTGCTCGATGTCCACGCCCAGGTCGCGTCCACGCGTCACGCCCACGAGCGCGAGCGCGTGCGAAGACGACGTGCTGAATCGCAGGGGGGGATCCGCCTGGTCCTCGACCGGCGGGACCGCTTCGGGCTTGCCGCGCGGCGACACGCGGTAGTCGACGTCGCGCGGATCGCAGGCGAGGTATCCGCCAAGGATCCGCCGCAGCGCCGCCCGTCGCATCGCGAACGACGCGCGCAACGGTCCCGCGGGCAGGCGGGCGAAGCGCGCATGCTCGTCGGCCGAGAGCTGCGCGAGACACGCGTCGAAGACGCGGTCGCCGGAGGGCGTGACGTCGACCCGCCACACGTGCACCTCGTGCGGTCCCAGCGTCGGACGCTCCGGCGGATCCAGGAACGTCGTGAGCGCCGAAGCAGCGGAGTCGGGATGGGACGGCGTGCCGCTCGACATGCGCGCAGTGTACCCGTCGCACGGCCTTCCCGCCGCGTTCTCCGTCGAATCAACGCTCGCGTCGGGACGAGCCGCCGTGGTGGGACACTGTTCCCGTGTGACGCTGGCTGCTTCGTGTCCGTCTTTCGAGGGGTGTCCCATGGAGCGCAGGATCGGTGGGTTCGTGGCTACGCTGGTGCTGGCGAGTCTGCTGACGGGCTGTGGCAAGAGCAACGACGCGACCGGCCCCGTGCCCGGGCCCGTCGACTGGACGAGCAGTTCGATGGGACTGCCGACCGGGTCTTCGATCCAGGAGCTCTACTCGGATGGCGACCTGCTTCTGGCCGGCACGCTGGGCAACGGCGCGTTCCGCTCCACCGACCACGGCCGCACCTGGAGCAGTCTGCCGACCGGGCCTCAGGATTGCACCGTGCGTGCACTCGGCAGTGTCGGCTCCACGTTACTGATCGGCTCGGCGGCCGGTGTCTACCGCTCGACCGACCGCGGTCTCACGTGGACGGCCGCTGCGACGCAGCCGGGGAGCGCCTTTCTCTCGTGCGTGGCGTCCCGGGGTGGGACCTGCCTGATGGGGACGTACGGCGGAGGCATCTTCCGCTCCACGGACGCCGGCGACCACTGGGCAGGGGTGAGCATGCCCACCGGCTCCACCTGGGTCACGTCGCTCACGCTGCGCGACACGGCGTTCTTCGCAGCCACCGCGGCCGGCGTGTACCGCTCCACGGATGACGGCGTGTCCTGGGCACCCACCACGGCGCAGCCCGCGAACGTCCTCGTGGACGCGATCCTGAACGTGGGCTCCACGCTGGTCGTCTGCACGCGCGGCGGCGTGTATCGCTCGCCCGACGGCGGCGCCACCTGGACGCCCGCCCTCTCGCGTCCCTACGGCCAGGCCGAGGCGCTGGTCGCCGACGGCAACCGGCTGCTGGCGGCGACCAGCGCCGGGCTCTACCGCTCGACGGACGCCGGCGTGAACTGGACGGCCGCCACGTCACGCCCCAACAACGACGAGGTGTATGCCGTCGCGCTCAGCGGAACCATCGCCGTGGCCGGCGCCGAGAACGCCGTGTGGCGATCGTTCGACAACGGCGCGACGTGGGTCGCGGATGCGGCTCCGCCGTCGGTTCCCGGCGTGACCGCTTTCGCGAGCAACGCACGGGTGCTGTTCGCAGGGCTGGAGTTCAGCGGCGTCCACCGTTCGTACGACGGTGGCGCCACGTGGTCGAAGCCCGCCAGCGAGCCCGGCAACAGCAGCGTGACGGCACTGTGCCCGATCGGGAACACGCTGCTCGCCGGCACGCTGGGAGACGGCGTGTTCCGTTCGAGCGACGACGGGAGCACGTGGTCGGCAGCCACGACTCAGCCCGGCAGCGGCTACATCGAATCGTTCCTCCGGGTCGGCGGCACGACGTTCGCCGCGACGCTCGGCGGCCTGTACCGCTCCGGGGACGACGGGCTGACCTGGAGCGCCGTGGCCGGGGCGCTCACGGGCCAGTACATCTCGACACTGGCCACGCGTGACACCGTGATGCTGGCGGGCACGATGTGGGCGGTGTACCGCTCGACCGACGGCGGGGCGACGTGGACGGTCGCGATGCCCGCGACGCTGGGGTTCGTGACGAGCCTCGTGATGTCCGACTCGATCCAGTACGCCGGGAAGTACGACGGGATCTTCCGTTCCGCCGACTTCGGCCGCACCTGGACCGCGGCGGGCGGCCGTCCCGGGACCGCGGGCATCCGCACGATCACGAGCGTGGGCTCCACGCTGGTGGCCGCGACGGAAGCCGGCGTGTTCCGTTCCGACGACGGCGCGCGAACCTGGCGAGTGCTCGGCACCGGCTCGCCGGCGCGGGCCATCGTGCTGTCCCTGCACGCCCGGGGCACCACGCTCTACGCCGGCATGCGCACGGACGGCGTCTGGCGGTACTCGTTCTGAGCCGGCGGGGGAGACCCGCGAGGGGGTGAGCGCGGCAGGTCGTCAGCGGCGAAGCCGCACGACCTGCCCCACGGCGAGCCTGCCGGTTCGCGTGACCGTGCCGTAGATCCCCGCGAAATTCTGGTTCGCGCGGACCGCGGCCTTCATCATCTCCGGTGAGGCCCGGCCCGTGTCCGGATCGATGTTGATCATCACGCAGCGCAGGTCGCGCATCGTCACGGACACCTCGGGCGCGTCGTCCGCATCGCCGAACGTGAGCACGCCGCCCAGCCAGGCGTCCTCCACGAACGGCTCGGCGTTCGAGCAGCGAACCACGACGTTGGGCCGGAACCGGCGCACGTCCGCCGCGACCCCCGCGAGCCGGCTGAGCTCGCGGATCGTGTCCGAGGCGATCACCGAAACCGTCGCGTCGTCGAAGATGCCGTGCCGAAGGTGTGCCATCTGCACCGGGACGCCGCCGCGGCGCGCGACGTCGGCCGCGAGCGCCTCTGAGAACAGCGGAAGATCCACGCCATCCGGCGTGCGGACGTGCGTCGGCAACGCGTCGCCGCCCGCACCGCCCGCTCGATGCGGCGTGAACGTGACCAGTTCGTGCAGCTTGCTCGCCGTGAGCCACGGGAAGCCGCCCTGCTCCTCGAGCCGGCGCAACGCCAACCGTCGATCGCCCTCGATGCCGTGCCAGCCGAGCGCGGCCGCATCGAGCACCTCGCCGCGCATGGACTTCACCGGGTACCGGAAGAGGGCTTCGATCCGACCGATCTCGATGGACATGCGGTCGTGGGCTCCGAGGGGGAGGGTCGCGGCGCGGCGAGGTCGATGATCGGGAGGACGCGCCGCCAGAATACCGCAGGGCGCGGACGGCGTGTCGCGGCGAACGAGTCCGCGAGCCGCCGGGTCGCACGCCCGCGCCCGCTTCCGAAGGCGCGAGTGTCTCCCGGCGATCGCATCCGACGTGCGATCACTGCGTCGAGACCTGGCGCGCCAGGTACGCCGCGTCTCGGGCCACCCAGCCGAGGAGCGACGACCCGCGCGTGTGCTGCCACGGCAGGCCGAGGAACGCGAGCCCCGGGACCTCGGTGAGGCCGCGCACGTGCCGCGGGCGGCCGTCGGCGTCGAACACCGGCGCGTGCAACCACGGGTACGAGGGCCGGAAGCCGGTGGCCCAGATCACGGTCGTCGGCTCCACGCGCTCGCCGTTCGCCGCCACGAGCGCGGAGCCGTCGACGCCCGCGATGCGCGGCACGACGCGTATGCCGTGCGAGCGGGCCAGGTGCTCGGGCTTCGGGCCGAGCAGCAACTCGACGTGCCGGGCGCGGCGGCCGAGCGGCGAGTCCACGGTCACGCGCATCGCGCCGGAGGTCTCCAGCCACCAGAAGAGGCTCTTGCCGAGCAGCCGCACCGGTACCGGGCGCAGCGGCGTGCCCGTGGCGAGCACGACTTCGTGCGTGGCCGAGAGCTCGGCGGCGATCTGCACGCCGGAGTTGCCGGCGCCCACCACCAGCACGCGGCCGGCCGGCAGCTGCGCGGGCGAGCGGTACGCGCTCGAATGCAGCTGCGCGATCCGCGGCGACAGCGCCCGCGCGAGGGCCGGCACGCTCGGCGCCTGGTGCCCGCCGGTGGCCACGACCACGTGCCGCGCTTCGTAGCGCGCGAAGCTCGTCGTCGCCCGGAACCGGTGGGGTCCGATCACGCGCAGATCGTGCACCGGTTCGTCCATCGCCATCGGCATCGCGAACGTGCGCGCGTAGCAAGCCAGGTAGTCGGCGACCTCGTCCTTGCCCGGCAGGTGATCGGGAGGCGCCGGGAACGGCAGGTCGGGCAACGAGGCGTAGCGCGCGGGCGTGAACAGGCGCAGCGAGTCCCAGCGCGAGCGCCACGAATCGCCGACGCGGGCCGCGCCGTCCAGGACGAGGAAGCGCCGGCCGTCGCGCTGGAGCTGCCGGCCCATCGCGAGCCCGGCCTGCCCGCCGCCGATCACGAGCACGTCCAGCCGCTGCGATGCGTGCACGCGCGGCGTCATCGCGCCACCTCCGTGACCGGCCCGCGCGCGTCGGCCGGGCCCGCGGGTGCGCCGGTGAGCGTGCCCAGGAACGCCACGAGCTGCGCGCGTTCGCGAGCCGACAGGTGCAGCGGGTGGATCTCCGAGTGGCCGGCCGGCGCCCGCGGGGCGCGGTCGTAGTGCGCGACCACCGCTTCGAGGTCGGCGACCTGGCCCGCGTGCATGTACGGCGCACGCAGGGCCACGTCGCGCAGCGAGGGTGTCTTGTACGCGCGCTCGAGTTCGGGGCCGTCCGTCACCATGAACTCCAGCTCGCGGCACGCCCCGCGCGGGGCGTCGCTCCAGCGACCGAGGCAGTTGAATTCGTCGGCCGCCGCCTGCGCGGCGCCGACGGCCCGGCCGCGGTGCCCCGCGGCGGCGGCGTCCGCGAAGCGGTCGAAGCGGGACGGGGCGGGGCGCAGCGTGCGCTCGTAGGCGGCGATGCACTTGCCCACGTTCACGAACACGCGGGTGATCTCGTCGCGCGTGCCCGCGGGCAGCGCCTTCCAGGCGCGAGCCGCCGCGGGGTATGCGACCGGCCCCGCGGACGCCGGGATCCGGTCGAGCGCCGGCAGCGGCCCGAACAGCGCCTCGTACGGCGCCCGGTAGTGCAGCACCACCAGGCGCGCGTACGCCGCGCGGTCGCCACCGTGCTCGACGGCGCTCTCGAGCGGCCCGAGCGCCTGTGACCACTGGCTGTCCTTGCGGCCGTCCCAGAACTGCCACGGGCTCCACGCCGTCCCGGCCACCGGCATGGTGCGCCGGTTCGTGACGCCCACGCCGTGGGCGCGCGCCAGGCCGTCCTGGAATGCGCGCGCGGGAACGTGGCAGCTGGCGCACGACACCTTGCCGTTCGCCGAGAACCGCGGGTCGGAGAAGAGCTGCTCGCCGAGGCGCGCCGCCCGCGGGTCGTCGGCCACCCGGTTCGATGGGTCCGCCGGGACGGGCCCGAGGCCCGCGAGACGCAGGGAGGCGATGGTGCGGAGTTCCTCGGCCGACCACGGCGCGTCGGTGCCCGCGAGCGTGCGGGCAGCGACGAGCGCCGCGATCACCACGATGCCGGACGCGATGAGCTTGAGCGCGGTCATGGGAGCCTCACAGCTTCACGTTGAAGGTCACGCGGTCGGCGCCGGCGGAACCGTCGACGGCGAACTTCAGCTCCCACCAGCCGCCCATGTTGAAGCGCAGCCCGTCCACCACGTAGACGCCGTTCTCCTCCTCGGCCACGACGCGGGGGCGGGTGGGCAGGCCGTGCCCGTGCTGCGGCATGCCGCCGTCCACGGTGATCCGGGCCCCGCGCACGGGCGCGCCGGCCTTGTCGCGGATCGCCAGCTTCACGGACTGCAGGGTGCCCACCCGCAGCGGCGCGGCCGGATCCAGCGTTGCCGAATAGCTGCCGGCCACCGAGGTCCGGGGCCCGAGGCCGAACTCCGAGGCCGGCGGGGTGGAGAAGCCGTGGCGGGCGGCGTACATCACCATGCCGCACCCCGAGAGGGTGACCAGGGCGGAGGCGAGGACGGCGACGGCGAGAACGACGGGGACGATCGTGCGGATACGCATGACGTGCTCCTTTCGTGGGTGTGAGTGGCTGACTGCGACGAAAGGAGGATGCCGTCCGGGGGGTGACTGCCGATTGAAGGAACCCGCTGGTTCCTTTGTACGAACTTGCTGACCTCGCGCCGGCCTGCGAGATTCGCCGCATGCCCGCACGCGAGAAGACGGCGCGACCCGCCTGGCGGCCGCTCATCTATTTCTGGGACGGCGGCTGGATCGGCGTCGGCGTGAGCCAGGGCGTGGTGCCGCCCCACTCGCATCACGCGGTGCAGGTGACGCTGGGACTCGATCGCGACATCGGGTTTCGCGAGCCCGACGGGGAGTGGGTCGACTGCGACGGCGCGATCATCATGCCGAACGTGCCGCACTCGTTCGACGGCCGCGACGCCCTGGTGATGATGCTGTTCATCGATCCCGAATGCCGCGAGGGGCGCTGGCTGCGGAACTCGCTGCGCGCGCCCATCCACCCGGTGGCGGCCGAACGCTACATGCCCTATCGCCAGGCGCTGATCGACTTCCAGCAGCGGCGGCCCTCGGCCGAGGAGGCGGCACAGCTCATCACGACGATCGCGCGGGCCCTGTGCGACGGGCCACCGCCGCTCCGGCCGATGGACGAGCGCATCGCACGCGCGCTGGTGTGGTTGCGGGCGCGCGAGCCGCGCGGCATCACGCTGGAGGAAGTGGCGCGCGAGGTGTTCCTGTCGTCGAGCCGTTTCGCGCACCTGTTCACGGCCGAGGTCGGCCTGCCGTTTCGCCGCTACCTGCTGTGGCGAAAGCTCAAGCGCGCGATGGACGCGTTCGGCCGCGGGGGCTCGCTGACCGATGCGGCCTACGAGGCGGGATTTTCCGACTCGGCGCACCTCACGCGCACCTTCTACCAGATGTTCGGGCTCGCGCCGTCGGTGATGATCGGCTCGGCGGAGCTCTACGAGATCCCGGCGCCGTTCGAGCTGGCGCTGCCCGACGCCCGCTAGGCGGAGGCCGGCGCCGCGCAGCCCGATTGCGGCACCTGGTAATCGCAGCGGCACGCACCCTCGGCGCACGCCATCGCGCCACGGCCGGCGCGCACGCAGCGCCAGCACGGCGCGAGGGCCTCGCCGGCCTCGGGGACGCCCAGCAGCGAGGCCACGAGCGGTGCGACGTCGTCCTGCGTCGGGCGGAACGCGACGCGGCCGTCGGTCTCGAAGGACAGGTCGGCGACGTGTGCGAAGCCGGCCCGCGCGATGCCCCGGGCCGACGCGTGGTTCTCGGGCGCGTACGCGATCCACAGGCGCCGCGCACCCTGGCGCGCGAGGCGCGCGATGATCGCCTCGAGCAACCGCGGGTAGAGACCACGGCTCCGGAACTCGGGACGCGTGACGAAGTTCCACTGGTAACGCTCGTCCGGCTGCAGGCTCAGCGTGAGTCCCAGTTCCCCGAGCGACGCGGTGCGCGACGCGACCCAGCCGAACGCTGCCGGCACGCCGTCGAGCGTGGCGACGTAGGCGCGATGGCCGTCGCGGAGTCGCCGCGCGAGCTCCTCGCGGGTGCGCCCGGTGAGTGCGGCCAGTGCGCCGAGCCTGCGCCAAGACGAGATCGTGACCGCCGGATCGGGCGCGAGCGTCGAACGGTGGTGCGCGGTGTGCAGCAGGGCGAGCGACACGGGAAGCCTCCTGGGAGCGGGACGGATCGACGACGGGCGGACGTTAGCCGGCGGGCCGGGCGGGGGATTGAACGAACCGGCTGAACTCGGCGCCCGCACGATCGGCCCGGGGACGCCAGCACGACCGGCCGAATCGCCGGTGCCCGTTCGTCCACGCGAGCGGCCGGTTCGTCACTCCGGGCGCGCGCACCGGCCCGGTGGTCGGGTACCGTGCCCGCATGGACTCGCCGCCCACCACCCGGCCGCCGGACCCGCACCGCGCTCGCAACGTCGCGTTGATCTTCACCGTGTGGACGGCCGTCGGTCTCTTCTATTTCAGCCAGAGCCTCGTCCAGAAGCGCCTCAGCGGCGACCCGACACCCTGGTGGCATTCGCTCGTGGCGTGGCTCGTGGGCGTGTGGATCGCGGCGCTCGCGACCCCCTTGATCCTGTGGCTGGGGCGGCGCTTCCCGCTCCGCCGGCGCGCCTGGGTCGGGCCCGCCCTCGCGCACGCGGCGTTCAGCGTGGGAACCACGATCGTGCAGCTGGTGCTGCAGGCCCTCGTCCTGTCGAGCCTGCACGTGTACCCCAACGTGATGAAGGGCCCGGTCGCCGCGTTCGTGCTGCTGATGATGCTCGGCTTCCACCAGGCCGTGTTCACGTACTGGACGATCCTGGCGCTGCAGGCGGGCTGGGACGTCTACCACGAGTTCCTGGAACGCCGCGACGAGGCGGCACGGCTGCAGGTGCGCGCCGCGGAGCTGCACACGCAGCTGGCCAGCGCGCAGCTCGGCGCGCTCAAGGCGCAGCTCCAGCCGCACTTCCTCTTCAACACGCTCAACGCGATCATGTCGCTGGTGCGGCAGGGCCAGAACGCGAAGGCCGAGGTCATGGTGGGCCGGCTCGCCGACCTGCTGCGCTGCGTGCTGGAAGACAGCCACTCGCACGAGGTGCCGCTCCGCCGCGAACTGGAGTACCTGCGGCTGTACCTCGCGATCGAGGAAGTGCGCTTCCCGGACCGCCTGCGCCCCGAGGTGTCCGCCGACGACGGGCTGCTCGACGCCCTGGTGCCGCACCTGTGCCTGCAGCCCGTGGTGGAGAACGCGATTCGTCACGGGCTCGGCCGCAGCGCCACCGCCGGCCGCGTGGCGGTGCACGCGCGGCGCGAAGGCGACACGCTCGTGCTGACGGTGGAAGACGACGGGCCGGGCATGCCGGCCGCGGGCACGACGGGTTCCACGGGCATCGGCCTGGCGAACACGCGCGCGCGGCTGGCGCGGCTGTACGGTGACGCCGCGTCGCTGGCAATCACGCCGGCGGAGCCACTCGGCGTGGCGGTCACACTGAGGCTTCCGTATCGCGAAGCCGCGGACACGGAGCAGGAGGAGCGAGTGGCGTATGCCCTACACGTGCCTGATCGTTGACGACGAGCCGCTCGCGCGCGCGCTGCTGCGCGACCTGCTGGGCAAGGACCCCGAGTGCACGCGCATCGCCGAAGCCGTGAACGGCGCCGACGCGGTGGCGCGCATCACCGCCGATCCGCCGGACCTGGTGCTGCTCGACGTGCAGATGCCCGAACTGGACGGGCTCGGCGTGGTGGCCGCCGTGGGCGCCGAGCGCATGCCCGCCACGCTGTTCGTGACCGCGCACGACGAGCACGCGATCGCCGCGTTCGAGATGAACGCCGTCGACTACCTGCTCAAGCCCGTCACGGAGGAGCGGTTCGCACAGGCGCTGGCGCGCGCGCGCACGCGGCTGCGGCAGGCGTCGGACGGCGAGGCCGGCCGCGTGGCCGAACTGCTCGAACAGCTCGCGGCGCCGCAGCGGTTCGTGCGCCGGATCGCCGTGAAGGAGTCGGGCCGCACCGTGTTCGTGGAAGTGGACGACGTCGACTGGATCGGCGCCGCCGAGAACTACGTGGAACTGCACGCGGGCCGCGAGCGCCACCTGCTGCACGTGCCGCTCAGCACGCTCGAACGCTCGCTCGACCCGGCGAAGTTCCTGCGCATCCACCGCTCCACGATCGTGCAGGTGTCGCGCATCGGCGCGCTGGTGCCCGGCGTGCACGGGGAGTTCGAGGTGGTGCTGCGCGACGGCACGCGACTGAACTCCGGCCGCACCTACGCCGACCGGCTGCGCGCACTGGCTGCGAACCCCTTCTGACGAGCCGGACGGTTCGTCCCCGCGCGACAGCGGTTCGTCAAAGTCGGCTCGGACTCCGCGCGCCCGCCGCGCACTCTGTGCCCGTCGCCACGTGCGTGGCGGCCGTCCCGCGCGGATGCGGGGCGCACCGCGAGGAGATACGCATGACCGAACCCGTCCGACCGTCGTCCGCCGCCGGCTACTCGACCCCGATCGGCTACCTGCGCGCCTGGACCACCGTGCTGGTGGTGTGCCACCACGCCGTGCTGGCGTACGTTCCCGAAGCGCCGAAGCCCGGTCCCGTGATGGACGGTGCGAACCGCATCTGGGGCGCGTTCCCCGTGGTGGACACCGCGCGCTGGCAGGGCTTCTCGCTGTTCACCACCGCCAACGAGATGTACTTCATGGCGCTGATGTTCCTGCTGTCGGGCCTGTTCGTGTGGCCGTCGCTGCGACGCAAGGGTGCGGGCGGCTACCTGCGGGATCGCGTGGTCCGGCTCGGCATCCCGTTCGCGGTCGGGGCGGCGCTGCTCGCGCCGCTCGCGTACTACCCGGCGTACCTGCAGACCGGCGCGACCGGTGGCTGGGCGGGCTACTGGAAGGTGTTCACCGCGCCCGGCGTGTGGGCGTCGGGCCCCGTGTGGTTCCTGTGGGTGCTGCTCGCCTTCGACGCCGTCGTGGCGGGCTGGACGGCGCTCCGGCCGCGCTGGGGCGACGCGCTGGGCCGTGCCGCCGCCCGGTTGCGCACGCCCGCCGCGCTCTTCGGCGCGCTGTATGCCGGCGCGAGCGTGGCGTATCTCGCCCTGGAGTTGCCGCTGGGCGGGCTCCAGTGGGCGCACTGGGGGCCGTTCGACGTGCAGACGGGACGCGTGCTGATGTACTTCACGTACTTCCTGTTCGGCGTGGGGCTCGGCGCGCACGGCGTGGGGGAGGGCGTGCTCGCGCCGGAGGGCCCGCTCGCGCGCACGTGGAAGCGCTGGCTGAACTTCGCGTCGCTGGCGTTCGTCGTCGCGGTGGTGGTGATCATCGCGGTGTTCACCGTGCGCCCGCTGCCGATGTGGCTGCACCTGGCTGCCGACCTCGGGTTCACGCTGGCCGGGGCCACCATGTCCGTGGCCGCGCTCGCCCTGTTCCTGCGCTTCGCGCGCCGACCGAACCCGGTGTTCGCCGCGCTCGCTCCGTGCGCGTACGGCATGTACCTCGTGCACTACCCGATCGCGACGCACCTCCAGTACCTGCACCTGGGCCTGGCGGCGCCCGCCGTGGTGAAGGGCCTGCTCGTGAGTGCCGGGGCCGTGGCGATCAGCTGGGGCGTGGTCGCGCTCCTGCGGCGGATTCCGGGCGTCGCCCGCGTGCTGTGAGCGATGGGGCCGTCCGGGACACCCGGGGGGCGAGCCGTCCTCGCCCCCCGGAAATGCCTTGACCGGCATATGCCCATGCGGGAATATGCGCCACATGGAATCCGCATTCGCCGTGCTCGCCGAGCCGAACCGCCGAGCCCTGCTGAACCTGCTCGCCACGTCGGAGCGGTCGGTGGGGGAGCTCGAAGACCATCTCCGGTTGCCGCAGCCGTCCGTCTCCAAGCACCTCCGGGTGCTCCGGGACGCCGGGCTCGTGGAGTCGCGGATCGACGCGCAGCGCCGCGTCTACCGGCTGCGACCCGAGCCGCTCATGGAGGTCGACGCGTGGCTCGAACCGTTCCGACGTTTCTGGACCGCCCGCGTCGACGCGCTCGAACGCCACCTCGATCGCATGGCCCGGTCCTCCACTCCGAAACGCCGTTCCCGCACCGCACGCCCGAGGGGGAAGCAGCGATGAGCACGCGTGACCGCTACGCGCCCGGCGCCGCCACCGGAGCCCGGGTTCGCCAACAGGGCGACGAGTGGACCCTCGTCCTCGTCCGTGACCTCCGCCATCCGCCGGAACGCGTGTGGGAGGCGCTGACCGATCCCGCGCACCTGCGGGAATGGGCGCCGTTCGACGCGGACGGCAGCCTGGCGCGCGTGGGGTCGGTGAAACTCACCACCGTGGGCACGCCGGCGCCGCAGGTGTCGGAGGCGGCCGTGAAGCGGGCGGAGGCCCCGACGCTGCTCGAGTACAGCTGGGGAGGCAGCGACCTTCGCTGGCAGCTGGAACCGATGGACGGCGGCACCCGCCTGACGCTGTGGCACAACATCGATCGCCGCTTCATCGCCTGGGGCGCCGCGGGCTGGCACGTCTGCCTCGACGTGCTCGACCGGATGCTCGCGGGCGAACCGATCGGCCGCATCGTGGGTGCCGACGCGATGAAGTTCGGGGGTTGGCAGCGGCTGGTCGCCGAGTACGGGGCGCAGTTCGGCCTCGACACGCCCAGCGCATGAGCCTGTGCGACCAACTCCGATCTGGAGCGACACATTCCTAGGGATCCTGCCGCGCGGCGGCCGGCCCATGAACTTCGTCACGTTGATCTCACCCGGGAGGTGTCCATGAAGAAGCCCGCCACGGGGCCGTCCGCATCTGCCCTGATCGACGAGCGCATCGAGGAACTCGCGGACTGGCGCGGGAAACTGCTCGCGAAGGTGCGCAAGCTCATCCACGCCGCGGACCCGGCGGTCGTCGAGGAGTGGAAGTGGGGCATCCCCGTCTGGTCGCACGAGGGACTGATCTGCACGGGCGAGTCCTACAAGAGCGTCGTCAAGCTGACGTTCGCGAAGGGTGCCTCGCTCGACGACCCCAAGGGGCTCTTCAACTCGAGCCTCGAGGGCAACGTCCGCCGAGCGATCGACATCCGCGAGGGCGAGAAGGTGGACGACGCCGCGTTGAAGCAGCTCGTGCGCGCGGCCGTCGCGCTGAACCTGTCCACATCGAGCAAGCCGAAGGCGGCGAAGGCGACGCGCAAGCGCACCCGCTGAGCGGCGGCGCGTCGCCGGCGCCGACCCACCGGGGGCGGGGCTTCGCGCCCGGACCGCCGGGCGTCGTCGCCCACCGTTGCGCC
>JBGAMH010000373.1:0-2301 GCA_044223135.1 Candidatus Eiseniibacteriota bacterium | reverse complement strand
GCGGTCAGGCTCGGCGCGGCCAGCGGCAGCATCACGCGGAAGAAGCGCTGCGCCTCGTTCGCGCGCAGCGTGGCGGCGGCGTCGAGCAGGCCGCGGTCCACGCCCGCGAAGCCGGCGCGCACGGGCGCCACGAAGAACGGCGCCGCCATGAACACCTGCGCGAGCACGGCGCCCACGGTGGTGAACGGCAGCGTCACGCCCATCGCGCTCAGCGCACCGCCCGCGAGGCCCATGCGGCCGAACGCCATCAGCAGCGCGAAGCCGGCCACGGTGGGCGGCAGCACCATCGGCAGGTCCACGAGCACCTCGAGCAGGCGCTTGCCGCGGAACTCGCGCGTGGCGAGCAGGTACGCGGTGGGCGTGCCGAGCAGCGCCACGATCGCCGTGGCGGCGCCGGCCGTGACCAGGCTCAGCCGCAGCGCGTCGAGCACCGCCGGCTGGCCGAGACGCGTCACCAGCTCGCGCGGCGACACGCGCGCGAGCAGCCCCACGAACGGCAGCGCGAGAAGCAACACCAGCAGCGCCACCGCGATCAGCGCGAGCGCGTGCAGCGGGCCGGCGCCGGAAGTGCCGCGAGCGGAGGCCGTGGTCAAGGCACCGTCGTGGCCGAGGCGGCGATCAGCCCGCGGCGTTCGAGCACCTGCTGGCCTTCGGGCGACAGCACGAGCGCCACGAACGCGTTCGCGAGCGCCGCGTCGCGAGCGCCGGCGAGCGCGGCGATGGTGTAGGAGGCCAGCACGTTCGCGGACGGGGGCAGCTCGAACACGCGCACGTAGCGCGCGAGCGCGGGCGTGACGTCGGACCGGTAGACGAAGCCCGCGTCGGCTTCGCCCAGCTGCACCTTGCCGACCACCGACTTCACGTTCTCCTCCTCGGACACCACGTTCGCCAGCGCGCGCGTGGCGAAGTCAGCCGGGTATCCGCCCTCGCGCGACAGGTTGCGCAGCACTTCGCGCGCGTACCGGCCCACCGGCACGGCCTCGGCGCCGATCACCAGCTTGAGCCCGCGCCGCGACAGGTCCTGGAGCCGAGCGATGCGACCGGGGTTCGTGCGCGGCACGATCGCGACCAGCCGGTTGCGCGCGAACAGCCGCGGCTCGCCGGCGAGCAGCCCGTGCTTCTTCGCGTCGTCCATCCAGCGCTCGTCGGCCGAGGCGAACACGTCGGCGGGCGCGCCCATCGCGATCTGCGAGGCGAGCTGCTGCGAGCCGGCCAGGTTCAGCTGCACGCGCACGCCGGGGTGCGCGGTCTCGAAGCGCTTCGCGAGATCGCCGAAGCCGTCGGCCAGCGACGCGGCGGCGAACACGCGCAACGTGGCGCCGGATGCGGTGGCGTGGGCGGGGGGCGCCGCCGCGCACGTCACGAGCAGCGCGGCCGTGCACGCGAGCGTGCTGCGGAGCCCGGGCGGCAACCGACGGGGGAGCCTCACGACTCGTGCTCTTCCTTGCCCACCATCACCTCGGTGGACTTGATCACCGCGAACGCTTCGTCACCGGTGCGCAGTCCCATGCGCTCCACCGACGAGCGCGTGATCACCGACACCAGGTCCTGGTCGCCGATGCGCAGCACCACCTCGGCCATGAGTCCGTCGATGTGGATCTCGTGGATCACGCCGCGCAGCCGGTTGCGGGCGCTGATCGCCAGGCTCGGCGCCGGGCGCGGGGAAGCGGTCTTGCGGCCGAGCAGGCGTTCGAGCTCGTCGCGGTGGAAGAGCCACTTGCGTCCCACGCGCACCGCCGGCAGCTGGCCGGAGCGGGCGAGGCTCTGGATGCGCTTCGGGTTCAGGTGCAGGAGCTGAGCGGCCTGCTCGACGTTCAGCGTCTCCATGAGGGGCTCCCGTTGGATCTGGACGCTATGGGTGCTAAGTTGCCTTCGCATTTCGTTGAAAAGGCATATTGCACCACTTGGAGACAGTCGGACAAGACCCGAGCGCTCCCTGCGCTCATGGAGACACGGATGGACCGCCGCGCCGATGTGCCCCGCCCGCTGTTCGCCGCCCTCGCTCTGCTGGCGGCACTGCTTCCCGTAACGCCCGCCGTCGCGCAGGGCTCCGCGCCCGCCGCCGCCGCGCCCGCGCCCGCCGTCGCGCCCCCGGCCACGGCCGCGCCCGCTGCCGCCTCGCCCGCGGTGGCGCCCCCGAAGCTCGGCGGGTACATGCAGGTGCGCGAGGTGGCGGTGCACGGCGCGGGCGTGAGCATGCTGCTGAACCGCGCGCGGCTCTCGGCCGACGGCACGCTGCCGAGCCGGTTCGCGTACCGCGTGCTCGTGGAGTTCGAGGCTTCCGCCGGCGTGAAGAACCCC
>JBGAMH010000061.1:0-19104 GCA_044223135.1 Candidatus Eiseniibacteriota bacterium | reverse complement strand
GAATTCGTCGCGGGCGCCGGACGGCGTCCCGCGCGGCCCGAATCCCCCGGGCAGGCCGACCGCATCCGCGCACTCCATCGCTCGCCGAAACACCGATCCCGCGTGGCACGCACCGGGCTTCTCCACCGGTCGCAGGACGGAGGGCGCATGGCCGGAAGTCGATTCGCTCCGAACGCCGATGGTCCGCACGCAGCCCGCACGGCCGCATTCGCAGCCGCCCACGCCGGGGCATCGAAACGCAGCGACGACGACGACACGGCCGTGGACCTCGCGCGGATGCGCGCGGTGGCCGACCAGCTCGGCTGGAGCGAGCCGGGCCTCTTCTCGGAAGCGGTCGCGGGCGCGATCCGGCAATCGGGGTCGGAACTGCTGTCCCGGCCGCCGGCGGACACGGCCTGGGCCCTGCTCCGCGGCTTCGTGAACGCCGCGCCCGACGGCATCGCCGTGGTGGACGACGACGGCCGGATCGTGCTCGCGAACGACGCGTTGTCCGCCCTGTTCCGCTGCCCGGAGTCGGACCTCGTGGGGCGGCCCGTCGAGGACCTGCTGCCCGTGCCGTTGCGCGAGCGTCACGCCGCGTTGCGCGCGAAGTACGCGAGCGAGCCCCAGCCGCGGCCCATGCGGCCCACGCGCGACCTGCACGCGCTCCGGCAGGACGGCAGCGAGTTCCCCGTGGACATCTGCCTGAGCCCGTTCCGGCTCGGCGACCAGTGCTACGTGGTGGCCGCCCTGCGCGACGCCACGCAGCGTTCGCGACAGCAGGCCGAGTTGCGCCGCAGCGAAGCGCGCTTCCGCGCCGTGTTCGACGGCGCCGGCGTGGGGATCGCGATCGTCGGCCGCGACGGCCGCATCCAGTCCGTGAACGGCGCGCTCGAACGCATGCTGGATCGGCCGGCGAGCGAGCTCGTGGGCCGGGAGAAATCCGTGTTCGCGCACCCCGCCGACGCGACCCTCGGCGCACAGGAGCGGCGCGAGATGCTCGCCGGGCAGCGCGAGTGGTTCCAGGTGGAGCGCCGGTACGTGGGCCGCGACGGCGGCATCCGGCACCTGCGCATCAACAACGCGCTCGTGCGCGACACGAACGGCGACCCCGACTTCGTGATCAGCGTGCACGAGGACGTGACGGAGCAGCGCCAGACCGAGCAGGCGCTCAAGGCGCGCACGCTCGACCTGCTGCAGCTGCTCGGGCGCGCCGCGAACGAGGCGTCCACGCTCGAGGAGGCGATGCAGCTGTGCATGGCGCACGTCTGCGACTCGCTCGGCTGGCCCGTCGGCCATGCGCTCGTGCGCGGCCCTTCGGGCACGCTCGTGCCGAGCACGCACTGGCACCTGGCGGACGAGGTGCGCTACGGGGCGCTGCGCGAGGTCACGCTGGAACAGTGGACGCTCGGCGACGCGCCGGCCGCGGCGGCGCTGCGCGGCGGCGTCCCGGTGTGGCTCGACGCGCGCCCGCGGCGTTCGTCCTCGCCGCGCCGCCGCACGGCCGAGGCGCTCGGGCTGGTGTCGCGCATCTGCGTGCCGGTGCTGGCCGGCGACGAAGTGGTGGCGGCGCTCGAGTTCTTCTCGCCGGCGCCGCTGCCCGGCGACGTCGGGCTGGAGAGCGCCATGATGCGGATCGGCGTGCACCTGGGCCGCGTGCTCGAGCGGCGCCGTGCGCACGAGCAGCTCGAGCACCTGGCGTTGCACGACGCGCTGACCGGGCTGCCGAACCGGTTGCTGTTCCTGGACCGGCTGCAGCACGCGCTCGCGCGGCTCGACCGCCACGCGCATCGCGTGGCCGTGTACTTCATGGACGTGGACGGGCTCAAGGACGTGAACGACACGCTCGGCCACGGCGCCGGCGACGAGCTGCTGCAGGCGATCGCCGAACGGCTGCGCACGCACGTTCGGCCCGAGGACACGGTGGCGCGACTCGGCGGCGACGAGTTCACGCTGCTGTGCGAGGGCATCACCGAGGTCGAGGAGGCCCGCGTGATCGGCCGCCGCCTGCTGGAGGGCGTGTCGGCCCCGATCGTCGTCCGCGGGATCCAGTTCGATCCGTCGCTCAGCGTGGGCGTGGCGCTGGTGGAGGACCCGGAGGCGTCGCCCGAAGCGGTGCTGCGCGACGCCGACACCGCGATGTACGCGGCCAAGGAGCACGGCGGCGGCCGCATCGAGTGGGCGTCGCCCGAACTGCAGCTGGTGCGCCGCAACATGTCGAACCGCGGACGCGCCCTGCGCTCGGCGATCGAGCACGACGAGTTGCGGCTGCACTACCAGCCGTGCGTGTCGCTGCCCGATCGGCGCATCGTCGGCGTGGAGGCGCTCGTGCGCTGGCAGCACCCGCGCCGGGGCCTGCTGGCCCCGCGCAGCTTCGTGCCGCTGGCCGAGCAGAACGGCCTCATCGAACCGCTCGGCGACTGGGTGATCCACCACGCCTGCCGGCAGGTGTGCGCTTGGCAGCGCGCGGTGCCCGGCGCCGCGAGGCTCGGCGTGCAGGTGAACGTGTCGTCCCGCCAGTTCGCGACCGGCCACCTGGTGAAGACGGTGAAGGACGCACTCGAGGACACGCAGATGGATCCGTCGCTGCTGCACCTGGAGATCACCGAAACCGTGATGCTGGAGGGCTCCGGCGCGGTGCTCGAGCAGCTCCGCTCGCTGCGCGGCATGGGCGCGCGTATCAGCGTGGACGACTTCGGCACCGGCTACTCGTCGTTGAACTACCTGCAGCAGCTCCCGCTGCAGCAGCTGAAGCTCGACCGGCAGTTCATCGCCCGGCTGCACACGGACCGCCAGAGCCAGGCGATCGTGGCGTCGCTGATCCGGCTCGCGCACGCGCTCGACATCCAGGTGGTGGCCGAGGGCGTGGAGCAGGTCACGCAGTGCGACGACCTGGCGGCGCTCGGCTGCGACTGCGCCCAGGGCTTCCTGTTCGGCGCTCCGAAGCCGGCCGGGGAGGTCGAGGCGCTGCTCCGCGACCGGATGCGGCCCGGAGGGGCGCACGCCGGGCCCCGGGGCCGCGCGGCCCGGCGCGGCGCGGTCGCTCCCGCGCCGGCGCCGGTGCCCGCGCGCGCCCGGCGGCGGCGCGCCGCCTGATCGCGGGACCGCGCGAGGCGGCCGTCAGCGATAGATGGACTTGATCGCGCCGAACGAGGTCAGGATGGCCGGGGTCGCCCCGGACGCCCTCACCTGGAAGACGACGTCGTTGTAGTCGGCATCGGTGCCGTCGCAGCAGGGCTGGATCAGGGCACCCGCGTCCGAGTCCTCGAAGCACACCAGCCAGGTGTTCGGTCCCTTCCACTCCGAGACGTCGAACACCAGGGCCTGCACGTCGCCGTCGGTGACCCCGTGGATCGCCCCGGCGCCGGCCGGGCCCGCATCGTTCAGCATGCGGTCCGTGAAGAAGACCTGGTCACGCGGCCCCTCCGGTGTCTGGACGAGCGTGTGCGTGTCGAGGTAGAAGCCGAACTTCGTCGAGCTCGAGGGAAACACGATCGTGACGTCCGCGCCGTCGCTCGAGGGACCATCGAACACGATCCCGTCGTCCAGGCCATCGATCACCGGGCGGGCGAACGTCTCCACATACCAGCCCAGTTCGTTCGTGGCGGAGTTCCCGGCCACCTCCGTGATCAGGAACGCCGGCACGCGGCCGCCCACCCAGAACCACGGATCGAGATCGCCGGCATGCGCTCCGATGAAATCGGTCCGCACGTCGATCGCACCGGGAATGCCGATGTACGAGTCGACGATCCCCTGCAGGTCGTGTCCCGGGCCGTCCCAACTCGCGCCCATCGCCACGGGGACCGGGGACGTGGCGTGCGCAGCGGAGGCGGACACGACCGACAACCCGAAGCAGGCAGCGACGAACAGGCGTGGCAGGTGGTTCATGGGTGAGTCTCCTTCGGCGATCGCCCGCGGGACCTGGGCGGGAACGAGGGGAACGGGTCCGTCGGACCCGGGCGGGTGCGGATGTGGGCCGCACCCTCCACGGCGCAGCGAGCCCTGCGGCCGGGCCCTGGAACGCACGGGCGCGCCCGAACCTCCGGGCGCGGCCGTGAACAACGATGGGGCGGGCTGTCGGGCGACGGTGAGGTTTGACTCACAGGTGATGCTTCTGGTCGGCATCTAAGAGCCCGAGCCACCGCCCGAGTGGACCGCGGGGCGCGGGTTCATCGATGGGCGATCCCCTGAACGTGGTCGCCCCTCGCCATCACAAGCCGACTCCGGTTCACTGCCCGTCTCGTCGCCCTACATGCCCTGCGGGATCGGACCGCAAGGGGCGTGCCGTGGCCGCGGGGGTCCGCTGCGCGACAATTTGCGAAGGAAGAGGGGCCGGAAGCAGCGGGAAGGCCGTGGGCAGCGACGCCTCGAGGCGTCCTGCGCACCCGGAATTACACGCCGAGCTGGAGCAATTTTCACGACGCATGCGAATGCGCTCCCGGTGATGTACCGGAAGCCGTCCATTCCCGCTCGCGCGAGCTCACCCGTGGCCGCTGCGGCCCGCGGCACGCGCGATGCTCGACAGGACGCCGGGCTCGTCCGAAACGCGGACGGGCGCAGCGGCCCCGATCCGGCCGCACCCCGACGCCACCCCGAGATCTCGCATGCCCAGCACTCCGCTCGACGAACGACCGCTCGCGCGCTTCGCACTCGACTCGTCACACCCCGACACCGTCGCCCGCCGGAGGAGCGCGTGAAGCGGGCGGCGGGCGGCACGCGCGCGGGTTCCGACCCCGGGGAAGACGAGGACGATCCTCCCGCGGGCAAGCGGGAGTCGCGTTTCGGCCTCGCCATGGAGCACTTCTCGGCGTACGTCACGCACGCCGCGGGCACGACCGCCGCGTTGTTCGTCGCGCTCGCGCTGATCGTGCTGTGGCTCGCGAGTGGCCCGCTGTTCCACTACTCCGACACGTGGCAGCTGGTGATCAACACCACCACCACCATCGTCACGTTCCTGATGGTCTTCCTCATCCAGCGCGCGCAGAACAAGGACGCACGGGCGATCTCCGCCAAGCTCAACGAACTCATCGCGGCGCTCGAGGGTGCGAGCAACCGCCTGATCGACGTCGAGTCGCTCTCGGAGGCGGAGCTCGACACGTTGCACCGGCACTTCCGCCGCCTCGCTCGCCTGGCCCAGCGCGACAGTTCCATCACCCGCTCCCATTCCGTCGAGGAGGCGGACGCACGGCATCGCTGGAAGGGTGGCCGGGCGCCGACACCACGCCGGAGCGGCTGACCCGCGTCCCGGCGGACCGCCCGTCCTCGCGGCGGCGTCACCCGTCGTCGGTGTCGTCGTTCTTGCCGCCGCTGTCCGGCTCGGGCGCGCGGGGCGCCGGCGGCCGCGGCACGGACGGTGAACGCCGGATCGACAGTCCCAGGTCGGCCTCGGCCAGCGCCCGCACGCGGATGTCGCGGAGCGTCGCGCGCACGTCGATGACCCCGGCGTCGGCGATGCGACCACTCAGGTGCGTGCCCCGCGCCGGCAGATCACGGTTCATCCCCTGCTCGGCGAGCCGGGACAGCTGCTCGACGATCATCGAGTCCGGCAGCCGCGCCTGCTCGCGCAGGAAGTCGCGCAGGTTCGCGCCATTCAGCCACTCGTAACCCTTCACGAGGATCCGCGCGGTGCCCACGTCGTACTCGAGATCGGGCACCGTGATCTCGTGCGTGGCGGCCTCGAACCGCGGCGTGCCGGTGAAGTAGAGCCTTCCCTCCACCGCCCCCGTCAGCCGCACGCCGAGCGCCACGCGCCCGCCGCCGATGCCGGTGATCGCGACGTCACGAATCGTGATCGGGCGTCCCATCTGTTCGATGCTGCGCCCCACCAGCGCCTTGCGCAGGTACAGGGTCGCGATCGGGTACGTGCACGAGGCGTCCATGAGCACCCGCGCGCCGTGCCCGGCCGATCGCGTGAAGCGGAGCGGCGGCAGCGGCGCGAGCGCGGGTGTCGGGCGGGAACCGCTCACCACGCGCGGCTCGGCGAACAGCCGGAGGTTCGCGAACACCGTGTCGCCACGGGCGCCGATCGAGCCGACTTCGGCATCGCTCGGGTTGATCGTCATGTACAGGCTGTCGGTGAGCCGCAGCGGCACCTGGAGATCGCACCACACCTTCTCGAACTTGCCGCGCACCGGCCAGCGCGCGACCGCCTCGTCGAACAGGTCGAGCTTCTCGGCGACCACACGCCGCGTCACCTCGAACACGCGCTCGGTCACGTCGATGCGGAGGAACGACAGGCGGCAGCGGTCCTGCGGGTCGTCGCTGTACGGCTCCAGCCGCACGAGACGGGAGCGCGTGCGCAGGCCCCACTCGCGCGTCAGCTGCCCGCGGCATTCGAGCGTCAGCCGCGCACGGCGCGGCGGGTCCCCGCCCGTCCCGCAGGACATCTCGACTTCGGGGCCGAGCGTGGGGTCGTACCAGATCCGCCCCGAGTACTCGACGTCGGCCGAGATGCGAACGGTCTGCCCCACCATCTTCACGCGGAACGGCGAACGACGGAGCAGGAACGCGAACTTCATCCGCTCGTTCCTCGCGGTGGGGATCTTCTGTTCGAGGTCGCCGTACACGCGCGGGATCGCCACCTCCAGCGAGTCGGTCACGGCCGAGAGGTCGTAGGTCACCCGCCCTTCGATCGTCGAGCGCGACGGCCGCGGCAGCGTGTCGGCCGGCTCCGAGGTCACGACCGGACGCGGCGCGTCGAGCCGGAGGACGGTCTCGCGGGGCAGCACGAGCGCCAGGACCACGGCGACGAGAAGCACGACCGCCAGCGCGAGCGCGAGTTTCCACCGGCGGCGCATCAGTAGTCCCGCGTCCAGTCGAGCGCGACGCCCGACCGGCTCTGCTGGGCGTGCGTGGAGAGCCGCAGGCCTCGTCGGATCCAGTACTCGAGGACGACGTCGAACCCGCGCAGGTTGTCGAAGCCCTGCTCCACCTTCACGAGCATCTGCGGCGTCAGGTACTTGCCGAGCGTCACGGACCGCGAACTCTCGCCCGTGCTGTCCCGCTGGCTGCGTTCGTAGGAGAGCAGATCCAGTCCCAGCGATTCCGAGAGCCGGCCCGTGAGGCGGGCCGCGAGATAGCTCTCGGCCTGCTGCGCGGCACGGTCCTCGACCCGCGTGTTCTGGGACGCGTCCAGGTCGTCGAGCGGTCGGTCGAACAGCAGGTACGACAGGATCTCCGCCTGGTCCATCGGCGGCTCGGATTCGACTTCGACACGGGGATTCGCGGCGGTGCCCGTCACGTGCGCCGTGATGTCGACGTCGTTCGTGCGCCGGGCGAGCGTGACGTCGAGCGTGGGGTTCAGCTTGCGACCGCCGAAGAACGTGAGCGTGCCCCTCTCGACGTTCATGCGACGGCCGTACAGGTCCATCCCGCCGCCCTGTGTCTCGAGGTCTCCGAGCAGCGTCGGAACGCCGTCCTTCTGGATCAGCTCGACGTCTCCGCCCAGGTCCACGTCGAGTCCGCGCCCGCGCACGCGCGTCCCTCCCGGAGCCACCACGCGCACGTCGAGGTCGACGGTCCGCAGCAGGTCCGAGCCCGCTCGCAGCGAATCGGCCGCGCGATGGGCCGCCAGCGCCTGCGCGCGGGCGTCGCGCGCGGCCGAGCCCGTGCCGGAGTCCGCCGGCACCGGTCCGCTCGCGTGCTTCGCGTCCACCGCGGGCGTCGCGGCCCGGATCTCGTCCGGCGGCTCGGCCAGCACCACGCCCTGTCGCTGCCACAGCAGCGCCTGGCCCTGGGTGGCGTGCAGCAGCTTCTGCTGCTCGGGAAGCACGATCACGCCGTGGTCCACCTGGATGCGGCCGCGCACGACCGGACGGGCGAGCGTGCCGTTCGCGGTCACGTCGCCGCTCGCCACGATGCGCGATCGCTCGGGGGTGCTCGCGTCGAGCCTCGCGAACCGTGCGCGGGCCTCGAACGACGGATCGAACGGCGCGCCACGCGCCGTCACGTGCAGCGCCATCGTGCCTTCGAGCCGGCGCAGCGCGGGCGTGAACGGCTCGAGCATCTCGAGCGGGAATTGCGGCGCGTCGAGCACCAGCGACATCGCGCGCCCGGTGATCGGATCGGCCGCCGGAGGCGCGAGCGACACGCGGATCGGCAGCGACAGGTCGGCATCGAGCACGCTCCTGCCGTCGTGGATGCCCGCGACGCGCGCGGTCACGCCGGGCGTGGCCGCCGCCGCGAGCACGACGCTGCCTCGCGGGGGGCGCGCGGCGAGCCCCTCGCCGGCCGGAACGAGCCGGGCCTCGATCGTGAGGCGGTCTCCCTTCAGCTGCTTCCAGCCCGGAAACGTGATCGCGCCGGTCAGGCCGCCCTCGGGGTACCGGCCCGTGCCCCGCAGGCGCAGTTCGCCGTCCAGCACGGGCGCGCGGCCGGTGCCGGCGCGGTCGAGGTAGCCCGGTGCGTGCACGGGATCGGCGAGCGACGAAGGCAACGGGAAGCGGGTGGCCCGCACGTCGACATCGAGCGGCCCGTCGGCGCCCGGGCCCAAGGGCGCGAGCACGGCGAGCCGGCCGGGCAGGCGCGCCGTGAGCTCGAGCATCGTCGCGTCGCCGTCGCGCAGATCGACGCGGGCCACGATCTGCCCGGAGCGTCCGAGCAGCCGGGCGTGGGCGACCACGTCCTTCCGCGAGGCGATCTGCAACCCGCGCGCCTCCACGGTCAGCTCCAGGCTGTCTCCGCGCTCGGGCTGCAACCGGACGTCGAGCTTCGCGGGGACGAGGCCGCGCGGAACGCCGAACGTGGGCGGCAGCTCCGGCAGCTCGAGCGAGGCAGCGAGTGCGAGTGTCGAGGTCTCCCGCGTCACGCGACCGTCGGCCGCGATCGTTCCCATGGAGCCGGCGAGTCTCAGGCCGTCGACCGCGAAGCCACCGTCGACGAGCGCGAGCTCGAACGGCTGCCCGGCGACCAGGTCCTTGTCGTAGAGCGCCACGCGCAGGCTGTCGGTGGCGATGGTCATCGCCGGGGCCGTGCGCACGCGCCCGGCCTGCGCCCAGGCCACGTCGCGACCGCCCGCGACGACGGTGAAGCGCCCCGGCAGTCCCGCCCCCGCGACACCGGGCTCGTCGCGGTAGTGCACGCGCAGGCTGTCCAGCAGGAACGCCCCGAGCCAAGCGCCCCGCGGGGCGACGGCGTCGAGCCGGGTGAGTCGGCCGGCGCGGACGTACGCGCGGCCGGAGCCCCGCGGCACCACGAGGTTCGGGGTCGCGGCGGCCACGAGGAACGCCACGTCGACGTCGGGTGCACCGGCCGCGCCGGCGATGCGCCCCTGCACCGCGGCGCGCAGCTGGACGGAGTCGAGCGCGGGCACGAAGCGGGCGAGGAACGCGGCGTCGCGCACGCGCGCTTCGACGCTGCCGTCCACCGCGCCCCCCTGCACGCGCGTGCGGATCGAAGCGGTGAGCCCGGGCAGCGCCGCGTCGAGCTGGTCCACGGCGATCGCGCCGCCGGTCATGCGAGCCGCGACCTGGAATCGATCGATCCACGGCGTGCGCCCCAGGTCGGCCTCCGCCTTCCAGCCGGAAGCCGTGCTCTCGAAGCGGCCACGCCCCTGCACCGGGCCGAGATCGCCGACGCGCGCGCCCGCTGGAAGCAGCGCCGCGAGGGCGGCCGGGCCCGGCAGTTCGAACGTCGCGTCGGCGACGAGTCGTGGCTCGGTCGCCGCGACACGCCCCTGGATCCGCGCCGCGTAGCGCGTCGAGTCGCGCCAGGCGGCGCGCAGCGCGCGCGCGCGGGCGTCCGTCACGTGCGCGCGTGCGATCAGGGCCTCGGGCGCGCGGGGCCACGACACGGTCAGCGCGAACGGGCCGGCGCCGCGCCGGAGCTGCGCACTCGCGCGCCCTTCGCCGAAGCCTCCCGTGAAGCGCAGGTCCCGCACGCCCATCGCGTCGCCCGCCGTGTCGAATCGCACCACGGGAGCACCGAGCCGCGCGTCCGCGGACGGAACGCCGGGCCGGCGCACGGGGTTCGCGGCACCCGCCGCATCGAGCCGCACCGGGGCCAGGCGCATCTCCCAGCCGGCGTCCGTCTGCCGCCATTCCCCGGCGCCCGAAGCGTCCACGTCGAGCGCGCGGGCCGCGAGTGCGAATCGCAGGCGCAGCGGCGCACGCGTCGAGCCCTCGGCGGCGAGTTCGGAGTGCTCGACCGCGACGCCCCGGACGCGCGCGGAACCGCGCGCGCGCAGCCGCACGTGCAGGTCGTTCGCGAGGCCCTCCGCGGTGGCGTCGAGCTTCAACTGGAGCGTTTCGGGCAGGTCCGGGATCGTCACCAGTTCCGAGAGCCAGCGCGTGCCGGTCATCGCGACGTGCACGCGCCCGGCGTGCCGGGCGTCCCGGTACCGCCATGCGCCCTCGGCCTCGACGTCGCGGAGCTTCGCCGTGAAGTGCTCCACGTCGACCCCGCGAGCCTTCCAGCCGTCGCGTTCGAAGCGCCCGCGCGCCCGCAACCCGTCGGAGCCCGTCGCCCGCGCGAGGTGGAGTTCGAACCGGCCGTCGCGCGTGGTGCTCCCGTCCAGCGTGAACGGCCAGCGCGCGCCGAGCTGGCCGTGACCGGCCGCTTCGATCCGCCCGGGTCCGGACAGGTCGACGATCAGCCGTGCATCGGCCACGCGCAGCGAGTCGGACGGATGGTCGAGGCTCAACCGGTTGACCTCGACCCGGAGCGGCTCCCCGTGCAGCAGCCGCAGCGACGCGTCGAGCGCGAAGCGATCCTGCGACGAGGCGGGCCCGCGCCGCACGCTCGCCGTGTCCACGCGAACGCGCTCGGCGCTCACGCGCAGCGTCCGCACCGCGAGCGACGGCACGCCGGGGAGCACGCCGTCGCGCAGCGGCGAGCGTCCGCGCGACCAGCACGAGCCGTCGGGGCACGCGGCGCGGATCGCGACCACGTCGAGCTGGGCGATGTGCGCCGACACCTCCCGCAGGGCGAGATCCCGGCGCAGGAACGACGCGAGCTCGATGTCGATCGCGAGCGTCGAGACCTCCGCCAGCGTGTCCCGGTCGAGGATCCACACCAGTCCTTCGAGCTCGATGCGCCCGGCGCGCGGCCAGCGCGCGTCGACGCAGGTGATCGTTCCCGGCAGGCCGTCGTCCAGCGAGCGCAGGCCCATCGCCAGCACGGGCGCGCGCGCCGGCGCGAAGCCCGGCACCGCGAGCCAGGCGATCAGCGAGGTGACGACCGCGAGGATCGCGATCCCCACCCACGCGAACGCGCGGCGCACGGGATGCGGGCGCCTCGGCGCCGCCGGCGTCGGGTCAGAAGCCATGGCCGACCTGCAACTGGAACACCCGCCGCGGCTGGTCGGGCCCGGGATCGGTGACGAGGACGCCGACGTCGAAACGCGCCAGGCCGATGGGCGTGTGCAGCAGCAGGCCGGGGCCCACCGCGACCGCGAGACGATCCGGGACGTCGGCGCGGCGTTCCCACACCTGGCCCGCGTCCGTGAACACCGCGCCCTGCAGCGCGCCGAACAGCGGGAAGCGGAACTCCAGCGACGACTCGAACAGCGCCACGCCGCCTATCGGGCGGAACGCCGTGTCCAGCGGACCGAGCTTGTGCCGGCGGTAGCCACGCATGGAGCTCGCGCCGCCCCCGTAGAAGCGCTTGTTCGGGAGCAGGGCGAGCGACGAACCCACGGGAAACGCCAGCCCCACGTGCCCGCGGCCCGCGATCAGCAGGCGTTCGCCGACCGGCCGGAAGACGCTCCCCTCGGTCTCGACGAGCGCGTACTGGTTCTCGAGGCCGAAGTCGGGCAGGCCGTACTCCGTGTAGGCCCAGGCGTACGTTCCGCGCCGCGGGTCGAGCGCGTTGTCGAGCGCGGAGTGCGTCCAGCGCAGCCCCGCGGTCATCAGCGAGTGCGGGGGCGAGTCGAAGACGCTGTCGATCGGCAGCGCGGTCTCGATGTCGATGCGCGAGATCGTGATGGCCGGCTGGATCGTCGTGCGCGCCGACTGGAGATAGGTGGCGGCCGCCTGGAACTCGACGCTGCGCAGCGTGTAGAGCTCTTCCGCTTCGCGGCGCCCCCGCACGCCCAGGCTCCCGCGCGTGCGCGAGTGGAACAGGATGGGCTTCCACACCGTGACGCCCGCTTCCTGCACGAAGCGCGAGTAACTCGCATTCAGCGAAGCGCCGCGTCCACCCCCGAACAGGTTGCGATGCTTCCACTCGGTGCGGACCTGCGCCTGGTCGTCGGTGTACCAGCCGATGCCGAGGCCGAGCGTGCGCGGCGTGCGTTCGGCCAGTTGCGCGACCACGTCGAGCCGGTCCTCTCCCGCCTCGACGGTCGTGACCTCGACCTTGCGGAAGAGATCGAGCGAACGCAGTCCCTCCTCGGCGCGTCGCAGCTTCGAGGGCGAGTAGCGCTGCTGGTTCTCGATGTCCACCGTCCGCCGCACGGTGGTCCGGAGGTTCGGAGACGCGCCCTCCACCCGGACGTCGCCGAAGTGGAAGACCGATCCCGCCTGCACGAGGAAGAGCACCTCGACGTGCGTCGAATCCAGCAGGGTGAGCCGCGTGGTCACGTTGGCCCGGGCGCGACCGTCCTCCTGGAGCAGGGACAGCAGGCGCGAGATGCGCATCTCGACGCGCGAATCGCTGAAGACCTCGTCGCGCCGCAGGCGCAGCAGGCGATCCGCGCGCGGCTGCAGTGCCGGCGGGACGGCTTCCGTCCGGTTCGCGGCGACGCGGAGGCCGGGACCCGCGACGATGTCGAAGTCGACCGCGACCGCGCGCTTTTCGGCCCGGGGCGTGAATCGCGCCGTCACGACGGCCCACGGATGGCCGTTGCGCGCGAGGAACAGCCGCGCGCGGTCCAGGTCGTCCGCGAGCAGGCTCGGCGAGAACGCCGGCCAGCGGCGGAGGACGAGCCATCGCGATTGCCCCGAGAGTGCGAGACCGTCGCGCAGCTGGGCCCGCAGGTCGCCGGTCACGCCGTGCACGCCGAAACGCTCGACGCTCCAGCCGGAGTAGGCCTCGCCCAGCGAGACGGCGCGCTCCGCCGAGGGGGGCGCCCGCATGGGCAGCCACACGCTGTCCGCAGGCACGGGCGACGCGGGCAGGAGGCTCAGCGTGTCCGGGGAGACCACCGGTCCCGCGGCCATCGCGAGCTGCGCGCAGAGCAACATCGAAGGCAGCATGCGGTTTCGACCCTCGGGACGGTGGACGGCCGACGGCGGCCGCGACGGCGACGAACCCCACCCCGTGGCCGCGCCTCGATGTCGAGCGTCGCGCCCGCGTCGACACCGGTCGGACGCTCGGGTGATCCCGACCGGATGATGGCCTTCCCACTCATGGATGGGATGGCTTCACCCGGCGGGATCGTTCTCTCGGCAACGCACTTCGCGTGCCAGTGGATCGACGCGGCGGGAGCGGCTAAGTCCAAGGCGGGGACGAGCAGGTCGCGCGATCCGTCTCAGAAGTTGCAGGTCCTACCGCCGCGAGGGCGGCGAGAGTACAAAGCGGGCCACCGACCCCGGTCCGGATCGGCGACCCGTCGCAGCCGGCGATCCCCTGCGCCGGGCGGCGCGGGTGCACGCGCCGCGGGCGCAGCTTCACGGCGCGTCGGCGCCCCGTGGTCCCGCACGAACGAGCGGCCCCCGGCGAAGTCGCCGGGGGCCGCGGAACACGCTCGGCGTGGAACGCCTAGAACTCGACGCTCTCCACGTAGTCGCCGAAGACCTCGCGCATCGCCCCGCGGATCTCGCCCTCGGTGGCGTACGCCCGGGCGCAGTCGAGGATCTTCTCCATCAGGTTCACCTCGCCCGGCTTCGTGCGCGCGGCGGCAGTCAGCGCCTGCAGCGCGGCCGCCGTGGCCTGCCCGTCGCGCGTGCGCTTGAGCTCGGCGATCGACGCCTTCTGCTGCGCCTCGACTTCCTCGCCGATCTGGAGGATCGGGATGTCGAGCTTCTCGCCCTCCTCCACGTACTCGTTCACGCCCACGATCACGCGCTGCTTCTTCTCCATCTCCTGCTGGTACTGGTACGCGGCCGCACCGATCTCGCGCTGGAAGAAGCCCTTCTCGATGCCCGCCACCACGCCACCGAGGCTGTCGATCTGGCGGAAGTACGCCTCCGCCTGCGCCTCGATCGTGTTCGTGAGGCTCTCCACGTAGTAGGAGCCCGCGAGCGGGTCGATCGTCTCGGTCACGCCGATCTCGTGCGCGATGATCTGCTGCGTGCGCAGCGCGATCTTCACCGCCTTGTCGCTGGGCAGCGCGATCGTCTCGTCCATCGAGTTCGTGTGCAGCGACTGCGTGCCGCCGAGCACCGCGGCCAGGCCCTCGTACGCCGTGCGCACGATGTTGTTCTCGGGCTGCTTGTCCCACAGCGAGCAGCCGGCCGTCTGCGTGTGGAACCGCATCAGCCACGACTCCTTGCGCTTCGCGCCGAAGCGCTCGCGCATGTGGCGCGCCCAGATGCGGCGCGCGGCACGCAGCTTCGCGATCTCCTCGAAGAAGTCGAGGTGGCTGTTCCAGAAGAACGACAGCCGCGGCGCGAAGTCGTCCACGTCGAGCCCGCGCTCGACGCAGCGCTCCACGTACGTGAAACCGTCGGCCAGCGTGAACGCCAGCTCCTGCGCGGCGGTGCTGCCGGCCTCGCGGATGTGGTAGCCCGACACCGAGATCGTGTTCCACTGCGGCACGTGCTTCGTCGAGAACTCGATCAGGTCCACGATCAGCCGCAGCGACGGTTCCGGCGGGAAGCACCAGCACTTCTGCGCGATGTACTCCTTCAGGATGTCGTTCTGCAGCGTGCCACGCAGGCGCGCGAAGGGCACGCCCCGCTTCTCGGCGTTCGCGAGGTAGAACGCAAACAGGATCGGCGCGGGGCCGTTGATGGTCATCGACGTGGAGATGGCGCCCGGGTCGATACCCTCGAGCAGCGTTTCCATGTCGCGCAGCGAGTCGATCGCGACGCCGCACTTGCCCACTTCGCCGTGCGACTTCGGATGGTCGCTGTCGTAGCCCATGATCGTGGGGTTGTCGAACGCGATCGACAGGCCCGTCTGGCCGTGCGCGAGCAGGTAGTGGAAGCGCTGGTTCGTCTCGCGCGCCGTGCCGAAGCCGGCGAACTGGCGCATCGTGAACATCTTGCCGCGGTACATCGTGGGATGGACGCCACGCGTGTACGGGTACTCGCCCGGGTACGCGAGGTCGCGCGCCAGGTCCATGTCCTTCACGTCGTCGGGGCCGTAGATCGGCTTGATCGGCACGCCCGAGATGGTGAACGGGTAGACGTCGCCGCGCTTGCGCGACTCCTCGAATCGCTGCTCCCACACGCGCTGCTGCGCGGCGAACGCGCCGTTCGCCCGGGGCGCGGCGGCGGACGCCGGCGCCTTGCGGGCGGCCGGAGCCTTGTGGGTCGCGGTGCGGCGCCGGCCCGCGGAGCGGGGCTTGGGGCCAGAGTTGCGCGTGGCCATCGGCGGAATCCTCACGTGGTCGTCTGGGAGTGGGCCCTGCGGGTCGAAGCGGCCGCGGGAGGTTAGGCGGCCCGCCGGAGAACGGTCAAGAACCGGGCGGCGGAACGCGTGTCGAGCCGAGGGCGCCCGCGCGGTGCGGGCGCCCTCGAGCGGCGTCGGCTGCGGCGCGGCGCGGGGTCAGCGGGTCACCACCACGCGAGCCGTCGCACGCGAGCCGTCGGCGCCGCGCTGCACCGCGAAATACACGCCCGGCGCGAGCGCGTCCGTGCCGGCGAACGTCACCTCGGCGGCGCCGGCCGCCGCTTCGGTGCTCGCCCGCACGCGGCCGCTCACGTCGAGCAGCGCGAGCCGGCCCGCGGTCGCGCGCGACAGGCGGGCGACCACGCCGCGGCCGGGTGCGAACCGCAGTCGCATCGCGGGTCCGGTGCCGGTGGCGAGCGGCGCGCCGGTCACCACGCCGTTCGGGCCGAGCTTGCGCGCGAACACGCCGTGCAGCTGGTTCGACTGGGACCATGCGAACACCGCGCCCCCCTCACCGATCGCGGCGAGCCCCATGTCGTCGTACCAGTGCGAGGCGATCTCGGGGTGGATCTCGTTGAACCCGGGACCCTTCGCGCCGGTGCCGAGCGTCTGGTCCACGCGCAGGTACGCGTACGGCGAGTACGGGCCGTACGGGCCGTCGGGACAGAACGCCGACAGGAAGACGTCGCCGGAAGCGGACATCGAGAGTTCGTAGCCACCCGGCTGCGTGTCGATGCCGACGGAGCCGACCCAGTTTCGCGACTGGTCTGCACCGACGCGGAACACGTCGAGCGAGTTGCCATGCGTGGCGAATCTCGGCTGGATCGCGAGCAGGCCGAGCACCGGGTGGTCGCGCAGGCCGACCGAGTAGTCCGGGCCACCGTCCACGACCCACGTCCACTCCTGGGAGTTCGGCGCGAGGCCATCGACCGGCCAGCCGGCCGCCGGCGCGCCGTCGCCGGCCAGCCGGAAGACGGCGCGGCGCATCTCGACGCCGTAACCCGAATCGTTGAAGTCGGTGCGGAAGAACCAGGCGCCCCCCGCGTCGTCGGGAGCGATCGCGATCAGGTCGGACGCGTAGAACGGCGACGGCGACGAGCTGGAGCCCATCCACTCCGCGTGCAGCGGCGCCTGGATCACCCCGACGTCGTCCCAGCCGGGGGCATAGCCGCCGACCGCCGTCACGCGCGAGACGCGCCACGAACCCTCGTGGAAGCCGGTCTCGTCGAGCCACGAATCGCCCCACGCGATCCATGCGCCACCGTCGGCGGTGGGACCGTACGTGAAGTCGATCGTCTGCAGGCCGAGCATCGACGGATCCGACGGCGCGTATCCGCGCGCCTGGTTCGGCCAGCCGCCGGCGCCCGTGTTGTCGGGGCCCAGGTGGATCAGTCGGCCGCCCGTCGTCGGGACCGTGCCGGCGAACCATCCGGCCCACAACCCACCCTGCCCGTCGGCGCGGATGTCGGGACGGCGCGAATAGAGCGAGTTCGTGTCGAATCCGAGCGAGCCGATCGCGCGCCCGCGCGCGGGCCAGTTCGCGGCCACCGCGCCGCCGGGCGCGAGGCGCGTGACGTAGATGGACGCGCCTTCGGTCCACCACACGTAGGCGCCACCCGTGTCGTCGGCGACCGCGCCGAGCTGGCCGCGATCGAGCGTGCCGGTGCTGACGACGACGCCGTCGACGGGCCACGCGGGATCGAGATCGCCGTTCGCGAGCAGGTGCCGCGCGAGCAGCCGATGCGTGGCGGGGTTCAGCGCGTCGTTCTGCTGCCACACCACGATCGCACCACCGCCGGCATCGGACGCCACCGCGACGCGCGGGCAGAGATCGGTCGTGCCCTGCACCGTGACGGGGTCGCTCGACCACGCGGCGAGCGCGAGGGTCGGCGCGAGGAGCGATCCGGCGAGCGTCACACCAAGGAGCGTCGCAAGTTTCATGGTCACCTCCCGGGAGGGGTCCGAGCCGTTCGCGACGCGGGGGAAGCGGGCCCCGGCTCCAGGACGACCGGAGTGTGCTCGCGGCGGGTGCCCGCGATCAATGCGGAGAATTGCGGATCGCCACGAGCATGCGTTCGCGTGTGTAAGTCGGCAGCGCGTGCCGTCGACCCCGACCCGGCCGGGCCCTCCCGATGCACGGCGCACGCGGGCGCGGCGCGTCGGGCGCCCGCAAGTGGCGGGAACTCCTATCGTGCGCCGGACCCGCCGGAGCGCCCGGCGACCGCCGTTCAAGCGGGCGGCGACCCTTCCGAGGCTAGGGATGTCCGCATCGCTCGCCCGGCCCACGGCCGGGTGGAGTCGCCGTGTGTTTCGACCCGTCGATCCGAGGCCTCTCACCATGATCCGCCTGCCCTGGCACCGCCCGGGAGCCACCGGTCCCGTCAACTCCGCCGCGCGTCCGCGCCAGGACGAGTCGTCCGCCGAAGCGGCGCCCGCGTCGCAGGCACGCACGCTGTACGCCGCGCGCCAGCCGATCCTGGGCCGCTCGCAGCAGCTGGAGGGTTACGAGCTGCTGTTCCGCGGCGGGCCCGAGAACCGCTTCGACTGCCCCGACGCCGACTTCGCCTCCGCCGCCACGATCGAGCAGAGCGCCGCCGCGTTCGGGCTCGACACCATCGTGGGCGATCGCCGCGCGTTCCTGAACCTCACGCGGCGCGCGCTGCTGTCGGGCTACCACCGCATGCTGCCCGCCGAGCGCACCGTGATCGAGCTGCTCGAGAACATCGAGCCCGACCGCGAGGTGATCGAAACGTGCAAGGCGATCCGCAACGAGGGCTACACGCTGGCGCTGGACGACTACACGTTCGGCGCCGCCTCCGAACCACTGCTCGACGTGGTGCAGGTGGTGAAGGTGGACCTGCGACTGGCCCCGAAGCTGGCGTGCGACGCGGCGGCCCTGCGACCGCTGCAGCGGCGCGGCCTGCACCTGCTGGCCGAGAAGGTGGAGACGCACGAGGAGCACCGCGCCGCGCTCGCCGCCGGCTACCACCTGTACCAGGGCTACTTCTTCTGCAAGCCGCAGATGATCCAGACGCGCGACCTGCCGCCGTCCAAGCTGTCCGCGCTGCGCTTCATGGCCGAGATGAGCCGCGAGGACGCTTCGATCGACCGCGTGGAGGAGTTGTTCCGCCACGACCCGGCGCTCACCGTGCGGCTGCTGCGCTACCTGAACTCGGCGTCGTTCGGCTGGCGGCACGAGATCGGCTCGCTGCGGCACGCGATCGCGCTGATGGGCGTGCGGCCGCTGCGCCAGTGGGCCACGATGATCGGGCTTTTGTCGCTGGGCGCGGACAAGCCGCACGAGCTGTCGCTGACGGCGCTGTCGCGCGCGCGCTTCGCCGAGCGCATCGCGCCGTCGTCGGGGCTGGCCGAGCACCAGCACGAGCTGTTCCTGGGCGGGCTGTTGTCGCTGGTGGACACCATGGTGGGCCGACCACTCCAGGAGGTGCTGTCGGGGCTCGCGGTGCCCGACCGCGTGCGGGCGGCGCTGCTGGGCCACGAGGGGCCGCTGTCCCCGCCGCTGCAGCTGGTGTCGGCGTACCAGAGCGGCGACTGGGCCACGGTGGAGAGCACGCGCACGGCGTGCCCCGTGGACGACCGCGCGCTCGGCGAGGCCTACGTGGACTCGCTCGCGTGGGCGGAGGCGACCGCGTCGGTGTGACACACGCGAGGTGGCCGCGCGGCCACCAT
>JBGAMH010000060.1:0-19321 GCA_044223135.1 Candidatus Eiseniibacteriota bacterium | reverse complement strand
AGCAGCGCGAGCACGCGGAACGAACGGAGCGGGGAACGGTTCACGGGGCGTCTCCGGTTGGGGTGGATGCGCGGCAACGTAGGGAGCCGGAGGCCGGTGCGTCAACGGGGGGGGCGGGGGGAAGCGTCGAGTTCACCGGGGCCCGCTGCTCGGGGTTCCGAGACCGGCCCGGGAGCCCCCGGGGAGCCGGGGGCGGGCCTTCGGCGGCACCCTCCGCCGGAACGCGGCCGCCCGGTCCGGGGTAACACGGGGAGCGCTGGCCGCAGCGCTCCCCGCTCCCTATATTGCCGTGCGTCCGCCGCACGACGCTCCCCACTCCATCGGAATCCCATGACCGACCCCACCCGCAAGATCCTGTGGGCCGACGACGAGATCGACCTGCTGCGCCCGCACATCAAGTTCCTCGAGCAGAAGGGCTTCGCGGTCACGGCGGTGTCGAGCGGCGAGGGAGCGCTCGCCGCGCTCGAGAAGGATCACTTCGACGTGCTCCTGATCGACGAGATGATGCCGGGCCTGGGCGGGCTCGAGACGCTCGACCGGCTCAAGCAGGCCGACCGCACGGTGCCGGTGGTGCTGATCACCAAGAGCGAGGAAGAGACGCTCATGGAGGAGGCGATCGGCAAGCGGATCACGGACTACCTGATCAAGCCCGTGAACCCGTCGCAGGTGTTCCTCGCGTGCAAGCGGGTGTTCGACTCGCAGCGGCTGCAGGATTCGCAGCGCGCGCGCGACTACGTGGGCGAGATGCAGCGCTGGCAGTCGCTCGACCTGCGCCGGCTCGACTGGGACGGCTGGCTGAACCTCGCGGTCGACGTGGCGCGCTGGGACGTGGGGCTGGACGGCGCGCCCGAGGCGGGTCTGCAGCAGGCGCACACCGACTTCCGGCGCAGCCTGAACATCGACTTCGGCCGGCTGATCGAGGAGCGCTACCCGGGCTGGGTGAAGTCGGCCATGGCGGGCGGCACCGACCGGCCGCTGCTGTCCACCGACGTGGTCCGCCACGCGGTCGTGCCGCCGCTCAAGGAAGGCCAGCGCGTGGTGTTCATCGTCATCGACTGCATGCGGATGGACCAGTGGTTCACGCTGGAGCCGCTGCTCGAGGACTGGTTCACGATCGAGCGCCAGTACTACTGCTCGATCCTGCCCACGGCGACCCCGTACTCGCGCAACGGCATCTTCTCGGGGCTGCTGCCGGCGCAGCTGCACAAGACGCACCCGGACCTGTGGCAGGAGAACAGCAACGACGAGCGGACGAAGAACCGTTTCGAGCGCCAGCTGCTGGAGCTGCAGCTGGAGCGGCTCAAGGTGGTGCTGCCGCGCGGCATCAAGTACCTGAAGATCTACGACCAGGACGAGGCCGTGAACACGCGGCGCCAGATCAACTCGTTCGCGGGCCTGTCGCTGGTGGCGATGGTGTTCAACTTCCTCGACATCCTGGCGCACGGCCGCAGCGAGAGCGAGATCCTCCAGGAGCTGGCGCCCGACGAGGCGGCGTTCCGCGCGGTGATGAAGGCGTGGTTCACGCACTCGCCGCTGTACGAGATCTTCCAGGCGCTGTCCACGCAGGACTGCACGGTGGTGGTCACCACCGACCACGGCTCCGTGCTCGGCAAGCGTGCGGCGCTCGTGTACGGCAATCGCGACACGAGCACGAACCTCCGCTACAAGTACGGGATCAACCTGAACACCGACTCGAAGCAGGCGATCATCGTGCGCCGGCCGGCCGAGTTCGCGTTGCCCGACGACGGCGTGAACAAGAACTACGTGCTCGCGCGCGAGGACTACTACTTCGTGTACCCGACCAAGTTCCACGAGTACGAGCGCCAGTACCGCGGCTCGTTCCAGCACGGCGGCGTCTCCGTGGAGGAGATGGTGCTGCCGCTGATGACGCTGCGCCCGAAGGGCGCTCGCTGACGCGCGTGGACGGCCCGGCACACAAGCACACGGCCAGCGCCGCGGGCACCGAGGCGCTGGGCGCCGCGTTCGGCGCCGCGCTGCACGCCGGCGACGTGGTGGTGTTGAGCGGCCCGCTCGGCGCGGGCAAGACGCGCTTCGTCCAGGGCGTGGTGAACGCGCGTCATCCCGGGCAGCGTGTGCGCAGCCCGTCGTTCACGCTGATGAACGAGTATCCCGGCGACCCGCCCGTGTTCCACCTGGACCTGTACCGGCTCGAGTCGCGCGAGGTGGACGCGCTCGGCCTGGAGGCGGCCGCGGAGCAGGGGCCGCTGCTGGTGGAGTGGGGCGAGCGGCTGCCATCGTCGTGGCGGGCCGATGCGCTCGTGCTCGCGTTCACGCCCGGCGAGGGCGACGCGCGCACGGTGAGCGCCACGGCCCGCGGCGCGCGCGGGGCCGAGCTGCTGACCGTGTGGATCGCGCTGGCGGCGTCGTGGTGAGCGAGCCGGGCGCCGCACGGCCCGACGGCCCGGGGATCGCGATCGAGTCCGCCACCGCGCACGTGGAAGTCGCCGTGTTCGGCGCGAACGGCGAGTGCCGTGCGCACCGCGTGGAGGAGGTGGGGCACGGTCACACGCGCCGGCTCGCCGCGCTCGTGGGCGAGACGATGGACGCCGCCGGCCAGCGCGCCGACGCGCTCGCGTGGGTCGCCGCGGACCTGGGGCCGGGCTCGTTCACCGGCGTGCGCGTGGGGCTCGCCACGGCCAGCGCGCTCGCGCTGGTGTCGGGCGCGACCGTGCGCGGGGCCACGTCGCTCGCCTCGCTCGCTCACGCGGCGCCGCACGCGGGTGTGCGTCGCGCGCTCGTCGTGCCGCTGGTGGGCGCCGGGCATCGTGACCTGTACGCCGGCTTCTTCCGCGTGGACACGCGCGGCCGCGTGCACGCGCTGGCCGCGCCCATGGTGGGCACGCCGGAGCGCGTGCTCGAGCGCGCGGCCGAGGCCGCGGCGCTGCTGCCCGGCTCGCGCGTGTGGTTCGCCGGCCCCGGCGCGCGGCGCGAACAGGCCGTGCTCGAACGGGCGCATCCCGGATCGACGACGCCGGCGCACGGCCATGACGGGCCGTCGGCGCTCGACCTGGCGCTCGCGGCGCGGCTGGGGTTCGGCGCCGCGGCCGGTCTGCCGGAGCCGGGGCACGAAGCGGAGCCCGTCTACGTGCGTTCCGCGCAGGCGGAGGAAAAGGCGCGGCACAAGGCGAACGCCGCGCACCCGGTGACGCTGCGCCCGTTCGGAGGCGACGACGTGGAGGCCGCGGCCGAGATCGAGCGCATCGTGTTCAGCGACCCGTGGCCGCCGTCGTTCTTCCGCGGCGAGCTCGGCACCGCCGGCATGTGGGCGCGCATCGCCGAGCGCGAGGGGCAGCTCGCGGGGTACAGCCTGGCGTGGATGGGCGAGGGCGTGGGGCACCTGGGGAACATCGCCGTGGTGCCCGGCCAGCGACGTCGTGGCGTGGCGCGCGCGCTGCTCGACGACCTGTTCGAAGAGGCGGCCCGCCGCGGCGTGGAGGAGATCTCGCTCGAAGTGCGCGTGTCGAACGACGGGGCCCAGGCGCTGTATCGCGAGTACGGCTTCCGGCTGGCGGGATTGCGGCGCGGGTACTATCGTGACACCGGCGAAGACGCGCTGGTGCTCACGTGGCGCGCCGCGCGATCGTGAACCTCGGGGAAGCCCGCATGTCCTGGCTGAAGCGCGAACGCACGGGGATCAAGAGCGACAAGAAGGAGCAGCGCAGCGAGCTGCCCGAAGGGCTCTGGACCAAGTGCGACAGTTGCGGTGAGGCGCTGTTCCAGACGGTGCTCGACGAGCACCTGTGGACGTGCCCGCACTGCAACCACCACTTCCGCGTGCCCGCGCGCCAGTACCTGGGCTACCTGCTCGACGACGGCACGTTCGAGGAGCGCTGGCCCGACCTCGTGGCGGGTGACCCGCTCGAGTTCCGCGACGCCAAGATGCGCTACCCCGACCGGCTGCTCGCCGCGCAGAAGGACACCGGCGAGAAGGACGCGGCGATCTCGGGCGTGGCGCGCATCGGCGACGTGCCCGTGGCGGTGACCGCGATGAACTTCTTCTTCATGGGCGGCAGCATGGGCTCGGTGGTGGGCGAGAAGGTGGCGCGCACGATCGAGGCCGCTCTCGCGGAGCGGCGCGCGGTGGTCGTGGTCTCGGCCACGGGCGGCGCGCGCATGCAGGAAGGCATCCTGTCGCTCATGCAGATGGCCAAGACCTCCGTGCTGCTGGCGCAGCTGCGGCAGGCGCGGCTGCCGTTCGTGAGCGTGCTCACCGATCCGTCCACGGCCGGTGTGCTCGCGTCGTACGCGTCGCTCGGCGACGTGATCGTGGCCGAGCCGCGCGCGCTCGTCGGCTTCGCCGGCGCCCGCGTGATCCGCCAGACCATCGGCGAGGACCTGCCGCCGGGCTTCCAGCGCGCCGAGTTCGTGCTCGAGAAGGGTTTCGTGGATCGCATCGCCCACCGCAAGCAGATGCGCGCCGAGGTGGGGCGATTGCTCGGTTTCTTCTGGCGCGCCACGCGCGGATTCGCCCCCGAGGGTGGGGTGTCCCCGCACGGCTTCGTCGACGTCTCCCCGAACGGCCACCCTCGCTGATTCCGACTCCGTGACCCATCGTCTGCAGCGCGCCCTCGAGCAGCTGTACGGACTCGAGCGTCGGCGCGACAAGCTGGGCCTGGACGGCGAGCTCGCCCTGCTCGCCGCCCTGGGGAACCCGCACGCGTCGTTCCGGTCGGTGCACGTGGCCGGCACGAACGGCAAGGGTTCGGTGTGCGCGATCGTCGAGCACGTGCTGCGCGCCGCCGGCCCGCGCACGGGCCTGTACACGTCGCCGCACCTGGTGGACTTCCGCGAGCGCATCCGCGTGAACGGCCAGTGGGCCTCCGAAGACGCGCTCGCCGCGCGCCTCGACGCGATCCAGGCGCTGCCCGAGGGCGTGGATCGAACGTTCTTCGAGGTGGCCACCGCGCTGGCGTTCGATCACTTCGCGCGCGAGCAGGTCGACTGGGCCGTGGTCGAAGTGGGGCTCGGCGGACGGCTCGACTGCACGAACGTGCTGCAACCCGAGGTGTGCGCGATCACGTCGATCGGGCTCGACCACGCCGAGATCCTGGGAGAGACGCACGAGGCGATCGCCGCCGAGAAGGCCGGCATCCTCAAGAGCGGCGTCCCCTGCGTGTCCGGGGTCGAGCACGACACGGCCTCGCCGGTGATCGCGCGCATCGCGCGCGAGCGCGGCACGCCGCTCGTCCAGGCGCGCGACCTGGTCCAGGTGACCGAGGCGCAGCTCGGGCCGTGGGGTACGCGGCTCGCCGTGGAAGTGGAACCGTGGGGCGCGTTCCGCCTGTCGCTCGCGCTGCGTGGCCGCCACCAGGTCGAGAATGCGCGCGTGGCGCTCGCGGTGCTGCACGAGCTGACGCGACGCGGCGTGCACATCCCGCTCGAGGCGGTGCGCGCGGGGTTCAACGCGGCGCGCTGGCCCGGGCGGCTGGAGCCGTGCCCGACGGTGCGGCGGCTGTGGTGGGACGGTGCGCACAACCTGGACGGCCTGCGCCGCCTGGGGCAGGCGTGGCACGACGACATGCACATGGAACCGCCCGTGGCGATCGTGTTCGCCGTGGCGCGCGACAAGGACGCGCGCAGCATGCTCGCGCGGCTGCACGCGTTGGCCCCGGCCGCGACCGTGTGGCTCGCGCGCACGCGCAGCGAACGCGCCGCGGACCCGCAGGTGCTCGCCGAACTCGCGCGCGGCGTCGGGCTCGGCGCCGAGCTCGCGCCCGACGTGCCGGCCGCGGTGCAGGCGGCGCTCGACAGCCGGCCCGACGGGCGCGTGCTGCTGTGCGGTTCGCTGTTCGCGGTGGGCGAGGCGATGGCGGTGTACGGCGGCGCGCCGGGGGAGAGCGCGTGATTCGCCGCCGCGCGCCGGCGCAGATCGCGGCGCTCGCGTGTGCGGCGCTGCTGGCGGTGGCGTTCGGATTCGCGGGCGCCGCGCGAGCCGCCGAGCCGCCGTTCCACATCTCGGCCTCCAACATGACCGGCGGCCGCGGGCCCGAAGGCGACGTGCTGTACCTGAACGGCGACCTGCGCGTGACGCGCGGCAAGACCGTGCTCACCGCCGACAACGGCCGCTACCTGCGCACCACCGGCATGATCTTCCTGGAAGGTCACGTGCGGCTGGTGGACACCACCACCACCGTCACCTGCGACCGCGCCACGTTCTCGGAGACCGACGACCGGCTGAACCTCGAAGGCAACGTGGTCATCCGCGACAAGAAGGCCGAGCTGCGTGCGCCGATGGGCTGGTACGACCGGCGGGCGGGTCTCGCGCGGCTGATGGGCGGCGTGCAGGGCCAGGAGCAGAAGCAGCGCATCCTCGCGGACGAGGCGACGTACGTGCGCGACTCGTCGGTGGTGCAGGCGCGCGGGCGCGTGAAGGGATTCGACGACGAGAACCGCGTGGAGCTGAACGCGCAGTCGGTGGACTTCGACCGCCGCTCCAAGGTGGCGCTCGCGACCGGGCAGCCCGAACTGCGGCAGAAGGACGAGGACGGGCGCGAGACCGTGCTGCGTGCGCTGCGCCTGCGGGTGGACTCGCAGAACAAGACCGCCGAGGCGGTGGACTCGGTCGTGATCGAGCGCGACACGCTGCGGGCGCGCGGCGACTACGCGTTCTTCGACGACCGCGCCGAGCAGGGCTACGTGATCGGCCACCCGCGCGCGTGGGACAACGAGACCAACGTCACGGGCGACACGCTCGAGCTGTACACCTCGAAGCGCCGGCTGCAGCGCGTGGTGGTGCGCAGCAACGCGGTGATGGACTACCGCGGCGGGCGCGCCACGAACGCCGGCGAGGCGAGCCGGCTCGTGGGGCGGCGCGTGGACCTGTTCGTGCACGAGAACCGCATCGACAGCCTGCTGGCGGTGGGCGGCGCGCGCAACGACTACACGGCGGCGCCGCGGCCGGGCAAGACCAGCGAGACGAACACCGCGCAGGGCGACACGATCCTGGTGTACTTCAAGGACCGCAAGATCGACCGCGCCCGCGTCACGGGCGGTGCGCGCGGCGAGTACCGCGGGCCGGTGGCCGAGAACGACACCGTGGCCGCGCGCGCCGAGATTGTGCGCTACGACGCGGCGCGCATCGACTTCGTGGTGCCGAAGGACCAGATCGTGCTCGACACCGACTCGCACCTGTCCTACCGCGACCTGCAGCTGAGCGCGAAGCGCGTGGTGTTCGACAGCGAGAAGCAGACACTCGTGGCGTCGGGCAAGCCGCAGCTGGTGGACAAGGGCGACAAGGTCACCGGCAACCTGATGACGTACGACATGGAGACGCGCCAGGGCACCATCTACCAGGCCGCGACGGCGTACGAGCGCGGGCTGTACCACGGCGAGCGCATCCGCAAGTCGGGCGACAACGAACTCGACGTGATGAACGGCTCGTACAGCACGTGCGATCTCGAGCAGCCGCACTATCACTTCTCGTCGCGCTGGATGAAGATCTACCTGAAGGACAAGCTGGTCGCGAAGCCCGTCGTGTTCTACCTGCGGCGCATCCCGGTGCTGGCGCTTCCGTTCTACGTGTTCCCGATCAAGCCCGGCCGCCACTCGGGGTTCCTGTTCCCGCAGTTCCAGCTCGGCTTCAACAACCGCTCGGGGCAGTTCCTGCGCAACGCCGGCTACTACTGGGCCCCGAACGACTACTTCGACATCACCACCACCGGCGACTACTACCAGCAGAGCCGCCAGTGGCAGCTGCGCGCCGAAGGCCTGTACAAGCTGCTGTACCGGCTCGACGGTCATTTCGCCGCGCGCTACAACCGCAACGAGCTCACGAACGCGAGGGACTGGTCGCTCGACGCGGACCACTCGCAGGAGATCACGCCGCGCACGCGACTGATCGCGCGCGCCGGGTTCGCGTCCAGCCGCAACGTGTTCACGAACAGCACGCTCGAGGACCAGCTCCGGCGGTACCTCACGTCCAGCGTGTCGATGTCGCACTACGCCGACTGGATGTCGCTCAGCGCCTACGTCGACCGGCGCCAGGACCTCGACGCCGACGCGTCGATCACGTATCCCAACGGCACGCGCGGCCTCACGGTCGTTCCCGTGGGCACGCCGGCGTCGCTCGCGAACCTGGTGGAGTCCTCGCCCAGCGTGTCGCTGTCGTTCCCCACGCGCACGCTCGGCAGCTTCGGGCTCGTCAAGGGCACGCGGCTCGGCGAGGGGCTCAAGAGCACGTACTTCACGCTGAACTCGCGCTTCGTGTCCTACCACGAGCGCCGTGCCGTGCTCGCGGGCTGGCGGCAGTTCCTGCGCAGCGACAGCACGATCGACAGCACGGGCATCCTGCGGCAGGGCAACCTGTCGCGGCGCGCGTTCCAGGCGAACAGCTCGATCTCCGACGCGCGCCGCGTCGGGGGCTGGCTCAACGTGACGCCGTCCATGAGCGGCAACCTGGTCGTGTGGGACTTCGACGAGCTGGGCCACCGCATCGTGCCCTCGGGCTCGTGGAACGCCGGCGCGGGCCTCAACACGACGATGTACGGCACGTTCAAGCCGCCGATCCCCGGCGTCGCGGGCTTCCGGCACGTGGTGAGCCCGAGCGTCTCGGTGAACTACAGCCCCGAGCTCCGCGGCCTCACGTACACCGATACGGCCGGCGTCCGCCGGAACCGCTTCAACGGCTTCGGCGGCATCGGCATCTCGGGCTTCAAGAGCGCGAGCCTGTCGTACGCGCTCGACCAGCGGTTCCAGCTCAAGCTGCAGCGCGGCGAGACCGTGACGCGCCTGGACAACCTGCTGTCCTGGACCACGGCCGGCGGTTACAACTTCCTGTGGCGCGAGCAGGGCGCGAAGCACCCGTTCACGCCGCTGTCGTCGACGATGCGGCTGCAGCCGCCGGGCTTCGTGAACGCCGACGGCTCCGCGACCATCGACCCGTACGAGGGCCGGCCGCTGCGCTCGCTCGGCTGGACCGTGTCGGGCAGCACGGGCAGCGGGCGCAAGACGCGCTCCGCCGAATCCGTGTCGCTGCCGGTGGAGGCGTCGCAGCCGCGCGCCGAGATCGCGCCCGAGGAGATCTTCCGTGACAACTGGCAGCTGACGCTCGCCTACTCCTACAGCGGCGGCTACCAGGGGCCGTCGTGGACCAGCCAGCGCACGGCGAACGGCGTGCTGCGATGGAACCTGACGCCGAACTGGAACCTCGACTACTCCGCCACCTACGACGTCACGCGCAGCGAGGTGCTCACCCAGCGGTTCATGCTGACGCGGCGCATCCACTGCTGGGACGCCACGTTCTCGCGCTCGTTCGTGGTGGGCGGCGAGAGCGAGTACTACTTCCGCCTCGGCGTGCACGACCAGCGCGAGCTGTACTTCGAGCGCGGCACGCGCGTGCAGAGCTTCGGCGGCATCCAGTAGCGCCTGCGGTGCCACCCGTGGTCCGTGGCGGCCGGCGGAGTAAGATCGCCCGGCCCGCGACGTCGACGGAGTCGGGTGCGAGGTCGCTGCGGGAACGCGTTCGCAGGTCCGGCCCGGGCCCGTGGCTCATCGAATCCTCCGGCACGTGGTCGCGATCCAACGCGGGGAACGTTCGCCCATGACCTTCATTCCGCTGCAGTCCATCCGCCGCGAGAGCGCGGCTCCACCCGTCGAGACGCGCCGCCTGTCCGTGTCGGGCATGCACTGCGCCTCGTGCGTGCTGCGCGTGGAGCAGGCGCTGTCCGCCGTGCCCGGCGTGCGGACCGCGCGGGTGAACCTCGCGAATCACCGCGCCGAGGTGGACCTCGACGTGCCCGTCGGCACCGAGGTGCTGGCGCAGGCGGTGAAGAGCGCGGGTTTCGACGCACGCGAGGTGGCGGGCGCCGGCATCGACGACACCGAGCGCCGTCAGCGCGAGGCCGAGCAGCGCGACCTCACGCGCCGTTTCGTCGTGGCCGTGGCGTTCGGGCTGCCCGTGGTGCTGGTCGCGCACGCCGGCATGCTGCCGGGGCTGGGCGCGCTGTCCGGGCGCTGGGCGAACGTGCTGCAGCTCGTGCTCGCGACGCCCGTGCAGTGGTGGGCCGGCTGGCCGTTCGTGCTCGGCGCGTGGCAGGGCCTGCGCCGCCGCAACGCCGACATGAACACGCTCGTGGGCATCGGCACGCTCGCCGCGTGGGGGTTCTCGGTCGTGGCCACGCTGGCGCCCGGCGCCGTGGGCACGCCGCACGCCGAGCACGGCGCGGCCGCGCACGTGTACTTCGACACGTCGGTGACGATCGTGGCGCTGATCCTGATGGGCCGCTGGCTCGAGGCGCGCGCCCGCGCGTCGCGCATCGCGTGCGCGGCGAACACGTGGACGACGTCGCGCTGGACGCCGTCGTGGCGGGCGACGAGCTGCTGGTGAAGCCGGGCGAGCGGGTGCCGGTGGACGGCGTCGTGCTGGACGGCCGCTCGGCCGTGGACCTCTCGATGCTCACCGGCGAGCCGCTGCCCGTGGAGGTGGAGAAGGGGGCGCGCGTCACCGGCGCCACGCTGAACCAGACCGGCGCGTTCCGCATGCGCGCCGACCGCGTGGGCGCCGACTCCACGCTCATGCAGATCGTGGCGATGGTGGAGCGCGCGCAGTCGAGCAAGGCCGCGGTGCAGTCCCTGGTGGACCGCGTCGCCGCGGTGTTCGTGCCGGTGGTGGTGAGCCTGGGCATCGCGGCGTTCGTGGCGTGGTTCGACTTCGGGTCCGGCCCGCGCCCGGCCGAGGCGCTGCTCCACTTCGTGGCCGTGCTCATCATCGCGTGCCCGTGCGCGCTCGGCCTCGCCACGCCCACCGCGCTCATCACCGGCACCGGGCGCGGGGCCGAGCTGGGCGTGCTCGTGCGCGATGCGTCGGCACTGGAAGCCGCCGCGCGCGTGGACACGGTGATCTTCGACAAGACCGGCACGCTCACGCGGGGCCGTGCCGAGCTGACCGACGTCGTGCCCGCGCCCGGCGTGGACGCGGCGCGGCTGATCGAGGCCGCGGCCACCGCCGAACGCCGCAGCGAGCACCCGCTGGCGGGTGCGATCCTGCGCGGTGCCGAGTCGCGCGGCGTGACGGCGCGCGAGCCCGAGGACTTCGGCGCCGACCCCGGCCGCGGCGTCTGGGCGCTCGCGAACGGCCGCGCGCTCGCGGTGGGCAACGACGCGATGCTGGCCGAGCACGGCGCGGCGACCGGGGCGCTGGCCGCCGAGCGCGAGCGGCTGGAGGCGCAGGCGCGCACGGTGGTGGGCGTGGCCGAGAACGGCGAGTTCCTGGGCTGGCTCGGCCTGGCCGACCAGTTGCGGCCCGGCGCCGCCGTGGCCGTGCGCGCGCTGCGCGACGCCGGGGCGGACGTGTGGCTGGTGACCGGTGACCAGGAGCGGACCGCGCGGGCGCTGGCCGCCGAAGCGGGCATCGATCCCGGGCGCGTGATCGCGCAGGTGCTGCCGGCGGGCAAGAGCGAGCAGGTGAAGCAGCTGCAGGCGCAGGGCCGGCGCGTGGCCATGGTGGGCGACGGTCTCAACGACGCACCCGCGCTGGCGCAGGCCGACGTGGGCATCGCCATGGCCGGGGGCACCGACGTGGCGGTGGAGTCCAGCGCGATCACCCTGGTGCGTGGCGAGCTCTCGGGCGTTCACACCGCCCTGCGGCTGTCGCGCCGCACGATGCAGGTGATCCGGCAGAACCTGTTCTGGGCGTTCGTCTACAACAGCATCGGCATTCCCGTGGCGGCTGGCGTGCTCGTGCCGCTGCTCGCGCAGGGCGGCCCGGTGGGCCCCGTGCTGGGGTGGGACGGCACGCTGCACCCGATGCTCGCCTCGCTGGCGATGGCGCTGTCCAGCGTGTCGGTGGTGACCTCGTCCCTGCGCCTGAAGAGCTTCCGCTGATGGACCCCATGGCGTGGGTGGTGACGCTGGCCGGGCTGGTCGCGATCGTGGCCGTGAACCTGTGGTTCCTGGGCCGCCGCGGGCGCTGATCCGGCCCGCGCGGCGTTTCGAAAGACGAACGGGCGAGGCGGCGCTCCGCCACCGCCGACGATCTCCCGCGGGTGCAGGAGACCCGCCTCCATCGCTGACGACACGTGCGTCGCATGCTACGTTCGATCGTGCGTGTAGCCGGTGCCCCGCGAGGCCCGGTCGCTCCAACGACACCCAACGAAACGGAGACCCCATGCGTACAGCGCTCTTCGCCCTGCTCTGCGCTGCGAGCATTCTGGCCGCCGGCTGTGGCGGCAAGAAGGGCAACGAAGTCCGCATCACGGCCGACGAGAACGGTTTCACGCCCGCCCAGGTGGAAGTCGCCGCCGGGCAGCCCGTGACGCTGGTGTTCAAGCGGACTTCCGACGCGACCTGCGCCACCGAAGCGGTCTTCGCCTCGGGCGAGCGGCACGAGCTGCCGCTGGGCCAGGACGTGCGCGTCGTCGTCACTCCGGCGGCGGGCGACACCCTTCGGTACGCCTGCGGCATGAACATGTACACGGGCCAGATCATCGCGAAGTAGCGCGAGGCAGAATCGAGGAGTTCCGTGATCACGCTGGTCGAGGAAGCGCGGCGGGCACTGGATTCGGCGCGTTTCGTCCTGGTGGTGACGGGGGCGGGCATCTCCGCCGAGAGTGGCGTGCCGACGTTTCGAGGCGACGGCGGGTACTGGCGCGACCGTCACTTCTCGCAGCTCGCGAACCCGCAGACGTTCGCGCACGAGCCCCAGCTGGTGTGGGAGTGGTACCTGGAGCGTCGCCGCACGGTCCGGCAGTGCCTGCCGAACAGCGCGCACGTGGCCCTGGCGCACTGGGCGCAGAAGCGTGGCCACGAGGGCATGCGGCTCGTGACGCAGAACGTGGACGGCCTGCACGAGCGCGCGGGGCATCCCGAGGTGGTGCGCTTCCACGGCTCGATCTGGCGCAATCGCTGCACGGCGTGCGGGCGCGAGCGCGAGGATCACGCGCTGGAGCTGGAGGGCCCGCCGATGTCGCCGTGCTGCCGCGCGCTCGAGCGTCCGGGCGTCGTGTGGTTCGGCGAGGCGATCCCGCCGTTCGCGCTGGAGGCCGGTTTCGAGGCCGCGGGCCGCTGCGACGGCGTGCTGGTGATCGGCACGACGGGCGTCGTGCGTCCGGCAGCGTCGCTGGTGGAGAAGGCGCGCGACAACGGCGCGAACATCGTCGAGGTGAATCCCGACGAGGACTACGGCCTGAGCGGCGAGGGCGTGTTCGGCGGCCTGTGGCTGCGCGCGAAGGCCGGCGAGGTGGTCCCGGCGATCCTCGGCGAGGAGATCGTCCCGCAGTAACCCGTGGGCCAGGCGGTCCAGGCGCGAACCCCCGGGCCCGATTCCGCGCAGGCGCGCGGACGATGGTGTCGAGGCACGTGCCGTGGCGCATGCGCTGGCGCGAAGCGGAGGGGCCCGGTTTCGGGCTGCCCCGCGGATGATCGACATCGAAGCAGTGGTCGTCGTGCAGGCAGGGCGCGAGGCGGAGGGGGCCTGATTCGGGGCAGGCGCGCGGACGATGGTGTCGAGGCACGTGCCGTGGCGCATGCACGGGCGCGGAGCCGAGGGGCCCGGTTTCGATCGACATCCCGCAAGCGCGGGTCGTCGTGCAGGCGGGGCGCGAGGCGGAGGGCCTGATTCGGGGCAACCCCCGAAGCGAATGAGCCATGGACTGGCGGTCGGCTTTCCGGGCTTAGGCCGGAGGACGCTGAGGAGGCCGCCGGAGCCGGCCCTGAATCAGGCCCCTCCGCCTTGCGCCCCCGTGATCGGAGGTGCTGCGCACGCCGGAATACCTGCATCCGTAGGCCGGCCTCGAAGCAGGCCGCGCGCCCAGCGCCCCGTCGTGACCGGAGCGTCGTGGCGCTACGCCAGGCCCCACTGGTCGAGGTCGTCCTCGTCCAGTCCCAGCAGGTGGCCGACCTCGTGCTGCACCGTGATGCGGACCTCGCGCTCCAGCTCCTCGCGGTCCGCGCACGCGCGCAGCAGGTTCCGTCGGAACAGGTAGATCGCTCCCGGCGCCGACGGCGGCGCGTCCACCGATCGCGCGAACAGGTGGTGTCCCACGAACAGCCCCAGCAGGTCCGGCACCAGCGGCGGATCCTCCGCCGTCAGCATCTCGCGCGCCGGCAGGTCCTGCACCAGCACCGGCAGGTCCTCCAGCTTCGCTCGGATCGCCTTTGGCAGTTCCGCCACGCTGCGCTCCACCAGCCCGTCGAACTCGCGCGCATCCACCTCGAGCGGCATCGGGAACGCCTCCGGATCGAGCGCGTTCGCCTCGCGCGCGTGTTCGACCGACGCCTCGCCGTCGCCCAGGTGCTCGCACACGCGCGACAGCAGGTCGTGCGCGTGCGCGTCGTCCGGGTGGATCGCCAGCGCGCGCTCGGCGTCGGCGCGCGCCTGCTCGAAGTGGACCAGGTCGTAGTGCGCCGCCGCGCGGAGGAAGAAGAACTCCGCCGGGTCCGCCGCCCGCTCCGCGCCGCGCAGGGCGTCGAGCGCGTGTTCGGGCTCGCCCTCCTCCAGCGCCAATAGCGCGTCCACCACCCGCAGGTCCGCCTGCCCCGGGCGCCCCAGCAGCAACCGGTCGAGCGCCGTCCGGGCGGTTTCGACCTCGCCGGCCTCGAGCAGGTCGCGAACGCGCTCCACCTCGGACCACTCGATCTCGGACAGCGTGTCGTAGGGCTTGGAAGACATGGGAGGGGAAAGCTAGCCTGCGCGCTCGCCCGGCGCCAGCAGGCCCGCGCCGGATCGCGCGATGCGCATCACGACCCGGATCGATCGGCGCCTCTCCGATGGACGCAGGCGCCGGCCGATACCCCCGCCGGACCGGCGTCCGGGGCCGGCGTTTCGACACATACCTCACGGCTCCTTGTCTTGACCCCGCCCCACGCGGCTCCCTAGACTCGCGCCGCACTTCGCTCTCACCCGGGCTTCCGGGGGGCTTCCCACCTCCGATCTGGAGAACCACGATCCCATGAAGTTGCTGGCAGATCGACTCTTCGCGGCCGTCTTCGCTGCCCTCGCGGTGCTCCTCCTTGCGGGAGCTGCGACGAAGGCCAGTGGGCCCATTCAGCAGCCCGACAAGCTGGTCATCCTCTCGACGACCGACGTCAAGGGGAAGACCAGCCCCTGTGGTTGACACACGCCCAAGGGGGGCCTCGCCCGGCGGGCGAGTTTCGCGGACAGCGTTCGGCTGAGCTACGGGCAGGTGATGCTCGTGGACAACGGCGGCTTCTTCCCCGAGCAGGACGATTCGCTCTATCGCAACAACGCCTGGTTCATGATGGACGCGATGGTGCTGCTCAAGACGGACGCCGTGGGTACGAGCGAGAAGGAGCTCCGGTTCGGCCGGTCGTTCCTGCTCGCCCAGGTCAAGCGCACCCGTCTTCCCATGGTGTGCGCCAACCTGTTCGACAAGTCCACGAACAAGCCGTTGCTGCCGGCGTACGTCATCAAGAAGGTCGGCAACGTCAACGTGGGCGTGTTCGGACTGATGTCCGACAAGGTGGACCTGGGTCCCTCGCGGGACTCGATGTTCGTGGAGGAACCGACCTCGGCGGCGAAGCGCGTGGTGGCCGAGATGCGCAAGAAGGGCGCGACGGCGATCGTGCTCCTTTCGCAGCTGGGCAAGGTCGAGAGCGAAGACCTCGTCACCGCGATCGACGGCGTGGACGCGGTCATGGTGGGGCGCAACGTGCCGCTGCTGCAGCAGGGGCGCCTGATCAAGAACACCACCGCCTGCTACGGCGGTGAGCAGGGCCAGTACGTCGGTCGGACGATCCTCACGATCGACGCGCAGAAGAAGGTGACCTCCGGCTCCAACGAGACGTTCATTCTCAGCCCCGAGGTGGGTGAGAACGCGGACATCCTCGCGATCGTCAAGAGCTTCGAGGACAACTTCAACGACCAGCTGCGCAAGCGGGAGAAGGAACGCGCCGCGCAGCAGTCGGTGCAGTCGACGGGTGACCAGGCGGTGGAACACTTCGTGGGAACGGAGATCTGCGCGCGCTGCCACAAGTCGGAGTTCGAGCAGTGGAAGACCACCAAGCACGCGAAGGCGTGGCAGACGCTGGTCGACATCAAGAAGGACGCGACGCCGGATTGCGTGCCCTGCCACGTGGTGGGCTACAAGAAGTCCGGCGGCTTCCAGACCGGCGACGACGCCGTCAAGCTGGGGAACGTGGGATGCGAGAACTGCCACGGCATGGGCACGCAGCACGAGGCCTATCCGAAGGACGCCGCTCGGATCACCGAGGCGACCTGCCGGCAGTGCCATACCGCGAACACGAGTCCCAACTTCTCGTTCGCGGTGTTCCAGCCGCACATCCTGCACCAGGGCGCGGGCACGCTGCCGCCGCTTCCGGAGAATCCCGCGAAGCAGAAGCTCATGCAGGGGACCGTCGGCTCGAACTGATTCCGGCTTCCGATCGTCGGGGCCCGGCGCGCGTGCATCGCGTGCCGGGCCCTCGGCTTTTCCGCCGCGGGCGCCGCTCGCGCGCGCCCACCTGAGTCACGCCCGCCGCGCGTGGCGCGGTGCGATGCGCCCCTCGAACCGGCCGACCCGACCATCCGAGCCCCACTGGAGAGCCCTCGAACCATGCGTCTTCCGAACTTCCCTTCGATCTCCCGCGCCCTGTGCGCGGCGCTCGCGGCCGGCCTGCTGACCGGGGCGAGCCCCGCCACGCCGCCGGCGTCGTCCGACCTCGTGATCCTCAGCCTCACCGACGTGAAGGGTAAGACGAGCCCGTGCGGCTGCCACACGCCCAAGGGTGGCCTGTCGCGCCAGGCCAGCTTCGCCGACAGCGTGCGCGCCGAGAACCCGCGCGTGCTGTGGGTCGACAACGGCGGCTTCTTCCCCGAGACCTCCGACCGCGAGGACGTCGCGCGGTTCCTGATGGACATGATGACCCGCATCGGCATCCAGGTGGCCAACGTCGGCGAGCGCGACCTGAGCTACGGCCGCAGCTTCCTCGCCGTGAACGCGCGTGCCGCCGGCCTGCCGCTGGTGAGCGCGAACCTGCTGGACCACGCCTCGCGCAAGCCCGCGTTCGAGCCGTGGCGCGTGATCACGGTGGGTGGCGTCAAGGTGGGCGTGTTCGGGCTGATCAGCGACAAGGTGGACCTGGGTCCCTCGCGCGACTCGCTCGAGGCGACCGAGCCCAGCGCGGCGGCGACGAGGACCGTGGCCGCGCTGCGGGCGAAGGGCGCCCGGGTCATCGTGTGCCTGTCGCAGCTCGGCAAGGTGGAGAGCGAGGACATCGCGGCCACCGTGCCGGGCATCGACGTGATGATCGTGGGGCGCAACGTGCCGCTGATCCAGCAGGGTCGGCTCATCGAGCACACGCTGGCCGTGTACGGCGGCGAGCAGGGGCAGTACATGGGCCGCGCCGTGGTGAAGCTGGATGCCGCCGGGCGCCCGGCCGAGCGCAGCGCCGAGACGTTCATGCTCAGCCCCGAGGTCGGCGAGAACGCGGCCGTGCTGAAGACGGTCAAGGACTTCGAGGACGCGTTCAACGCCCGCCTGCGCGAGAAGGAGAAGGAGCGCGCCGTGCAGCAGTCGCTGCAGCACGCCGACGAATCGCCCGACCACTTCGTGGGCGCCGAGGTCTGCGGGCGCTGCCACACCAGCGAGTACGCGCAGTGGAAGACCACCGCGCACGCGCGCGCCTGGCAGACGCTCGTGGACCACGAGAAGGACGCCACGCCCGAATGCGTGACCTGCCACGTGGCGGGCTACAGGAAGCCGGGCGGCTTCCAGTCGGCCGAGGACGCCGGCAAGCTCGGGAACGTGCAGTGCGAGAACTGCCACGGCATGGGCACGCAGCACGAGGCGTGGCCCGCGGCGGGCTCGCGCGTGACCGAGGCGACGTGCCGCCAGTGCCACAACGAGACCACGAGCCCGAAGTTCGACTTCGCCGTGTACCAGCCGCACGTGGTGCACACGCCGGTGGCCTCGCTGCCACCGCTGCCGCCGCGCTCGGGCAAGGCGCCGATGATCATGGGCGGCAGCCACTGAACCGCGCGTCCGCGGGCCCGGCGCCGAGCGCGTCGGGCCCGAGGGACGGCCCGCCCCTCGCGCCACCCGGCTTGGCAGGCGCGCCCGGTCGCGGCACCCTGCCGGCGTGATCCCGATTCCGCCGGCCTCCGCCCCGACGCGCGCGCGCACCGCCCGCGTCGCGCTCGTGTGCACGATCGCCCTGCTCGCCGCCGTCGCGACGGTGCTCGCCCCGGCGCCGCCCTCCCGTCACGCCGAGCTGGTGCTCCTGTCCACGAACGACGTGCACGGCCGACTCGCGCCGTGCGAGTGCCGCACGCCCCGCGGCGGGCTCGCGCGGCTCGTGGCCTTCGCCGACAGCGTGCGCGCCACGCGCCCGGTGCTGTGGCTCGACGCGGGCAGCCTGCTCGGCGCGCCGGGGACGCCCGCGGCCATGGGCGGCGCCGACGCGGGTGCGGACTCGCTGCTGCTGCACACCATGGCCCGCCACGGCCTCGCGGCCCTGAACGTGGGCGAGACCGAACTCTCGCGCGGTCTCGCGATGCTGCGCGCGCGCGCCGCCGACGCGGGCGTGCGACTGCTGTCCGCGAACGTGTGCGACCGGCGTACGGGCAGCCCGGTCGCCGAACCCTGGGCCGTGCTCCCGCTGGCCGGCCGGCGCGTCGGGGTGATCGGCGTGCTCGCGACCGAGGCGGACCTCGGCCCGATGCGCGACTCGCTGCGCGTGGGCGACCCGCGCGGCGCCGTGCAGGCCGCGGTCCGGGTGCTCGCCGGCGAGCGCGTGGCAGCGGTCGTGCTGCTGTCGGGCCTCGGCGCGTCGCGTACGGAAGCGCTCGTGCGCGCGGTGGACGGCATCGACGTGGCGGTGGTCGCGCGCGGCGCGCCGCTCGAAGCGCGCGGGCGCACGGTGGGCCGCACGGCGCTCGTGTGCGCGGGCGAGCAGGGCCAGGCGATGGGCGTGGTCACGCTGTCGCTGGACCCGGCGGGCCGCGTGCTGGCGGTGCGCTCGGGGGCCCGTCTCATCGGGCCCGACGTGCGGGACGACCCGGCCGTGGCCGCCGCGGTGGCCGTCCAGTTGCGTCGCGCCGGTGCGGCGGCGGTCACGCGGACCGCGCCGTTCGGGCCTTGACGGTGCTTCGCGCGGCCCCCTAACTTCCCGCGCGCTCGGCCCAGAGCATGCGGCCCCGGAGCATCCCGGGGCGCGCCGGCCGCTCCCATCGCGCAATTCCCTTCCGACAGGAGCGACCCGCCGTGAGTCCTGCCCTGCAAGGTGTCCGCTATTCGGAGTCCATCCTCGACCTGGTCGGCCACACGCCGCTCGTGCGGCTGCGCCGCGTCGCGGACGGCCTGCCGTGTCCCGTGCTGGCCAAGGTGGAGTTCTTCAACCCGGGCGG
>JBGAMH010000059.1:0-19184 GCA_044223135.1 Candidatus Eiseniibacteriota bacterium | reverse complement strand
TGGCAACCGCGGGATCGGTCGCGGCGTGGCCGAGGCGCTCGCGCGCGAGGGCGCGACGGTGGCGCTGACCGCGCGGCAGGCGGCGCACGCCGAGGCCGCGGCGCGGGAGATCGGGCACGGCGCGCGCGGCTACGCGCTCGACGTGCGCGACCACGGCGCGGTGCGCGACACGGTCGCGCGCGTCGTGGCGGACCTGGGCGGGCTCGACGTGCTCGTGAACAACGCGGGCGTGGGGCTGTTCGGCCCGGTCGCCGACATGAGCCCCGAGGACTTCCGCACCGTGATCGACACGAACGTGAACGGGCTCTTCTACTGCACCCACGAAGCGATCCCGGCCATGCGGAAGCGCGGCGGCGGCTACATCTTCAACGTCTCGTCGCTCGCCGGGCGGAACGCGTTCCCCGGCGCCGGCGCGTACTGCGCCAGCAAGCACGCCGTGAACGGGTTCAGCGAAGTGCTGTTCCAGGAGCTGCGGCAGGACGACATCCGCGTGAGCTACCTGATGCCCGGCAGCGTGGCGACCGAGTTCGGCCGCGGCACCGCCGCCAAGCAGGACTGGGCGCTGCAGCCGTCCGACGTGGGCGACGTGGTGGTGGACCTGCTCCGCTCGCCGGCGCGCGCGCTGTACAGCCGCGTGGAGATGCGCCCGGCCAAGCCACCGAAGCAGGGCTGAGTCCCGCCGCGCGGGCGCCCGGGATGTCGCCGGGCACCCGCGTGCGAGCGGCCGGGCGGTGAGTGGGCGCCACGTTCGCCCGCGCGGGCCGGCACCGACGTGCCGCACTCGTCCCGCGATCCGGCCCGTCCGTGGGGCGGCGCTGAGCCGCCGAAGGGGAGTCCGCTACCTTTCGCGGCCGACATCCCACCCCCCACCCCGCCGGCGGCGCCCCCGGTCGCACGGCCCATTCGGAGGACTCGTGAAGCGCATTCTGCTCGTGCTGGCGGCGCCGCTCGCGCTGCTGGCCTTCTCGCACGCGCCGGTCGTGGCGGCCACGCCCGCCCGCACCGCCGCGCCGACGGACAACGCGCCGTTCTGGACCGGTCGGCCCTCGCCGGCCGCGTTCAAGGCCCGCCAGCAGGCGCGGCTCACTGCCGCCAAGGCGTCGATCGCGAAGCTGCTGGCCGTGAAGGGCCCGCGCACGCTCGCGAACACGCTGACGCCCTACGACGAGGCGCTGCGCCAGCTCGACATGATGGGCTCGCAGAGCAACCTGATCTCGGAAGTGCACCCCGACTCGGCCACCCGCAGCGTGGGCGAGAAACTGGTGCAGGAAGCCTCCGCGTACGGCACCGAGCTGTCGCTGAACCACGACGTGTACAACGCGCTCGCCGCGCTCGACCTGTCGGGCGTCGACGCGCAGACGCGCCACTACGTCACGCGTACGCTGCGCGACTTCCGGCTCGCGGGCGTCGACAAGGACGACGCGACGCGCGAGAAGATCCGCAAGCTGAGCGACGAGATCGTGGAGATCGGGCAGGAGTTCGGCCGCAACATCCGCGAGGACAAGCGCCCGTTCCAGGTGGACGCGAGCGCGCTGACGGGCCTGCCGCAGGACTTCGTCGACCGCCACAAGGCCGGCGCCGACGGCAAGATCACGCTGACGGTGGACTACCCGGACGCCGTGCCGGTGTTCACGTACGCGAGCAACGAGGCGCTGCGCAAGCAGATGTACATGGAGTACAACAACCGCGCGTTCCCCAAGAACGTCGAGGTGCTCGACCGCATGCGCCAGAAGCGGCACGAACTGGCGACGCTGCTGGGCTTCTCGAACTGGGCCGACTGCGTGACCGCCGACAAGATGGTGGGCAGCGCCGCGAACGCGCACAGCTTCATCGACCGCGTGGTGGCGGCCTCGGCCGACCGCCAGGCGCGCGAGTACCAGCAGCTGCTGGCGCGCAAGAAGAAGGACGACCCGTCCGCGACGGCGGTGAACTTCTGGGAGAACACGTACTACTCCGAGCAGGTGCGCAAGTCCGACTACAACTTCGACTCGCAGTCGGTGCGCCCGTACTTCCCGTACGAAGCGGTGAAGGAAGGCGTGCTCAGCACCACGTCGAAGATCTTCGGCGTCGAGTTCAAGCGCGTGCCGAACGCGCCGGTGTGGCACCCCAGCGTGGAGTGCTGGGAGATGTGGGACGGCGGCAAGCTGGCCGGCCGCTTCTACCTCGACATGCATCCGCGCGAGGGCAAGTACAACCACGCCGCCCAGTTCGACGTGCGCACGGGCATCGAAGGTCGCCAGGTTCCCGAAGCCACGCTGGTGTGCAACTTCCCCGGCGGTGACCCGGGTGACCCGGGCCTGATGGAGTACAGCGACGTCACCACGTTCTTCCACGAGTTCGGCCACCTGCTGCACAACATGTTCGCCGGTCACCAGCACTGGGTGGGCATCGGCGGCATCCGCACCGAGCAGGACTTCGTCGAGGCGCCTTCGCAGATGCTCGAGGAGTGGGTGCGCAGCCCCGAGGTGCTCGCCACGTTCGCGAAGCACTACCAGACGCACGAGCCGATTCCCGCGGAGCTGGTCAAGCAGATGAACCGCGCGAACGACTTCGGCAAGGGCCTGCTGGTGCGCCGCCAGATGGTGTACGCGGGCACGTCGCTCGGCTACTACGACAAGGATCCCGCGTCGATCAACACGACCGACTACATGAAGTCGCTGGTCGAGAAGTACCAGCCGTACCCGTTCGTGGAAGGCACGCACTTCCAGTGCGCGTTCGGACACCTCGACGGCTATTCGGCCGTGTACTACACGTACATGTGGTCGCTCGTGATCGCGAAGGACCTGTTCGCGCAGTTCGACCGGTCGAAGCTGCTGGAGCCCGGCGTGGCGACCAAGTACCGCATGGCCGTGCTGGCGCCGGGCGGCTCGAAGCCCGCCGCCGAACTCGTATCCGACTTCCTCGGCCGCCCGTTCGACGAACGCGCCTGGAAGCACTGGCTCGATTCGGACGACTGATCCGCGTTCGACTCCACACGACGGGCCGGCTCCCGCGAGGGGCCGGCCCGTCGGCTTTTCGCAGGGCGAGGTCGTTCTCCCGGAGGATTCCCGTGCCCTCCCGCGCGGCCCGCGCGATACACTTTCCGCACGGTATCCCCCGCCGGAGACATCCGATATTCGATCCTGGGCTTCGTGCGTCCCCGAACCCGGCGCACGCCTCCACCGGGAACAGGAGTCCTCATGCGCCGCCTCCTCGCCGTTCTCGCCTTCGTGGCGATCGCCCTGCCGCGCCCCGTCCACGCCGACGAGTTCCGCCTGAGCTGGGACCGCTGCTTCGGCGACGGCAACGTGTACGCGAAGACCTTCGCCTGTGACACGAACGCCGGCTCCGAACTGCTCGTGGCCTCGTACGTCGCCGACGCGGGCATGCCGGCCATGACCGGCTTCGACGCCGTCCTGGACATCACGAACGCGGCCGGCGCGCTCCCGAACTGGTGGGCGCTGAACTCCACCGGCTGCCGTTCGACGGGGGTGTCCCTGTCCCTGTCCCGGCCGACCGGAGCGAGCGCGTGTGGAACGTGGTCGGCAAACGCGGTCGGCGGCCTCACGCGCTACATGACACCGTCCACCTTCCCTTCGTCGCCGAGTTCGAACATGGCGCGACTCACCCTCACGGCGGCGACGGCCCCGGCCACGGCGTTCCCGGCGGGGCAGGAGACGTTCCTGTTCTCGGTCGCGATCCCGCATGCGAACACCACGGGCCCCGGCGCCTGCGCCGGCTGCAATGCGCCGATGTGCCTGACGTGGAGTTCGATGACGTTGAAGAACGGCAACCCCGCATCGACGGTCTATCTGCCGAGCGCGAACACGCAGTCCTGGGCCGCCACGGTGAACTGGCAGTCGGCACACCGCGGCAGCACCACGCGCAGCTGCGATCCGCACCTTCGCACGTGCTTCTTCCAGGCCGAGTGCACGCTCCCCACTGACGCACACACGAACACCTGGGGCACCATCAAGTCGCTGTATCGATGACCCGCGGCGCCGGACGGCCGCGCTTCCACCGGAGACTCACCATGCGCCTCTCTCTCGCCCGGACCTGCCTCGGCGCAGCGCTGCTCCTGGCCGTGGCCGCCCCCGCGGCGTTCGCCGCGAACGAGCTCTACATCCGCTGGGACGACTGCTACGGCGACGGCGGCGTCTACAACAAGACGTTCGCCTGTGACGTGAACACCGGCGTGGACTACCTGGTGGCGTCGTTCCGGCTGGACCAGGCGCTGGACTCGGTCACGGGCCTGGAGGCCGGCGTATCGGTCGCCTCCGTCAGCACCACCCTGCCTTCGTGGTGGGAGTACAAGAATGCCGGCGCCTGCCGGGCGACCTCGCTGAGCCTGGTCGTCTCTCCACCGGCGACGGCCTCGAACTGCCTCGATCCGTGGGGCGGGAACGCGGCCGGCGGGATCGGGCAGTACCAGACGAACTCGTCTCCCATCCCGCCGGGCACGAACTCCGCGCTGATCCGCCTCGTCGTCGCCGTGCCCCCGCAGGACACGTTCTCGGTGCCGGCGAATCGGGAAGTCTTCGCCTTTCGCCTCGGGATCTCGCATACGCGCACCGTCGGCAGTCCATCCTGTGCAGGCTGCGACGTGCCCGTTTGCCTCGGCTTCAGCTACGGGAAGCTGACGAGGCCGGTCGGTGCGGGCGACGTCTTCCTGTCCGGCGTGAACACGCCGGCCAATGGCAGCCGCGCCACGTGGCAGCCGGGCGGCGCGGCATCGTCGATCGGTGGCGGGTGCGCGATCGGGCACGTGTGCACGGGCTGGGTCACCTGCGAAGCCGCCACACCGGTTCCCGACCGCACCTGGGGCTCGATCAAGTCGCTGTATCGGTGACCCGGCCGGGCCACGGCCCCGTGCCCGGCTGAAACGAAGCGGCCCGCGCGATCTCCCGCGCGGGCCGCTTTCCGTTCGTCGTCGCGCGCCGCCGTCGCGGCCTCACGCGCCCTTGCTGCTCTCCCCCGGCTTCACGGTGCCGGCCAGCAGGTCGGCGTGGTAGCTCGAGCGCACGAGCGGACCGCTCGCCACGCTCTCGAAGCCGAGCGCCTCGGCGTCCACCTTCCACTGCGCGAACCGGTCGGGGTGCACGTACTCGGTGACGGGCAGGTGCATCGGCGACGGGCGCAGGTACTGGCCGATCGTCAGCAACTGGCAGCCGTGCGCCACCAGGTCGCGGAACGTGGCCTGCATCTCGTCCTCGGTCTCGCCGAGTCCCACCATGATCCCGCTCTTCGCCTTGATGCCCGTGCCGCTGCCCGCCACGCGCTTCAGCAGCTCGAGCGTGCGGTCGTAGCGCGCGCTCGGACGCACGTCGGGGTGCAGGCGCTCCACGGTCTCGATGTTGTGGTTGATCACGTCGGGCCGCGCGTCGATCACGCGCTGCAGGTCGTCCCAGTGGCCGCGGAAGTCGGGAATCAGCACTTCGATCACGGTGGCCGAACGCTTGCGGATCTCCTCGATCACGTTCGCGAAGATCGTGCTGCCGCCGTCCTTCAGATCGTCGCGCGCCACGGACGTGATCACGGTGTGGCGCAGGTTCATCGACGCCACGGCCTCGCCCACGCGGCGCGGCTCGTCCCAGTCCACGTACCCGTTCGGCCGGCCGGGCGCCACGGCGCAGAAGCCGCAGCGGCGCGTGCACAGCTCGCCCAGGATCATGATGGTGGCGGTGCCGCGCTCCCAGCAGTGGCCGAGGTTCGGGCAGCGCGCTTCCTCGCACACCGTGACCAGCTTCTGCTGGCGCAGCATGGTCTTGGTCTCGCCGTACTCGCCGCCGCCGGGCAGCTTCACCTTGAGCCACGACGGCAGCCGCCGGAACTCACCGTCGGGGCCGATCGCCATGCCGGAGCCGGCGCCCGACGCGCAGCCGCGCGTGCGCGGCGCGAGCGGCACGCGCTGCGGCACCGCGGGACGCGGCGCGCCGAACACGCCCACCTCGGGCGTGGCGCCGGGCTCGCCGATCGACAGCAGTTCGCCGGGCGTCTCGCCGCCGGCGGGGGTTCGGTCGTCGCTCATCGGGTTCCTCGTGGCGTGGCGCAGGCCGCCGCGCTCAGTCCTTGCCCATGTCGCCGCCGATCGCGCCGGTGCCCTTGAGGGCGAGCATGCGATCGAGGGCGGTGCGCGCGTCGCGCTTCACGTCGTCGGGCACGCGGATGGCGTTCACCACGTGGCCGTCGGCCAGGTTCTCCAGCGTCCACAGCAGGTGCGCCGGATCGATGCGGTTCATGGTGGCGCACGGGCACACGTTCTTCTGCAGCGAGTGGATGCGCTGCTCGGGGTGCTCCAGCGCCAGCCGGTTCACCAGGTGGATCTCGGTGCCGATCGCCCAGTGTGTGCCCGGGGCGGCGGCGCGCACCTGGTCGATGATGTACTCGGTCGAGCCCACGAGGTCGGCGTTCTGCACCACGTCGAACGGGCACTCCGGGTGCACGAGCACCTTCACCGCCGGGTCGGCGGCGCGCATCTCGTCGATCTGGTGCTTCGCGAACTTGGTGTGCACCGAGCAGAAGCCCTGCCACAGCACGATGCGCGTGTCGGGCCGGTAGGCGGCCGCGTTGACGTTCGCCAGGTCCTCGGCGCGCCAGTCCCACGTGGCCATCTGCGCCAGCGGCACGCCCATCGCGTACGACGAGTTGCGGCCCAGGTGCTGGTCGGGGAAGAAGAACACCTTCGGTTTCCGCGCCCACGCCCACTCCAGCACCTTCGGAGCGTTCGACGACGTGCACACCACGCCGCCACGTGCGCCGCAGAACGCCTTGAGCGCGGCCGTGGAGTTCATGTAGGTGACGGGCGTGAACACGTCGCCGTGCGCGCGCACGAGCCGGTCCCACGCCTCTTCCACGTCCTCGGTGATCGCCATGTCGGCCATGGAGCAGCCGGCCTTCAGGTCGGGCAGCAGCACGGTCTGGTGATCCTGGCGCAGCACGTCGGCCGACTCGGCCATGAAGTGCACGCCGCAGAACACGATGTACTCGGCCTCGCCCTGCTGCGAGGCGAGCTGCGAGAGCTTGAACGAGTCGCCGCGGAAGTCCGCGAACTCGACCACGCTCTCGCGCTGGTAGTGGTGCCCCAGCACCACGGCGCGCTTGCCGAGGCGGCGCTTGGCCGCCCACGTGCGCTCGCGGATCGTCCCGGCGTCGAGCGCCGTGTACTCCGCGAACGGGCGCGCGCCGGCGGGCAGCGAAAGGACCGGGGTGCTCACGCGGAACCTAGTCGCTCTCGACGTTGTTCAGCGGCAGCCGACCCGCGAAGCCGCCTTCGAGCGTGTGCCAGTGGCCCACCTCGGTCTCGGAGAGCTGCCAGCAGAGGAAGATCAGCTTGTCTCCACTCGCGACCGCGTAGAAGTCGACGGTGCCGCGGTCGAGGTCCTTCACCACCGCGCCCATCGACTGAACGGTTTCGACGCCCTTCGTGATCTCGGCGCCCACGCGCTGGTGGCGCTCGGCCACCTCGCGGCGCTCGATCGCGTCGGGGTTGTCGGACGCGGCGCCCGCGAGCGCCACCGACAGGACCTCGAGACGAGTGCCCAGGCGATCGTGCTCGGCCTTGAGCGCGACCAGGCGCTCGAGCTCGGGGCGCAGGCGCGGCAGCAGGCGGTTCGCCTCGTCCACGCTGAACAGGGTGATGCGCACGCGATTCCCGCTCAATGGGTCTCGAACGACTTGCCGCAGCCGCACGAGCGGACGGCGTTCGGGTTGCGGATCGCGAAACCGGTCGCCTGCAGCGTCTCGACGTAGTCCACCTCGACGCCGCTCAGCACCGCCGCGCTCTCGGGGTCCACCAGCACCTTCACGCCGCCGAACTCGCCGACCCAGTCGTTCGCTTCCTGCGACTCGGCGAACGCCATGCCGTACGAGTAACCCGAGCAGCCGCCCTGCTGGACGCTCAGGCGCAGCCCGATCACGGGCTCCGTCTGCTGCGAGATGAGTTCGTTGAGCTTCCGGGCGGCAGCATCGGTGAGCGTGACCATGCGTGTCCTCCTGGGTTTACGCGGGCCCCGTGCCCGCAACACTGGGGTGATTCGATGTGCCGGCGGCTCCGGCGGTGTCCACGAGATGTCGAAGCTCGGTTGCGAGCACCGGTACCACCCGGCCATACCCCAGCAGGTCGGCCAGTTCCGACGTGGCCGCCTCCCGGGCCTGCTCCAGCGAGGGGCCGCGGGCCCCCAGCCGGGCGGCCATCGAGGTCATCCGGACCCCGTGCAGACCGCACGGATGGATGAGTTCGAAGCCGTCCAGGGCCGGTGAAACGTTGAGCGCGAAGCCATGATAGCCGACCCACCGGCGCACGGCGACACCGATGGAGGCGATCTTCTCGCCCTCCACCCACACGCCGGTGCGGCCCGGGACCCGCTCTCCCGACAGCCCCCAGCGCGCCAGCGTACCGATGAGGGCTTCCTCCAGCACGCGCAACCAGCGATGCAGGTCCCGGTTCACGCGCGAGAGTTCGACGATGGGATACCCGACGAGCTGACCCGGCCCGTGCCAGGTCACGTCCCCGCCGCGCGCGACCTCGAACACCTCGATCCCTCGCGCCACCAGCGTGCCGGCGTCCACGCGCAGGTTGTCGTCGCTGGGATTGCGGCCGACGGTCAGCACCGGTGGATGATCGGCGTAGAGCAACCAGTCCCCGGTCTCGCCCTCCGCCCGCAGGCGGACGAGCGCTTCCTGGATCGCGAGGCCCTCGCGATAGGGCGTGGGGCCCAGGTGACAGACGTGGATCTCGGACATGGCGCTTCCCCGGCCGGGAGGATCGCCGCGACCGCGGGACCATGTGCCCCGCGGTCGCGCTGGAACTCAGGCGTAGAACCAGAGCAGCTCGGGCTTCTCCAGAAGCTCGCAGAAGCGGCGCAGGAACTTCACGGCCAGCTCGCCGTCGACGGCCCGGTGATCGAAGCCGATGACCGCGTTCATCATCGGGCGCGCCACGATCTGGCCGTTCTGCACGACCGGGCGTTCCACGATCTTGTGCACGCCCAGGATCGCCACCTCGGGCACGTTGATGACCGGCGCCGAGTTGATGGCGCCGAACACGCCCGCGTTGCTGATCGAGAACGTCCCGCCCTGGATCTCGTCGGTCTTCAGGCGGTCGGCGCGCGCGCGCGAGGCGATGTCGTTCACCTCGGCCGCGATCTGCACGAGGTTCTTCACGTCGCAGTCCTTGAGGTTCGGCACGATCAGGCCCTTCTCGTCGCGGCCCACGGCGATGCCGATGTTGTAGTAGCGCTTCACGATGATCGCGTCCCCGGCGGGCGACACGGAACCGTTCATCCACGGGTACTCCTTGAGCGCGAGCACCGCGGCCTTGATGAAGAACGGCATGTACGTGAGCTTGACGCCCTGGGCCTCGAGCTTCGGCGCCCACTCCTTGCGCAGCGACACGATCGCGCTCATGTCCGCTTCGTCGAAGCAGTGCGTGTGCGCGGCCGTGTGCTTGGCCTTGACCATGTTGTCCGAGATCACCTTTCGCACGCGCGAGAAGGTGATCGTCTCCTCGCGCGCGCCGCCGGCGGTCGGGGCGCCGGCCTGCGCACGCAGGAACGACGGCACGGCGGCGGGCGCGGCGGGAGGCGCGGCCACCGCGGCGGCCGTCGCGACCGGCGCGGGCGCCGAACCGCGGCGCTGCAGCCAGTCGAGCAGGTCGTCGCGCGTCACGCGGCCGGCCACGCCGGAGCCGGCGATCGAAGCGATCTCCGCCATGCCCACCGAGTGCTCGCGCATGAGCTTGCGCACCGCGGGCGACAGGCCGCGCGAGTCCTCGGGCGCGGGGCCGTTGCCGACGCCCGCGCCGACGGGCACCGGGGCGGGAGCGCTGGCGGCCACAGGGGCGGGGGCCGCGGGCGCGGCGGCCGGGGCCGGCGCGGACGGCGCCGCGGCCGACGTGGTCACGGGGATCGTCGCGGGCGGACCGCTCGCGCCGGCGGCTTCGTTCGCGCCGGCGATCGTGCCGATCTCGGTGCCCACGAGCACCGTGGTGCCCTCGGGAACCACGATCGACGCGAGCGTGCCCTCGGACGGCGAGGGGATCTCGACGTTGATCTTGTCCGTCTGGATCTCGACGAGCGGCTCTTCCTTGCGCACTTTGTCGCCGGGCGCCTTGAGCCACTTGGCGACGGTGCCTTCGGCCACGCTTTCGCCGAGCTGCGGCACCACGATCGAGATGGGCATCACGTCCTCCCTTGCGTCCGGCCCGGTGTCCCGGGCCTTCCGTTGGAGCGCGGGGACGTCCCCGCGCGTTGCGTTCAGCGGGTCTTCTGCTGCTGGCGGCGTTCCAGCCGGTGCTGCCGCCGCTCCATGGCCAGCGCGTGTTCGGCGCGCTCGTCGTCGGTTTCCAGCACCAGCGGCGGCACCGGCGTGGGCCGGCGCGTCACCGGGTCGAGCGCCACGAACGTGACGAAGGCGGTGCCCGTGCGGCGGCGTTCGCCGGTGAGCACGTCCTCCGAGGTCACGTCGACGCGAATCTCCATGCTGCTCCTGTCCACGAGCGTCATCCGCGCCCGGATGAGCGCGACCTGCCCCACCATGACCGGGGCGAGAAACGACATCTCGTCGAAGGCCGCGGTCACGACCGGGCGCCGGCTGTGCCGGTTCGCCACCACCGCCGCCGCGAGGTCCACCCAGTGCATCACCGTGCCGCCCAGCAGCGTGCCGTGCACGTTCGCGTGCTGCGGCAGGACCAGCTGGGTCATCTCGGTGGCCGAGTCGGCGACCCGGCGCCCTTCGAGGGCGGGCTGGGAGGTCATGGCGGGCGGAGTGCTCCGGGGAGAGAGGGCTGCTCGGGACGCGGCCAGCGAGGCCCGGCTGGCGTGCGGGGCGGCAGTATAGGAACCGCGCCGGACGCTGGCAAAACGCGAGCGGCCGGGGCCCCGAAAGGCCCCGGCCGCCGCTGGTGCGACGCTCGTCAGTTGGCGAGCTTGATGCTGCGGAGCGAGAACGTCTCGGAACCCACGCGCAGGCGATAGAAGTACACGCCCGCCGGAGCCTTGGAGCCGTTCGACGCACGACCGTCCCAGGTGCGGCTGTACTGGCCGGCCGGCAGGACGCCGCGAGCCAGCGAGGCCACGCTGCGGCCCGTGATGTCGTACACGCCCAGTTCCACATCGGCATCGCGCGGCAGACCGAACGAGATGTTCGAGCGCGAGGTCGTCGGGTTCGGAGCAGCCGCGAACGTCACGCGCGCCGGCATGGTCGGGTTCGCATCCACGGTGGGATCGAACTGGATGTCAGCGTTGTTCCGCGGGCAGATGCGGAAGCTGTTGTTGCTGTAGTGCAGCACGCCCGTCACCGCCACGGTCCGACCGAGCGTCGGGTGCGTGAACGGCGTCAGCACGTTGTTGAGGTTCGACACGAAGATGAAGCTCGTGTCGCCCGGGGCCGCCGAACGGATCTGGGCGATGTGGAAGCCCGTCGTCGGAAGCGGGTCGACGCGCTGGACGACCGTGGCGAAGCCGACCTTCACGAGCATGCCTTCGTAGTCTTCACCGTCGACGAGGGCATTGCTGTAGTCACAGGTGTCGCGGGCCAGCGTGATGACCTTGGCCGCGACGGGGCTGAACGCCGCGCCGATGCCCTGGTCCACGATGTACTGGTTGTCCGACACCTCGGACTCGCCGAAGAACTCCTGCGTCGAGCCCACGTACAGGTAGCGGTGGCCCTGGACGAGCGGCGACAGCGGAGCGAACACCGAGACGCCGCTGCGCAGGCCCTGCACGTCGTCGGTCAGGTAGTAGAGCGGCGCGTAGATGCCCGTCGCCGTGCCCGACACGGTCATGCGCGGGCCGAGAGCGCCCTGGCTGACCTGGCCCGACGTGCCGGCGAAGCGCGACTTGTCGAAGCACGCCGCGCTGTTCGACAGCGAATCGGGATTCGCGGCCTGCACGTCGGCGCACGTGAGCACGCCGTTCACGAACGTGCGCGTCTGCGGCGTGGTCTGGATGAGACCGTTCGCGAGGCCGGCGATGTTGACCGCCGTCACGGTTTCCAGTCCGGCATGCGACTGCTGACTCGTGATGGTGAGCACGGCCTTGTCTGTACCGTCCATCACCGCGGCGTCCACCGATCCGAACGAGCCGAGCGTGTAGTTGCCCGTGTTCGTGGCGGTGGCGCTGGTCACGTTGCGGTCGAACACCACGCGGACCTGGTTCTCGGCCACGGGGTAGGCGTCGATCAGGTTCGGCGGGGTCGACAGCGTGATGTCGTTGCCGTCACGCAGCTGGATGCGGTAGCCACGAGCGCGCTGCTCGTAGATGCCCTGCACCATGTCCACGACGACGCCGAGCGCCGGCGGGGCGTAGGTGGCCAGCGTGTTGCCGTCGATGAACACCGAGTCCACGGCCGACGTCGGGGGCACCGTGTTGTCCACCACGATGAAGGCGTTCGAGCCCAGGCCGACGACGCGCGCGACGCGCATCGGCGAGGCGATGCGGACCAGCATGCCTTCCCAGAGCTCGCCGTTCGGGTTCGTCTTCAGCTCGCGCAGGTTGTTGACCGTGCCCACGAAGAACGGAGGCAGCGGGTGGCCCGAGCTGATCTTGCGGTAGGCCAGGTCCTGCGTGCCCTGCACGCCGTCGAGGCCCTCGATCTCGGTGCCGCCGTCCGTCTGCGGGAACTCCTGCACACGGCCGTAGACGATCACCGAGTCGCCGAGCGCGAAGTTGAACGGCGTGGAGTTGAAGTTGAACGAGCCCGTGAAGATGTCGGCGCCGGTGTAGGGGTTCGGCACGGTGCCCGGGTGGGACGTCTGCAGGTAGAAGGCGAAGCCCGACGGCTTGGCGTCGAACCCGGTCACGATGCCGCCGATGCCGTAGACGGTGTCGAGGAGCGCCGGGTGCGGAACGGCCGACGGGTTCTGGACGTGCCACATGGTGAGCGTGTCGGGATACGGGCCGGGCTGGATGCCGCCCACGGTGCCCGGCGGGTACTGCGTGGCGAAAGCCGCGACCGCCGTACAGGCGACGACGGCGAGGGCGCTGAGAATGCGAGTCAGCGACTTGTGCATGGAGCTCCCCTCGTTGCGAGAGTGAAAGGTGGTACGACCGACAGGGGGGTGAAACGCGAACAGTGCGACGTGTTGCGGGCGTCCCGTCGTGGGGTCGCCGGAACGTTGACGGCCCGCGGACCGACTCGCCCGCAAGGCCCTCTGAAAACGCGGTTAAAGTCTATCAGCCCTGCGGGCTTCGGAAGCATGAATATCTGGTGACCGGACGGTTTCAAGTCCGTCCGGGGGCCGGGGGGGCGAGCCAATCGCCCCGGGGGGCGTTCTCCCCCGGGGCGATTGCCGGCTCAGGGGCTGGTCAGCCCCAGCTGGCCGAAGATGGAGGCCAGCACCCGCGGCGCCGCGTTGAAGGCCGGCGTGCCCGGGAAGAGCGTGGAGGTCCCGAGCGGGATGGTGAGGAACACGCACCGCCCGCCGCCCGGCTGCGGGACGCTGAGGCCCACGGCAGCCACCTCCGCGTTCGGCGGGGACAGGGCTCCCGGGCGTCCCCACAGCAGGACGTTCGCCGGGTCCACCCCCAGGAACCAGCGGGTGCCGCCGGCCTCGAACGGCCGCGCGGGCAGGGTCTGCTGGCGGACGCTGTCCGTGGGGGCGCCACCGACCGGCCCGGTGTAGAAGACCGACGGGTTGGCGTTGCCGAAGCCGTTCGACGAGTCGAACACGGCGCTGTTGAAGTTGGTCGCCAGTCCGCTCGCCCCCAGCACGTCGATCGCGAAGCTCGGATCGAAGAACCCCGAGGCGTTCTTGCCGGCCACCAGGTACAGGCCGTCGATGTAGAACTTGCCGCCCGACGCCAGGTAGGTACGGATGCCGGACTGGTAGGAGTTCAGGACCGTGGAGAACACGGTTTCGTTGCCCCGGTACCAGACGACCGCGTCGAAGAGATCGAACGTCTGCGCCACGTCCGCCGCCGAGCGGAACGGCTGCGTCGTGCGGATGCGCAGGATGCTGTACTCGTCCGCCGCCAGGTTGCGCGCGGCGGTGTTCGCGTACAGCGTGTCGATGCGCGTGTTCGCGGAGTTCGAGGCCGGCACGTCGTCCACGATCAGCAGCCGGGCGCGCGTGCCCGTGGTGGGCGCGCGCACGAACCAGCGCGTGCTGTCGATGTTGCCCGGGCGGCCACCGTCGTCGATCGCCTGGATGTACAGCGTCCGGTACCGCGACGCGTACGTGCCCGGCACGCCGAAGTCGCTGCTCGGCACCGTGTACGTGCGTCCGGTCACGAAGTGCGGCGTGTCCTGCGCGCCATCCAGCCAGATCCGGAACTGCAGCGCGTTCGGGTCGCCGTCGATGTCGGCCGCCTGCCACGTGATCGTGGTCGAGGCGAACGTGGAATCGGCGAACACGGGCTTCACCGTGAGTTGCACGGTCGGCGCCTTGTTCGAGAACTGGAACGCCTGCGTGGCCGGCGTGGGGTCGACGGCGTTCGCGTCGTCGATCGAACGCACCTGGAAGGTCGGCCGCTCGTAGCCGGTGGTGTCCCAGACCACGAACAGCGAGTCCTTGCGAGTGGTGTACGCCCACGTCGTGTCGGCCGGGCGCTGCGTGTTGAAGAATCGCCACTGGAAGCCCTTCACCGTGCCGTCCACGTCCGTGCCGCTCCAGTAGAGGTGCACGGTGTGGCTGACGGTGTCGAGGTCCCCCGAGACGAACACCGACGTCTCGGGCGGCGCGTTCGGGGCGATGCTCCCCTTCAGGCCGCAGCCGGCGGCCAGCAGCAGGGCGCCCAGGCCGAGCGCGGCGGTGGCGAGGCGGCGAAGTGCGCGAGTGCTCATTGCGCGGCCCCCTCCCGGTCGGACTTCACCAGCAGGAACTTGCCGACCTGCCGCTTGCCGGTTTCGGCGTCCTCGACGGCCCACATGTACAGCCCGGTCGCCGCCGCCTGGCCTTCGCGCGTGACCATGTTCCAGCCGTACATCGATCCGGACAGCACGGGCGCCTTCACGTCGAGTTCGCGCGACGGGTCGTACACGCCCGAGGCGTTCGTGCCGGTGTAGTTGGCGCCGTTGAAATCGGTCTCGTACACGAGATCACCCGAGAGCGAGAAGATCTTGAGCTTGCAGCGCTGCGGCAGGTTCGCGAACCAGAGGTAGTGGTCGCGCGCCTGGCGCCCGTAGTCCCACGCCGCGTCCACGCGGTACGGGTTCGGGAACACCGTCACGCCGGACTGCCGCGCCTCCTCGGCCGTCGGCGCCGGAATCGCGAACGTCTTGTTCTGCGTCTGGCCACTCTCGAGCGACTCGATCTCGCTGTTGCCGAGGTCGTACGAGGTGACGGCCACGAAGTACTTGAAGCCGTCCTTGAGGTGGTCGAGCGTGTACTTGTAGTGGTACGTGCGACCGTCGATCACCACGGGCGTCGCCAGCCGGACGGCCGAGAAACCGGTGTTGAATCCGACCGTGTCGTTCGGCGCCGTGCTCTTGTCGTACTGCGCCACCAGCCGCAGGTCGGTGCGGTCCTCGCTCATGTAGATGCGATAGCCCTCGAAGTCGCGGAGCACGGGGCTCGTGATGTCCTCGAAGAACTCCGGCGATTCCTCCCAGTACAGGTCGAGCGCGTTGTTGCGCGACACCACCTTGAGCTTCGGCGACGGCGGCGGCACGGGCACCACGTAGCAGCGCTGGTAGGCGCGCTGGGCGAACCGCGACACCGTGCGCAGGTGCACCGGGTCGGTGCCGCCCAGGAGCGCGTAGTCCACCTCGATGCTGTCGCCGGTCGCGAGCGTCGCGTACGGCCCCACCGCGAACAGGCTCACCGGGTCCCCGGTGATCGGCTGAAGCTCGGGCACGTTCAGGTCGGTCACGTTGCCCGCCGACATGATCGCGTAGCGCTCCACGTCCTCGTCGCGCAGCGTGCTTCCCGGCGAGTACGTCCACGCCGCGAGCGTGCGACCGTACGTGGTGGTGTCGGTGCTGTTGCAGCGCGTGGCGCCCAGCAGCTTGAGCCCGACCACGTAGGGCGAGATCGAGTAGCGGCAGCTGTTCGGGATCGGCGTCGAGGCGCAGAAGCGCTCCGTGAACAGCTTGAGCGAGTCCTCGTAGCCGACTTCCTTCTTCGAGAACCAGCTGCCGAGACCACCGCTGCCGGCCGACGACGGCGGCCACGAGCTGTACTGGTTCTTCGGGCCGCTCGCGAACTCGTCGTAGTGGCCCACCCACACGTCGTGCAGCGTGGGCCCGAGGTTCTTGATGATGTAGCGGAAGACCACGAAGTTCGCGTACTCGGAGAACGACCAGGCGTAGTTCTCCTGGCGCACCTGCACGCGGAGCGGCCGATGGTCCTCGATGCTGCCGGCGGCGCGCCGCACGGTGAGGTCGTCCCAGAACGTGATCACGTCCCGCTCGCTGACGGCGGTCGGGTCGTACGCCACGTTCTCGGTGAGCTTCGAGCGCACCTGCACGAGCGCCGCGGGCGTGAACTCGGTCGCGCCCTGCGACGAACTGCCGGTGGACCCGTCGACGGCCGCCGTGGTCACGCCGATGAACTCGCCGCGTTCGTCCACGGCGCGCCCACCGATCCACAGGCCGCCGCGGACCAGGTGCTCGTATCCCGTGCCCAGCGGGTACTCGAAGCTGGGCTGGCGGGCCACGAAGTTGTTGCCCACGAAACCGTAGTTCGTGAGCGTCATGCCGGCCTTGTTCGCGTCCATGATGTAGGACTGGAAACGCAGCTCGGCGGCCGTGGACTGCGCGGCGGCGGGTGCCGCGGGCCCGGCGTGATCGTCGGCGGAAGCGACGCCGGCCGCGCCCAGGGCGAGCAGTGCGGCGGCGATCAGGATGTGCGGGGCTTTCACTGGCGCCTCTTGAATCGGAAGAGCTTGGCGGCCGTGCGGTCGGCCACGTAGACGAGCGAATCGTTGGCCGCCAGTGCAACCGGGCCCACGAGCTGATGTGTCGGATCCACCTGCTGCAGGTACAGGCCTTCCGGCGAGTAGCGGAGGACGCGCGCGTTCTGCTCGTCCACCACGTAGAAGAAACCGCGCGCGTCGCCGACGACGTCGGTGGGGTCGTTCATGTAGACGCCGTCCACGTCGAGCTGGTCGGGCTGCACCTGGAAGTACGCCGAGCTGCTCGCCTGGTCGGTGACGCGCTTGATCGTGTTCTGGCCGCCGTCGGCCACGAGCAGCCCGGTGCCGCCGACGGCCGACCACGAGATGCCGTTCGGGAACGTCACGAAGCCGAAGCCCGTGCCGCTCGCCACCTCCCAGGTGGTGTCGCGATGCCAGCCGCCGCCCGGCATGTTGATGTCGTCCGGGACGATGCCGGGATAACGCGGCCCGCGCTGGTAGCGCCACACGCGCGGCAGGAACGTGCGCGTGCGGATGCGATTGTCGAACACGTCCGGCACGTTGATGATCGCGAGCCCGGACACGTACACGCGACCCTGAGCGTCCGCGGAGATGCCGTTGACCCACGCGAACGTCGTGTCGGTGAACGTGCAGACGGTGTCGCCGCCCTGCGAGCGGACCATGCGCACGCGCCAGTAGGCGGAGAGGTCCGACACCTTGCCGCCCGACAGCGAATCGGGCCGGCAGTCGCCGAAGCGCGGGTTGATGCGCGCGAGGCAGGTGTCGCCGCGGTCGAGCACGTAGATCGTGTCGTTCTGCACCGCGAGCGTCCAGGGGTTGAAGAGGAACGGCCACGTGCGCGGGATCAGCGTGCCCGTGGCGAGGGCGTACTGCCCGATCGCGCCGCGCGACGCGTGGCCCGTGCCCCCGTTCGCGGCGAACAGCACGAACAGTTCGCCCACCGGTGTGAGCTCGACCGCGCGGATGAAGTTGAACCCGCCGAACGCGTTCAGGAGCTGGTAGCTGCTGTCGGCCGGGATGATGCCGCGAGCCTCGGTCGGCAGCTTCAGCGATCCGCCGCATCCCGCGAGGGACGCCAGCGAGACGGCCGCGGCGAGGGCCGCGGGGACGACGATCCGGAGCGCGCGCATCAGAACCTCACTCCCAGCGAGACCCGGTGCACCGCGCCCAGCATGCCGCCGTCCGTCCACGCGTAGTCGATGTTGCCGTGGCTCTGGCCCACCTGGACGTCGAATCCGGCGCCGGCCGAGAGCTTCATCTGGTCCGCCATGAAGTTGTACCCGCCGCGCAACGCCACGCGGCGGTGCCACGTCCACTCGGCGCCGGCCTTGAGCAGCTGCCGGTTGTCGGAGGGCTGGTTCATCTCGAGCGACGCCGTCAGGCGCTGGGCTTCGGTCTCCACCGGCTCGAACGCGACGCCGTAGCGGAACACCGTCGGCGGGTCGTAGCCGCTGTAGGAGCGCGTCTCACCGGTGTACGGCGAGACGTAGTCCCCGGACGGCTTGAGCTGCGAGCCGAAGTTGCAGAGCGCCGTCGCGATGCGGACGCTCCCGAGTCCCAGGTAGAAGATCGAGCCGACGTCCACGAGCGTGGCGCTGGTCGTGGGGCCGCCGATGTCGGAGCCGAGGTCCTCGCGCACGTACTTCACGCCCGCGCCGACGAGCAGCTTGTCGGTCCAGCGGCGCGCGTACGCCGCGCCGACCACGAAGTCGGAGTACGTGAACGTGCGGCCGGTGCCGAACGGCTGGTACTCGGTCGTCTCGTCGATGTCGGTGGTGAGCGCGCCGAACTGGAGCGCGACCGAGCCACCCAGCCGCTTCACCGGCTGGACGTACGTGAGGTGCTCGTAGCGGATCTCGGCGGGCCACTCGACGTGCGAGAGCTCGACGGCCGGCCGGAGCTGCGACGCGAGGCCGGCGGGATTCCAGAAGATCGCGGTCGGATCGTTGGCCACGGCCACGAACGACTCGCCGAGCCCCGCGGCGCGGGCGCCGAGGCCGATGCGCAGGAACGTGCCCGACGCCGTGCCCACGCGCTGCGCGCCGAGCGGCGGGTCTTCGGACTGCGCCCGCACCGTCACCGGTGCGAGCGCCAGCGCCGCGACGACGAGGAGAAGCCTAGAAGTCCACATCGATCTGGGCCCTCCACTGCGCGCCGCTCCCGTAGTTCGACGGGTCGTTCAGCGTGCCGATGATGTACTTGCTCACGTTGTTCTCGCGTTCGGCCAGTTTGGTCTCGTATTCGTCGTCCGTGGGCGACGGCAGCGGGAACCGCCGCAGGATGTAGCCCGGCGAGAAAAGTCCCTGGCCGAGCCGGGCGCCCTTTCCGGTGACCGGATCGATGTTGTAGACGAGCCGCGCGCCGAAGATGTTGTTGCCGCGCACGCTCACT
>JBGAMH010000058.1:0-19114 GCA_044223135.1 Candidatus Eiseniibacteriota bacterium | reverse complement strand
AACACGGGGGTTCCCGTTGTCGTCCATCGAGTCCCGCCGCCACACCGTCGAGGATCCGGGCCACGAGCTGCTGGACAAGCTGACCGGCGCCTGGGAGCGCTACGGCCGCATCGCCCTCGGGGTGGTCGGCGCGATCGTGGTCATCGGCGTCGTCGCCTACCTGACGATGCAGAACAACCAGCGCTCGGAAGCGCAGGCCGCCGAGAAGCTCGCGGCCGCGCAGGCGATGTTCATGCAGCTGAACTTCGACGGTGCGCTGAAGGGCGCCGAGGACGTCCAGAAGCAGTTCGGCTCCACGCCGAGCGGCGTGGACGCCTGGCGCGTGATGGGCGACAGCTACTACTGGCGCAGCCAGCCGGGCGATTTCGACAAGGCCGTGGACGCCTACAAGAAGTACCTCGCCAAGCAGAGCACCGGCCTCGTGGCGCAGTCGGTCAAGCGGAGCCTCGCGTACTCGCTCGAGAGCGCGGGCAAGCCGGCCGAGGCGGCGCCGCTGTACCTGGAACTGGTCGGCGCGTTCGACCGCGAGTCGAGCGGCGAGATGCTGTCGGCCGCCGCCCGCGCGCTGCTGGCCGCCGGCAAGAAGGACGACGCGGTGAAGCCGCTCGAGCGCCTGCTCGCGGAGTTCGGCGAGACGAGCTACGCGCAGCGCGCGCGTGTGCAGCTCGCGGAGCTCAAGCCCCCCGCGGCGGAGTGACGCCGGGTCGCGGGAGGACCGCTTGAGTAGTCCCGCCGTCGATCTCGTCTTCCTCTGGCATCACCACCAGCCCGACTACCGCAGTCCGCGTGACGGGCGGGCGCTCCTGCCGTGGGTGCGCCTGCACGCCACGAAGGACTACCTCGACATGGCGCTGCGCCTGGAGCGGTTTCCCCGGGTGCGCGCCACGTTCAATTTCGTGCCCTCGCTGCTGGACCAGCTCGACGACGCCGTCGCGGGCAAGCCCGACGTGCTGCTGGACCTGCTCGACGCGGACCCGTCGGCGCTCGCGACGGACCAGCGAGACTACGTGCGGCAGCGCTGTCGCATCGTGCCGCGCTGGGCGCGCGAGCGATTCCGCGCGTGGTCGCGGCTCGCCGACCGGCTGGGACGCAGCCGCGAGAGCGCGAGCGACCACGAGCTGATCCAGCTGCAGACCGGCTTCCTGCTCGGCTGGCTCGACCCGATGTTCTTCGCCGAACCGGTCGCGGCCGAGGCGCTCACGACCGTCGAGCGGGGCTCGGCCACGGTCGAGCAGCGCGACGCGCTGATGGCGCTGCATCGCACGCTCACCGCGCGCGTGGTGCCCGCGTACCGCGCGCTCGCCGAGAAGGGCCAGATCGAGCTCAGCGAGTCGGCGTACTACCACCCGATCCTGCCGCTGCTGTGCTCCAGCCGCGCGCTGCCGCGCGCGCGCCCCGACCTGCCGCTGCCGGGCGAACCGTTCGCCGCGCCGGAGGACGCCGCGCGCCAGGTGCGCCGCGGGCTCGACCGGCACGAGCGCGCCTTCGGCGTACGCCCGTCGGGCGTCTGGCCCTCGGAGGGCAGCGTGAGCCCCGAGGCGGCCGCGGTGCTGGCCGAGGCGGGCGTGCGCTGGGCCGCCACCGACGAGGGCGTGCTGTGGCACTCGATCCCTCCGGGCGACCGCCAGCGGCACCGGCTCTACCAGCCGTGGGTCTACGAGAGCGCGAAGGGCCCGCTCGCGCTGTTCTTCCGTGACCGCGAGCTGTCGGACCGCATCGGCTTCGTGTACGCGCGCTGGGACGCGCGCGAAGCGGTGAAGGACTTCATGGCGAGGCTGTCGCGCGCCGGCGAGGAATGGCGCGCGAAGGGCGGCCAGGGCCCCGCGGTCGTGTCGGTCATCCTGGACGGCGAGAACTGCTGGGAGACCTACGCCGACGACGGCGCGCCGTTCCTGGACGCGCTGTACGAGGCGCTGTCGGAGTCGAGCGAGGTGCGCACCACCACGCCGTCCGCCGTGCTCGCCGAGCACGCGCCGTCGGCGCTGCCGGGCCTGCACACGGGCTCGTGGATCGACGCGGACTTCCACATCTGGGCGGGGCATCCCGAGAAGAACCGCGCATGGGAGCTGGTGGCGCGCGCGCGGCAGGCGCTCGTCGACGCCGGCGCCACGCCCGAGAGCCAGCCCGCCGCGTGGGAGTCGCTGTCGGCGGCCGAGGGCTCCGACTGGTTCTGGTGGTTCGGCGAAGACCACTACACGCCCGACAAGCCGCTGTTCGACCGCATCTTCCGCGAGCACGTGCAGAGCGTGTACGAGAAGGCCGGCCTGTCGGTGCCCGCGTGGGTCGGCGTGCCGATCACGCGCGGCGGCGCCGCGGCCGCGCACCGCGCGCCGATCGGCTTCCTCGCGCCCGTGCTGGACGGCCGCTCGACGCACTTCTACGAATGGCACGAGGCCGGGCACTACCGGGTCGGCGCGGGCGGCGGATCCATGCACCACGGCGCGGCGAGCCTCGTGGCGGGGCTGCACTACGGCTTCGACGAGCACTCGCTGTACCTGCGGCTCGACTTCCCCGACAAGCAGCTGCCCGGCGGCGACGTGGAACTGCTGCTCGACGTGCTCGTGCCGCCGTCGTCGCGCCTGCTCGTGCGCGGGCTGACGGCGGGGGAGCGACCGGTGCTGCGCGAACGGGAGGGAGGGGTCACCGAGCCCGTGCTCGGAGCGCGCTGCGTGGTCGGCGACGTGCTGGAGCTGGGCGTGCCGTTCACGGCGCTCGGCGCGAAGACGGGCGACCGGGTGGAACTGCTGCTGCACCTGGTGCGCGGTCGCGAACACCTCGAGAGCATCCCCCCGGACCAGGTGATCCGCGTCACGGCGCCGGGCGGCGAGTTCGACGCCGCCATGTGGACGGCATGAGCGTTCAGACGTCTGCCGCGCAGCGGGTTGCGGGCGGCGTCTCGGGTGTCGCGTGAGATTCGCGTGACGCGGGAGGCATTCCCGGTCAGCGGATCCAGACCGCCTTCACGTTGACGAACTCGCGCAGGCCGAACAGGCCCAGCTCGCGGCCGTGGCCCGAGCGCCGGATGCCGCCGAACGGCAGCCTCGGGTCCGACTTCACGGCGCCGTTCACGAACACCGCGCCGGCTTCGAGCCGCGCCGCCACCGCCTCGGCGCGCACCGGGTCGCCGCACCACACGCTGGCGCCGAGCCCGAACGGTGTGCGATTGGCCAGCTCCACCGCGTGGTCGGCGTCGCGCGCCACGGTGACCGGTGCGACCGGCCCGAACGTCTCCTCGTCGAACGCCGCCATGCCGGGCTCCACGCGGTCGAGCACCGTCGGCGCGTAGAAGCTGCCGGGGCGCTCCAGCGGCGCGCCGCCCAGCCGCAGTCGAGCGCCCGCCGCCACCGAGTGCACGACCTGCTCGTGCAGCTCGGCCACCAGGTCGGGGCGCGCGAGCGGTCCCACCTGCGTGGCGGGATCGAGCGGGTCGCCCACGCGCAGCGCGCGCATCGTGTCCACGAGCGCGTCGGTGAACGCTTCGGCGATCGGCGCCTCCACGACGAATCGCTTCGCCGCGATGCAGCTCTGGCCGTTGTTCACGATGCGCGCCGCGCACGCCTCGCGCGCGGCCGACGCGGGGTCGCTGCCGGCGAGCACCACGAACGGATCGCTGCCGCCCAGCTCGAGCACCACCTTCTTGAGCGCTGCTCCGGCGCGCGCGCCGATCGCGCGGCCCGCGGCCTCGCTGCCCGTGAGCGTGATCGCGGCGACGGCGGGATGGTCCACCAGTTGGAGCGCGTCGGCGGACGACACGAGCAGCGTCGCGAACACGTCGGGTGGCAGGCCCGCCTCGGTCCACACCGACTCGATCGCGAGCGCGCAGCCCGGCACGTTCGAGGCGTGCTTGAGCGCCACCGCGTTGCCCGCGAGCAGCGCCGGTGCGGCGGCGCGGAACACCTGCCAGAACGGGAAGTTCCACGGCATCACCGCGAGCAGCGTGCCGAGCGGCTCGAAGCGCACTTCGCTGCGCGACGCGTCGGTGGCGACCGGCTCGGGCGCGAGCCCGGCGGGCCCGTGCTGCGCGTAGTGCTCGCACACCCACGCGCACTTCTCGGCTTCGGCGGCCGCCGACGCGATGGGCTTGCCCATTTCGAGCGTCATCAGCCGGGCGAACTCGTCGCGTCGCGCGCGCAGCACCGCGCCGGCGCGGGCGAGCACCGCGCCGCGCTCGGCCACGGGGCGCGCGCGCCAGTCGAGCCACGCGTGCGCCGTGCGGTCGAGCCGCGCGCGGGCTGCGCCGGGCGAATGGGCACCGCGCCAGTCGCCGGCGGGCGCTCAGGCCAGCGCGAGCCCCAGCTGCTGGGCGAACACGGGTGGCTCGGCGTCCGGCTGGATCAGCGGCGCGAGCGGCGGCCCCGCCGGGTGCGCACGGCCGAGTTCGGCCACGCGCGCGGAGTGCTCGCGGCGCAGCGCGTCGGGCGCGTAGGAGCGCGAGCGGAACATCGCCTCGTAGGCCGAGAGCTGGTCGGGGAAGTCGCGCGCCACGCACGCGAGGAAGTGCTCCCGCGCGCCGGCCTGCAGGTGCACGACGTCCGTCCACACGCGGGCCACGCCGGCCTCGCGCGCGGCGCGCACGACCGCTTCGAGCTGGTCGGGCCCGTCCGAGATCCCCGGCAGCACGGGCGCCAGTGCCAGCGACACGCGCAGGCCCGCCTCGGCCATGCGGCGCAGCGCCCGCAGCCGCGCACGCGGGTGAGACGTGCCGGGCTCGGTGGCGCGCCAGACGTGCTCGTCGAGCGTGGGCACCGACATCGACACGCCCACGCGCACGACCCGCGCCGCGTCGGTGAGCACGTCGAGGTCTCGCAGCACGAGCGGGCCGCGCGTGATGAGCCCGAACGGCGTGCGCCGGCGCGCCAGCACGCCGATGCACGCGCGCGTCAGCCGGTACCGGGCCTCGGCCGGCTGGTAGGGATCCGTGGCGGCGCCCACGGCCACGCTTTCGCGCGCCCAGGAGCGGCGGGAGAGTTCGCGGTCGAGCACTTCGGTCACGTTCGTCTTCACGCGGATGGAGCGACCGTACCGGTCGTCCCACGGCCGCTCGGCCCGGCGCTCGAATGCCCGCACGTAGCAGTAGGTGCAGCGGTGCGAGCACCCCATGTAGGGGTTCAAGCTCCACTCGAAGGGCATGCCCGAAACCCGGTTCAGGGCCGAGCGACAGGGTTCCTCGCGGTACTCGGGGCGCATGGCCCGCAGGAATACCGCACCCGGCGGCTACTGCACAAGAGTGCAGTCGTGCGGGCGGTCCCGGGGCGGGTCATTCGGCCGACGAGACGCGCGCACGGGCGGCGATCCAGCGTGCGTTGCCGGCGCGGTCGAGGAACCGCACCAGGACCGCCACGGAATCGCCCAGGGCGACCGGAGGCGCGACCGTGCGCGCCGAAAGGACCACGAGCCGTCTCTCCGGATCCCAGGCGACGGCGGACCGCCAGGCGTCCCGGGCGCGGACCACGACGCAGGTGTCCGGCCGGGCAAAGCCGGGAGACGAGCCCGCGGCCGCCTGCAGTCGACCGTAGAGGTGAATGTGCCGCTCGTCGCCGCCGCCACAGGCGCCGGCAGGGACGATCATGGGCATGTCGTTCCGCCAGAGACCGGCGGAGAAGCGGATCGTGTCGCCGGCGGTGACGATGGAGTCGAGCGGGACCGACGCGAGGTTCGGCGGCACGCAGCGCGGCCACGGATTGCGGAGCGCGAGTGGGTCGACGAAGAGCGCGACGAACAGCGCGAGAGTGCCGGCGAGTTTCATGAATGGTCCGTGGCGAGGGTGAACGCCGCGCGGGATCCAGCGGAGTGGAGAACCGGGTCGGCCCGAGAGGGGTTCGGACCGCGCGGGCCGCAACCGGAAACCCCGAGAGGGGCCGCCGGGTTCCTCGGAGTAGGTGTCGCATAATATGTATTATGTAAACCTCCAGATCTGCGACACCCCGGCCCGCCGACCCGCGACCGTCCAGCCCGGCCTCCAGCGGTCTGCTCCCCTTCGCCGCGCCGTCCGTCCGGTACGAAAGCCGACGCGGCCGAGGGCGCTTCGCCCCCGACCGCGTTCGGTCCCGCTCGCCCGCGCCGCGACCTACTTCGGCGCGACCACCAGGTTCAGCAGCTTGTCCTTCACGTGGATCGTCTTCTTGATCTCGACCCCGTCCATGTAGCGCCGGATCCGCTCGTCCGCCAGCGCCGCCGCCTTCACGGCCTCGGCGTCGGCTCCGCGCGGCAGTTCGAGCGTCGCCCGCAGCTTGCCGTTCACCTGCACGGCCACGGTGGCCGTGTCCTCGATCACCAGCGCCGGGTCGAACGCCGGCCACGGCTCGTACGCCAGCGTGCCCGTGTGCCCCATGCGGCGCCACAGCTCCTCGGCCAGGTGCGGCGCGAACGGCGCCAGCACCAGCACGAACGGCTCCAGGATCGTCCGCGAGCGCGTCGGCATCGGGTTGATCTCGTTCACGAACACCATCATCTGCGCGATGGCCGTGTTGAACTTGAGCTCCTCGACGTCGCCGCCGACCTTCGCGATCGTCTTGTGCAGTACGCGCTGCGCCTCGATCGGCGCGTCCTCGTCGGTGAACGCGTTCGAGCCGTCCTCGTTGACGTACAGGCGCCACACGCGGTCCAGGAACCGCATGATGCCCTCCACGCCCTTCGAGCTCCACGGCTTCATCGCCTCGAGCGGCCCGAGGAACATCTCGAAGATGCGCAGCGAGTCGGCGCCGTACTGGTCGATCATCTCGTTCGGATCGACGACGTTGCCCCAGCGCTTCGACATCTTGCGGCCGTCCTCGCCCAGGATGATGCCCTGGTGCACGAGCTTGATGAACGGCTCGGGTGTGCTCACCACGCCGATGTCGAACAGCACCTTGTGCCAGAAGCGCGCGTACAGCAGGTGCAGCACGGCATGCTCCGCGCCGCCCACGTAGAGATCCACCGGCATCCAGTACTTCTCCTTCGCCGGGTCCACGAGGCGGTCGGGGTTCTTCGGGTCGATGAAACGCAGGTAGTACCAGCACGAACCGGCCCACTGCGGCATCGTGTTCGTCTCGCGCCGCGCCGGCGCGCCCGTCGCCGGATCGGTCGTGGCGAGCCACTCCGCGGCGTTCGCGAGCGGACTCTCCCCCGTGCCCGACGGCTTGTACTCGGTCATCTCGGGCAGGCGCAGCGGCAGCTGGTGCTCCGGCAGCGGTCGGTGCTGGCCGTCCGACCACACGATCGGGAACGGCTCGCCCCAGTAGCGCTGCCGCGAGAACGCCCAGTCGCGCAGCTTGTAGTTGACCGCCTTCTGGCCGACGCCGCGCGAGGCGAGCCACGCGGTGATCTTCGGGATCGCGTCCACGGGTTTCAGGCCGTCGATCGAGAACGCGCCGTCGGGCGCCGTGGAGTTCACGATCGTGCCCTCCTCGGTGTCCGTGAACGCCGCCTGCTCCACGTCGCCGCCCGCGACCACCTCGCGGATCGGCAGCCCGAACTCCTTCGCGAACTCCCAGTCGCGCTCGTCGTGCGCCGGCACGGCCATGATCGCGCCCGTGCCGTAGCCCATCATCACGTAGTCGGCGATCCAGATGGGCAGGCGCGCGCCGTTCACGGGGTTGATCGCGTGGCCGCCCGTGGGGACGCCGGTCTTCTTCTTGTCCTGCTGCCGCTCGAGGTCGCTCTTGCGACGCGTGGCTTCGACATACGCCGCGACCGCCGCCCGGTGATCGGACGTGGTCAGCACGTCGACCAGGGGATGCTCGGGCGCCAGCACCATGTACGTGGCGCCGAACAGCGTGTCGGGCCGCGTCGTGAAGATGCGCAGGTTGCCCTTCGTGCCGTCGAGCGCGAAGTCCACCTCGGCGCCGATGGAACGGCCGATCCACTCCTTCTGCATGATCAGCGTGCCGTTCGGCCATTCGACCAGCTTCAGGTCGTCCAGCAGGCGGTCGGCGTACTCCGTGATCTTCAGCACCCACTGCCGCATCGGCTTGCGGACCACTTCGAAGCCGCCCACCTCGCTCTTGCCGTCGACGACCTCTTCGTTCGCGAGCACGGTGCCCAGCTCGGGGCACCAGTTCACGGGGATCTCGGCGACGTAGGCCAGCCCGCGCTCGTAGAGCTTCAGGAAGATCCACTGTGTCCAGCGGTAGTACTCGGGATCGGTCGTGTCGACCTCGCGATCCCAGTCGTACGACAGCCCGGCGCGCCGCATCTGCTGGCGGAAGTTGTCGATGTTCTGGCGCGTGGTGACCGCCGGGTGCACGCCGGTCTTCACCGCGTACTGCTCCGCCGGCAGGCCGAACGCGTCCCAGCCCGTGCAGTGCAGCACGTTGAACCCGCGCATGCGCTTGTAACGGCTCAGGATGTCGGTCGCCGTGTAGCCCTCGATGTGGCCCACGTGCAGGCCGGCGCCCGAGGGGTACGGGAACATGTCGAGGCAGTAGTACTTTGGCTTCGCGGTGTCGTCGCTCGCGGCGAACGTCCGGTTCTCGAGCCAGTACTGCTGCCAGCGCGGTTCGACTTCGGCGAAGGGGTAGCGCTTGCTCATGGATCGATCCTGTGGGTGTGAGAAGCGCGCAGAATAGCGGCTCGCTCCGCGCGCGTCACGCTCGGCGGATCGTTCGCACCGCGCGGCGTCGGGGCCCCGGGGCTCCGACCGGCGCCGCCGATCAGGCGCCGGCGACGTCGCGCGTGGCCTGTTCCAGCGCCACCACCACGTCCACGCGGCCACCCTTCCATGCGGCCTCGGCGCGGTAGACGGCGTCCAGCGCGCGCGCCAGCCGCCGGCCGTCCGTGCGCGCGCGCAGCCGCGCGCTCAGGTCGCGCCAGCGCGCCCAGCCACCGAGCGCACCGCCCACGAGGTTCGCGAGCGCGAACATCACCTGCCCCTCGCTCACGCCCTCGGCGAGCATCCGCCCCAGCTTCTGCGCGGCGAGCCCGGGCTGCCCGACGGCCACCGCCGCCAGGTACTCGGGGAGGTCGGCGCCCAGCGTGGGCTGCACGAGCAGGGCGACGGTCTGCGGGCTCACGCGCGCCTCGGCGCCCGCGAGCGTCACCAGCTTGCCGAGCTCGTTGAAGAACGCGAGCGACTCGCCCTCGCACGCCTCGAGCAGCGCCGGCAGCGTCCCCGGCTCCGCCGTCACGCCCGCGGCGGCGAGCCGGCGTTCGCCCCAGGCGAGCAGGCGCTTGCCGTCGACCGGTTCGGCGGTCCAGTGGCGTTCGCACGCGGCGCGCAGCGCGGCGAGGGACTTGCGCTCCGCCTCGGCGGCCGACTCCACGAACACCAGGCACGACTCGCCCGCCGGGCGCGAGGCGCCCTCGGCCAGCGCGGCTACGCGCTTCTCGCTGCGCGCGTAGTCCTCCACGTCGAGCACCATGGTCAGCTCGCGCGTGGCGAACATGGAGATGCCGTGGAACGCGGCCAGCACCTCGTCGACACCGTTCTCCCCGGCGCGCATCACGCGCGGCGCCGGCGCCTCGGGGCACGCGCGTGCCCACGCCAGCCGGAACTCGGCGAGGAACGCCGCCTTCAGCGCCTCGTCGGGGCCGTCCACGTAGAGCGTGCTCGGGAAGCGGCCCTCGCCCGCGGCGGTCAGCAGCTCGAGTCCGTCGGCCGCCACGGCGCGCCGCGCCGGCGCGCGGCCGGCGGCGCTCTTCGCACCGGTCGGTCGCGCGGCGGGCGCCGCGCCGTCACCAGCCCTGGACCGAGCGGGTGATGATTTCGTCGGCGAGCTTGCTGATGGCTTCCTTGCGCCCATCGAGCTCCGTGCGTGCCGCCTGGCCGGGCACGTCCTGCACGTAGTAGTTGGCGGTGCGGACGATGTTCTCGTCCGCCCAGATCTCGCGGTTCTTCACGAGGTCCTTGAACGTCACCGACATCGCGATCGTGACGCGGTACTGCTGCGCCTCGGAGGCGTTCGAGAACCCGAACACGGCCGTCTTGTACTGCGTGATCTTGCCGCGCAGCACGCAGTTCGCGCTCTTCTCGTCGACGATGCGCAGGTGGTTGTCGCGCACGAACCGCTGCACGACCTCGTCGGTGATCTCCTGCTCGAGCGTGTACTCGCTCGTCGCGTTCTCGAACACCGGGATCGCGATCGTCTTCAGGTGCTGCGGCAGCAGCGCGGGGCTCGTGGTGTACGCGCAGCCGCCCGCGCCCAGCAGGGCGGTCACGAGCAGCGCGGCGAGCCGAGGAACGCGCGCGCGGGAAGCGAAGCGGTTTGCGACGGGAATCGGAGACCTCGCGGGACGGCGTGGGCGGGAAGCGTGCGCGCGGCGAGGCCGCGCGCATGGATCGGTAGCACACGCCCCGCGGGCCGGCAAGATCGCCGGTCCGCGCCTCCTCCCCGCCTCGCCGCGCGCACGGATCGGTAGCACACGCCCCGCGGGCCGGCAAGATCGCCGGTCCGCGCCTCCTCCCCGTGGGGTCCGCTCAGGCGCTGCGGGCCTGGTCGTCCTCCACGCCGTCGCCGTGGATGCCGTACAGCTTCATCCGGTAGCGCAGCTTGTCGCGCTTGAGCTGCAGCACCTCGGCGGTGCGGCTCTGGTTCCAGCGCGTCGCCTCGGAGGCCCGCAGGATCAGCGCGCGCTCCAGGTCCTCCACGAGCTGCTCGAACGGGATGCCGCCCGGCGGCACCGGCGTGGTGAGCGCTTCGTCCACGCGCTGGCCGAGCGACTGCTCCTGCCCGCCGCGCGCGCGCGGCGCCAGCTTCAGGTGGTGCGCGTCGAGCAACTCGGCGTTCTCGAGCAGGATCGTGCGCTCGAACAGGTTCTTCAGCTCGCGGATGTTGCCCGGCCACGGGTACTCGGCGAGCAGGCGCTGCGCGGCCGGCGAGATGTCGCGGAACGGCTTCTTGAACTGGCGCGCGAAACGCTCCATGAACAGCCGCGACAGCGGCAGCACGTCCTCGCGGCGTTCGCGCAGGGGCGGCACCAGCAGCGGCACGACCTTGAGGCGGTAGTAGAGGTCCTCGCGGAAGCCTCCCTCCTGCACCATGCGCTCGAGGTTCTGGTTCGTGGCCGAGATGATCCGCAGGTTCACGGCGATGTCCTTCGTGCCGCCGACCCGGCGGAACGTCCGGCGCTCCAGCACGCGCAGCAGCTTCACCTGCAGCATCGGCGCCATCTCACCGATCTCGTCCAGGAACAGCGTGCCGCCGTTCGCCATCTCCATCAGGCCGAGCTTCTGCGTGCGCGCGTCGGTGAACGCGCCCTTCTCGTGCCCGAACAGCTCCGATTCGAGCAGTTCGCTCGGGATGGCGGCGCAGTTGATCTCCACGAACGGCTGCGCGTGGCGCGCGCTCATGCGGTGGATCAGGTTCGCGAAGTACTCCTTGCCGGTTCCGCTCTCGCCCTCGATCAGCACGCTCGTGGTGTCGCCGCGCGCCACCTGCTCGGCGATCGCGTACGCCTCCTGCATGGCCGGGCTCGACGAGTGCAGGTAGTCCTCGTCCGCGAACGCCTGGTGGCGAAGGCGCCGCAGTTCGAGCCAGATCTTCTGCGACTCGAGCGCGCGCGCGGCGAGCGCCAGCAGCTCCTCGTTCTGGAACGGCTTCTTCACGAACCAGAACGCGCCCGCGCTCATGGCCTCGACGGCCGTCTCCAGTTCGCCGAAGGCCGTCATGAGCACGATCGGCACCTCGGGCTGCAGGCGCTTCACCTCGCGCAGCAGCTCCATGCCGGTGCCGTCGGGCAGCTTGAGGTCCAGGAAGATCATGTCGGGCATGTCGCGCTCGACCGCCGTCCGCGCCTCGCGAACGCTCGCGGCCGTCTCGACCGTGTAGCCCTCGTCTTCGAGCGCCTTGCGCACGAAGTGACGGATGGAGTCCTGGTCGTCCACGACCAGAATGTTGGCCTTGCTCATGACAAGCCTCCCTGGGAGCCGATCGGCAGTTCGATGGTGAATGTGGCCCCGCGGCCGGGCTCGCTCTGAACCGACAGGCTGCCGCCGTGGCGTTTGACGATGTCGTGGGTGATGTACAGGCCGAGCCCGGTGCCGCCCGGCTTCGTGGTGACGAAGGGTTCGAACAACGTGCGCAGCGTGGCCGGCTCGATACCGGCGCCCTCGTCGGACACGCGCACGAGGAGTTCCGTGGGGCGACGGCCGGGGGCCTCCGCCGTCAGCCGGACGCAGGTGCCGGGATCCGAGGCCTCGGCCGCGTTCTTGAGCAGGTTGATGAAGACCTGCTGCATCTGGTCGACGTCGTGCGGAACGGCCGGCAACTCGGCGGGCAGCGAGGCCTCGAGCCGCACGCCGCGCTTCTCGAAGATGGCATCCACCGACTGCTGGGCGCGCCGCAGCGTCTCGTGCACGGGTCGCGGGCGCAGGTCGAGCTGGCGCGGGTGCGTGACGTCGAACAGGTCCTGCACGATCCGGTCGAGCCGTGCGATCTCGCTGTGGATGAACTCGAGGTTCTCGCGCTGGGGACCGTCCGGCCCGAGTGCGCGCGACAGGTACTGCACACCCGCGCCGATGCCGGCGAGCGGGTTGCGGATCTCGTGCGCGACGCTCGACGTGAAGCGGCCGAGCGCGGCCAGCCGGTCGAGCTGCCGGGCGCGGTCCTCGGCCTGCTTGATCGGCGTCAGGTCCAGGAACGTGGCGATCGCGCCGACCACCGCGCGCGCGTCGTCGCGCAGCAGCGACGTGGTGAGCCGCACCGGCACGGCGTTGCCGTCGCGGTGACGCAGCCACGACTCCAGCCGCGACACCTCGCGGCCGCTGTCGAGCGTGGCGAGCACGGTGCTCTCCCCTTCCGGCCCGAGCACGTCGCCGACGGGGTGGCCGAGCACTTCGTCCTCGCGCCAGCCGAGCAGTTCCTCGCCCGCGTGGTTGAACGACAGCACGCGGCCCTCCAGGTCCAGCGCCACGAGCGCGCTCGGCATGCTGTCCATCACGTTCTCGCGGAAGCGCTCGCTTCGGCGCAGGTCGTGGAACAGCCGGGCGTTCTCGATCATGGGCGCCAGCGACAGCGCGATCGACTCCACCAGCGTGACGTCGGCCGCGGTCAGCGGCGGCTGGTCGTCGCCGCGAGCGGCCGCGAGCACGCCGAGCAGCGGCATGCGTGCGCACCCGAGGCAACCGCGCTGCGCCTCGTCACGGGCGGCCGCCCACGTCCCCGGTTCCGCGCCGGGCGGCGGCACGAGCCATGCCGAGCGGCCGAGCGGGCACGTGTGTTCGCACGTCTCCTCCGCCGGCCCGCCCACCGGATGCGTGCGCTGGAGCGGCACCGACAGCAGCGAGCCGAGGTGTTCGAACACCGGCGCGAGCGCGTGCGACGGATCCAGCACGGCCGGCGGGTGACGGTGGCAGTCCTGGTGCAGCACCGTGCGGTTCAGCCACAGCCCGCGCGCGAGCGAGCCGCGCTCGCCCACGAGCGGCACTTCGAAGGCGTGCGTGCCGTGGGCCCGGTCCCGCCCGTCGGTCCATGCGCCCGAGAGGAGGCCGCGCTCGCGATCCACCAGCAGCAGGCCCACCTGGTCGAAGCCGAACGCGCGCTGGAGGTAGCGGGTCACCGTGCGCGTGGTCTCGGACGCGTCGCGCGTGGTGGTGAGCCGCGACGCGACCTCGCGCAGCGACACGAGCTGGACGCTGGTCTCGATCAGCCGGCGATGGCTGCGCTCGAGCTCCTCGACCAGTTCGCCCAGCGTGCGCAGCAGGGCATCCGTGTCACCGGGCTCGACCGCGGTGCGGGCATCCGTCCCTTCGGACAGACCCCGGACCTCGTCGATCCGGCGCATCAGCGCCTGCAGCGCCGCACGATGGTTGTCGGGCATGAATCGCCTGTCGACGCCGCCGGAAGGGGTCCGGCGACGGGTCTCGTGGAGACCGACTCGGCTGGTGGACCACCGCTGGGCGGGGTGGGCGGTCCGGCCGTTGAAACTCGAGCCCGGCCGGCGGGGCGTGCCCGCCGGCCGGGTGATGCGTCAGGCGTTCTGGACGAACTCCAGGACCGTCTGCGCCACGTACCGGATCTGATCTTCGTTCAGCTCCGGGTAGATGGGCAGGGCGATCGTCTCGTTGGCCGCGGCTTCGGCGTGCGCCATGTCGCCGGGCTTGTAGCCGAGCGGCGCGTAGCACTTCTGCGAGTGCAGCGCGACCGGGTAGTACACCTCGCAGCCGACGCCGCGCTCGCCCAGGAACTTCTTGAGCTCGTCGCGCTTCGGCACGCGGATGACGTACTGGTTGTAGATGTGACGGGTGCGCGGGTCGTGGTACGGGCGACCCACCCTGGATCCGTCGAACAGCTGGTTGTAAAGCGCGGCGTTCTTCGCGCGTCCTTCGCTCCAGCGGTCGAGGTGGCGCAGCTTCACGCGCAGGATCGCCGCCTGGATCGCGTCGAGGCGCGAGTTCGTGCCGACCACCGAGTGGTAGTACTTCGGCTTCGCGCCGTGGTTGCACAGCAGGCGCGCCTTGTCGGCGAACTCGGCGTTGTTCGTCACCATCATGCCGCCGTCTCCCGCGCCGCCCAGGTTCTTCGAAGGGAAGAACGAGAAGCAGCCGAAGTCGCACATCGAGCCCGAGCGCTTGCCCTCCCACTCCGAGCCGATCGACTGCGCCGCGTCCTCGATCAGGTAGATCTTGTGCTTGTCGCAGATCGTCTTGATCGTGGGGATGTCGACACACTGGCCGAACAGCGACACGGCCACGACCGCCTTGGTGCGGGGCGTGATGGCCGCTTCGAGCTTGTGGATGTCGAGGTTGTACGTGCGCGGGTCGATGTCCACGAACACCGGCGTCGCGCCGTTGTTCGAGATCGTCCCGGCGCTCGCGAAGAACGAGTACGCGCTCGTGATCACTTCGTCGCCGGGGCCCACGCCGAGCGCCCACATGGCCATGAGCAGCGCGTCCGTGCCCGACGCGCACGCGACCGCGTGCGACGTCTGCGAGTAGCGCGCCACCTCCTGCTCCAGCGCCTGCACTTCCGGGCCGCCGATGAAGTGGCAGCTGTCGAGCACCGAGTGCACGGCCTGGTCGATCTCGGCCTTGATCGTGGCGTACTGGGCCTTGAGATCGAGCAGCGGCACGTTCATCGAGGTCTTCGTGGACATCGCGACTCTCCTGGTATGTCGAGGGCGGACTAGGAGTCCACCCAGCCCTGGTTCTGGAGCAGCTGTTCCACCGGAACTTCCTTCCAGCGGCGCGCCGGCTTGCCCATGACGATGACCCGCGGCTCGACGTCCTTCGTGACCGTGGATCCGGCCGCGACCAGCGCGTCCTCGCCGATGACCACCCCGGGCAGCGTCACGCTGCCGGCCCCGATGCGCCCGCCCTTCTTCACGGTGACGCCCTTGAAGTGCTTGAACCGCTCCTGCGTGCGACCCACGAAGTTGTCGTTCGAGGTGACCACGCCGGGGGCCACGAACACGCGGTCCTCGAGCGTGCAGTAGGCGCACAGGTACGACTCGCTCTCCAGCTTGCAGAAGCGGCCGACGCTGCAGAAGTTCTCCACCGTCACGCCGCGGCCGACGATCGTGCCGCGGCCGATGGTGACGTTTTCGCGCACGGTGCTCAGGTCGGCCATCAGCACCTTGCCGTCGATCTGTGCCCCGCGGTACAGCACCACGCCCGTGCCCACGATGCAGAGCTCGCCCACCTGCAGCGGCGGCAGCTCCTGCTCCTTCGTGGTGGCGGAGTTCGCGGCCTTCATCGGGACCTTGCCGAGCGAGGCGTGGTCGTCGATGCGCACGTCGTTGCCCACCACCGTGTCGGCATGGATGACGACGTGGTTGCCGAGCTTGCAGCCGGTGCCGATCTTCACGTTCGGGCCGATCACGCAGAACTCGCCCATCGTGGTGCCGGCGCCGACCTGGGCGCTGGGATGGATCACGCTGCTCATGCCACCTCCTGCGGCAGCGGCTCGATCGCGATCGGCGCGCCGCCCGCCTTCAGGGAGCGCTGCGCGGCGTCGAGCACCTTGACCACGCGCAGCCCGTCGAGACCGTCGGTCACGGGGCGCTTGCGGTCGCGGACGCAGTCCACGAAGTGCTGGCACTCGAGCTTGAGCGGCTCCTGGAGCGAGAGCTTCGGGATCAGGATGTCGCCGTTGCGCACCGACAGCGCGTCGCTGTACGGCACCACCTGCCCGCCGCGGTCGACGCCCTTGTCGTAGATGCGGATCTTCTCGCTGGCTTCCATGTCGTCGAACACGACCATCTTCTGGCTGCCGACGACGGTGAACTTGCGCAGCTTGTGCGGGTCGAGCCACGACACGTGCACGTGGGCGAGCTTGCCGTTCGGGAAGCGCAGGTCCACGAACACGACGTCCTCGACGCCGGGCTGCAGGAACGCCGAGCCGCGCGCGACCACGTCGAGCGGCTCCTGCCCGATCAGGTGCAGCACCACGGACAGGTCGTGCGGCGCGAAGCTCCACAGCGCGTTCTCGTCCTTGCGCACCTTGCCCAGGTTCACGCGCTGGCAGTAGATGTACAGCAGGTCGCCGATCTCGCCGGTGGTGACCATCTTCTTCAGGTACTGCACGCCCGGGTGGTAGAGCAGCAGGTGCCCGACCATCAGGATGCGCTGGCCGGCCTTCGCGAGGCGCACCAGCTCCTCGGCGTGCGCGACCTCCAGCGTGAGCGGCTTCTCGACGTACACGTCCTTGCCCGCCTCCAGCATCATCTTGGCGAGCGGGTAGTGGTTCACGGCGGAGGCCGCGATCACCACGCCCTGGATGTCGGCCCGGGAGGCGACGGTCGCCGCGTCGGCGATGCCTTCCACGCCCGGGTACTGCGCGGCGGTCTTCGCGAGCCGCTGCGCGTCGGCGTCGCACACGGCGACGAGCGTCGCATCCTTGAGGTTCGCGAAGTTGCGCACCAGGTTGGCGCCCCAGTCGCCCGTTCCGACGACCGCGATGCCGATTCGATTGGACACGTCGACCTCCCTCGGACGACCACTCGATGACTGCTGAGAACGGCCGGGCAGCCTAACAACCGCTCCTCGGCCGGTCAAAACTGGTGCGGGTCGGGTTTCAGGCCGCTTCCCTCTCCACGGTTTCCACGCGATTTCGCCCGGCGCGCTTCGCGCGGTACAACGCGCGGTCCGCGCTCTCGATGAGCGTCGCGGGCGATTCGGCGTCCTCGGGGTACACGGACACGCCGAGGCTGACCGTGATCGAACCGGGCGCGGCGAGCGGGAACGTGTGCTGCTCGACGGTGGCGCGCAGGCGCTCGGCGACGACCATGGCGCCCTCGCGCTCCGTCTGCGGCAGGATCACCGTGAACTCGTCGCCGCCGTACTTGGCCACGAGGTCCCACGACCGCACCTGGCGCGCGAACAGCTGCGCCATCTCGCGGAGCAGGAAGCTGCCGCGCAGGTGCCCGTTGCGGTCGTTGTAGGACTTCAGGTTGTCCACGTCGATCATGATGATCGACAGCGTCTGCCGGAAGCGCGTGGCGCGCTTGATCTCGCGGCGCAGCGCGGTCTTCAGGTAGCGGAAGTTGTAGACCTGCGTGAGGTCGTCGGTGACCGCGAGCTTCTCGATGTTCTCGGCCAGCCGCAGGTTGTCGAGCGACGCCGTGGCCCACGCCACCAGCAGCGTCAGCGTGCGCGCGTCGCGCGGCGTGAACGGCGCGGCCCCGCGCGGACGGTAGACCGCGAGGTATCCCCACTCCTGCTCGCGCAGGCGCAGCGGCACGAACATCGCCGGCCCCGCCTCGACGCCCGGGCACGTCTCGTCGGCGCCGCCCTTGGCCTCGGCCAGGTCCACCACGGTGCGCGGCAGGCCCGCGAGCTGCAGCGTGCGAGCGAACTCGCCCGGGCTGCGCTGGATCGGCAGGCTCTCGGGCGTGTCGTTGTCGCGGCGCAGGGCGACCTTGTCGAGCTGGCGCGGACCCGCCACGGCGAACACGGCGCCACCGGCCTCGGTCAATGCGAGCGCGTTGCGGAGCGTGAGAAGCGCCACCTCCCGGCGGGAGCGGCTCGCGCCGCGGCCGGTCAGCTCCATCAGCGATTCGAGTGACTTCTCGCGTCCTTGCATGGGTCTCGCGATCGGGTTCGGGGAACGTCGATGGGGGAAATCCCCACACCGAGGTCGCAACGGCTGTGCCACCTCGCCCAACCTCGATCAGCGCTGGCTGAGCCTCAGGATCTGGAGGGCCGCACGGCCCCCGAAGCCCACCAGCCCACCGCCCAGGAGCAGCCACCCGGCCGCCCTCTGCCAGGCCTCCAACGGCATGCCGCCGTTGAGCTTGTGCCAGACGACGAGACCCCACGCGAGGGCCACCGACAGCAGGACCGACATGAAGGCGTGCGCCAGCTCCCAGGTTCGGCGCTCGGCGTCCGCCCGGCGGCCCCCCTGCGCGAAAACGCCCGCCTGCGATCGCCCGCTCACCGCATTTCGCACGGTGCCGGCGGGATTCTGGGCGGCCTCCGGGACGCGGGTTGCCGCCCACAGCCGCGTCGCTCCGAAGAGGAACGAGCGGCGCCCCACCACCTCGAAGCCCGAGCCCCGGAGCGTGGCCTCGAACTCGGGGCCGGAGCCGAACTCGAAGATGGACTCGCTCAGGTACCGGTAGGCGCTCGGGTCCGGCGACAGGTGGCCCGCGGCGGGAATGACGTGCCGCACCCAGAATGCATGCGCGGCGTGGAGCGGACCGGGCGCCGGCGCGGACGCTTCGAGCACCGAGAGGACGCCGCCCGGGCGCAGCACGCGGCGGATCTCGGCGAGCGCTCGGTCCCGCGGGCGCAGGTTCCGGATGCCGAACGCGATCGTGATCGCGTCCACGGAGGCGTCGCGCAGCGGCAGGCGGAACCCGTCCGCGCACGCCAGGCGCGGCCCCCAGCCCGACGCGTCGTAGGTCGCGCCCGCGTGCCGCAGCATGGCCAGGCTCACGTCCACGCCGACGAGCGTGCGGCCCACGCGCTGCAGGCCCGGCAGCGACACGCCGCTGCCCGTGCACAGGTCCACGACCACGCGCGCGTCCTCGGGCACCGCCCGCCACATGACCTCGCGCCACAGGCCGTCCTGCCCCAGCGTCATCACGCGGTTCAGGAAGTCGTACCGTCCCGAGACGTCGTCGAACATCGACGCCATCTCGCGGTGCGCGTGCGGCTGGAACCGGTCGGAAGCGTTCATGCGCCGCGAGCGACGAGCGAGTCGTATCGGGAGATACGTCGCAGCGAGCCGCGACCGGGCTGACGCAGCGGTGGCGGATC
>JBGAMH010000372.1:0-2642 GCA_044223135.1 Candidatus Eiseniibacteriota bacterium | reverse complement strand
GCCGAGGGCCTGCCCGAGCCGTTCGTGCCGAAGTGGCCCGGCGAAGGAGGTGCGTCGTGACCGGCGACCCCATCCAGCGCCTGCTCGACGAGCACGTCACGCTCATGGCCAAGTTCGAGAAACTGCGCCACGCCGTGCACCTGCTGGGCGAGCGCGGCGAGGCGGCGCTCCCCGAAGCCCTGCCGCTGCTGCGCGAGGCCGGCGACGTCATGAACACCGAACTGGTGGCGCACGCGCGCCGCGAGGACGACGTGCTGTTCGAGGCGGTCGAGGAGGTGTTCGGCAAGGACTGGGGCCCGACCACCGTGATGCGCCGCGAGCACCGCGACATCCACGGCAGCATCACGCTCTTCCGCGACACGCTGCACGAACTGAACCAGGTCGAGCACCCGGCCATCCACGCGGGCATCGCCCGGCTGCACGACCAACTCGCGCAGGGCGCGCCCGCCGCGACGCTGCGCGCCACAGGCGCCGAACTGCTCGCCATGCTCGACGCGCACTTCGGCAAGGAGGAGGAGATCCTGTTCCCGATCGCGCGCGCCGAGCTGTCGGCCGAGCAGTTGCGCGAGGTGGCGCGGCGCATGGACGAACTCGACGCGGCGGGTGCGCGGTGAGCGGGCTGCCGCGCGAGGTGCTCGCCGGCCAGTTCGGCGCGGCGCTCGACATGCTCGGGCGCGCGATCGAGGCGTGCCCGGCCGAGCGCTGGGGCGCCGCGGACGACGCGCACGCGTTCTGGTACCTGGCCTCGCACACGCTGTGGTGGACGGACTACTACCTCGCCGGCGACGCCGCGGGGTTCCGGCCGCCGCCGCCGTTCGGCATGGAGGAGATGGACCCGAACGGCAAGCTGCCGCCGCGCCCGTTCATGCCGGGCGAGCTGCTCGCCTACCTCGCGCAGGTGCGCGCGCGGCTCGAAGCGGTGCTCGCCGACCTCACCGACGAGCGCGCCGCGGCGCCGTGCGGTTACCCGCGCAAGGACTTCAGCACGCTCGAGCTGCACGCGTACAACCTGCGCCACGTGCAGCACCACGTCGGGCAGCTGCAGCTGCTGCTGCGCCAGGCGGGCGTGACGCCGCCGCTCTGGGTGGGCCGCGGCGCGTGACCGGTGCGGCTCCGGTGCGCGCCGCGACCTGCGGCCGCACGACGGTGGCGGACGCGGACGCGATCGCGCGCCACCGCATCGCGCTCTTCCGCGCGGTGACGCCCGGAAAGCCCGCTGGCCCGAGGCCGACGTTGCTGGGCGCCTCGCGCGACGCGGTGGCCGAGACGCTCGCCGACGGCACCGCGCTGGCGGCGGCTCGCGGCCACGCCGGGGGAGAGGCCCGTGGGCTCGCTCGTCGCCGCCTCGTGCGGCGGCTGCCGTCGCCGACGAGCCCGAGCGGGCGCGAGGGCTACATCGTGCACGCGTTCGTCGCCGACGCATCGCGGCGCCGGCGTGGGGGCGGCGCTGCTGGCCGCCGCCGAGGCGGAGGCGCGCGTGCGCGGACTGGGCCGCATCCGCCTGCATTCGGCCGACCGCGCGGTGGAGTTCTACCTCCGCGCGGGGTTCACGCTCCGCACGAACGACATGGAGCGGCTGCTGCGCTGAACGCCGCTCGAACCATCGGGAGGCCACATGACGGACGCCACGCCGGGCGGCACCGCGCCGGACGGTCCGGTCGCGCTCACGGATCTCGTGCAGTACCAGGCGGGCTCGGTCGTGAGCCGAACGGTGGTGAAGAAGCCAGCCGGCACCGTGACGATGTTCGCGTTCGACGCGGGTGAGGGCCTGAGCGAGCACACCGCGGCCTTCGATGCGCTGGTCGTGATGGTGGACGGCGAGGCCGAAGTGTCGATCGCCGGCGCGCCGCACCGCGTCACCGCGGGCCAGATGCTGCTGCTGCCCGCGAACGTGCCGCACGCGCTCAAGGCGGTGACACGATTCCGCATGCTGCTCGTGATGATCCGCGACGCGGCGCGAGAGCCCGCGGCTACACCGCGAACTTGAACAGCAGCACGTCGCCGTCCTCGACGACGTACTCGCGGCCTTCCATGCGGTACAGGCCCGCCGCGCGCGCGGCGGCGACCGAGCCGCACTTCACGAGGTCGGCGTAGGCCACGGTCTCGGCCTTGATGAACCCGCGCTCGAAGTCGGAGTGGATCACGCCGGCCGCGACGGGCGCCGTGTCGCCGGCGTGGATGGTCCACGCGCGCACTTCCTTCTCGCCCGCGGTGAAGTACGTGCGCAGCCCGAGGAGCCGGTAGGTGGCGCGGATCAGGTCGCCGATCCCGCTCTCGGAGACGCCGAGGTGCTCGAGGAACTCCCGCGCCTCTTCCGGAGCCAGGTCCACGAGGTCGCTCTCCAGCTGCGCGCTCACCACCACCATGTCGCACGCCAGGTGCGTCGCCACGTACTCGCGCACCGCCGCCACGTGCGGGTTCTGCGTCGCGGCGGTGGCGATCTCGGACTCGAGCACGTTGCACGCGAAGATCGTGCGCTTGTCGCTGAGCAGGAAGAACGACTTCGCGCGCTCGCGTTCGGCGTCGTCGAGTTCGGCGACCAGGGCGGGCCGGCCGGCGGCCAGCGCGGCCTCGAGCTTGGCCAGCACGGTGTCGTCGGCCGCGGCCTCCTTGTCGCCGCGCTTCACGTCCTTGGCGATCTT
>JBGAMH010000057.1:0-20231 GCA_044223135.1 Candidatus Eiseniibacteriota bacterium | reverse complement strand
GTCCGCGAGCGGTGCCAGCGGCTGCACTTGGAGGGCGGGATCGAGGGGTACGGCGACAAGCAGACCGTGGAGTTTGTCCGCTCCATGCATGGCATCTCGATCTCCGGCTCGGCGAAGGGCCTCCTTTGGACCACGACACCTCGGGAATTGATTGTTGGGGACACTGACCAGTACCGCGCACCGGTGCCCAAGATATGTCGACCCATCGTGGGGAACTGGTACGTGTACCGGCGCATCTGGTAGACCTGCTTCGGATGATGTGCCGCGTCCCCTGGTGATTGCTGGCGGTCTTGGCCGTGGACGCGGGTCATCTTCGTTGCGACCTGGTTCCGCCTGGCGCTTCGCCGGGTTCCCTGAGGCTCTCGATCGCGACGCGCACGCGGTCGTCGATCGCGCGTCCAGGATGCGCTCGCAAACCGCCGTGGCCCAGCGCGCGTCGCCGGGGGCGATGCCGAGCGCGTCCAGCGCGCGGTCGAGCACTTCGGCCACGTCGCCCGAGGGCACCGAGTGCCCGAGCAGGTCCTGCGCTTCGCGGAGCTTGTCGTGCGTGACCTGGATCACGAAGCGCTCCGCCGAGATCGGTGCGCCGCGGGCGAACACCGAAAGGGGCCCCATCGACTGAGCCGGTTTCGCGTTATTCGATGGGACACCTGGCCGCGCGGCCAGTGGCCCCGCCGAGTTCGCGAGTTCCGCGGCAGCATGGGGACCGCTTTCGATGGGGACCGCTTTCGGCGTCGAGCAGCAGATCCGACGTCGCTCCGCCACACGCTGAGGTCTCGGCCGCGGTGGCCGGCGCCGCCGCCGTCTCGACCCGCGCGATCACCTTGGGCGCGTCCGGCTTCGGGCCAGCTCGTCGTCCTGGAAGCCTTCGCACGAGTACTCCGACATCCCGACACTCGCTTCGGGGGCGAGTCCTCCCGGGGCGCGTGCTTTGTACCACGATCACTCCCGAGTGCCTGACACGCCTTCTGTCGTGAGAACGCCGACCTCCGTGACTTCGCGCGACCCGTTCGCGTCGTGACGCCGCCCACACCCGGGCCACGCACGTTGGCGCACCTCCCGGTGCACCCTCCGGACCCGCCACGCCCGTCACCGCCGGAGCCCGTCGAGGGCATTCGATCACTTTCCGCGCCCCGCTCCGCACCGGCACGACTCGCGATCCACGCGGCACTTTCTGCCGGGCGCCAGCCGCCACCGCTCCCCGTCGCTCGCCGCGCGCAACGGAACGCCCGCCACCCAAAACCCCGGCGCGCCGGCAATTGCACTCCGCCCGCGTCGCGCCGTCGCGCGGCCCCACGTGCCGCGGTACGGCCGTTGCTCTGCGCTGACCTCGACACGCTTCCGGAGGGGGGGAGAAGCATGCTCAAGGCACTGTTCGGTCCGTCCACGCTCACGACCATGCTGCGCGGCGGGCTCGAGGAGACGTCCGCCACGCACCGCACCATCGCGGATCGCGTCGCGGGCGCCGTCGCATCCAGCTCGAACACCGACTTCGCTTCGGCGCTGCAGGCGCAGCAGTCGAAGCAGAAGCTGTCGGAGGCCGATCTCGAGCGCGACATGGCTTCGCTCGCGGACACGCAGATCCGCTACGAGGCCGACGCCAGGCTCCTGCAGGGGGCGTACGCGCGGCTGCGCGCGGCGATGAAGGAACGTGGCTGAGCCGCTCCGCATCTTCGCCCAGTGGCCGCGGCCGGTGCGGCAGCTCATGCGCCCGCTCGGCATCAGCGCCGACGCCATGTCGGTGCAGCAGAAGTTCCTCGAGGTGATCTCCCGGAACCTCGCGAACGCCGAGACCACGCGCACCCCCGAGGGCGGCGCGTACCAGCGCGAAGTGGCCGTGGCGGGGCCGGGCGGCGTGCAGGTGGTGAAGGACACGCGGCCGGGCCGGATGGAGTACGACCCCGGGCACCCCGACGCGAATGCCGACGGCTTCGTGGAATACCCGAATGTCGACAGCAACACCGAGCTCGTGGATCTGATGATCGCGCGGCGTCTGCACGAAGCGAACGTCAGCGTGTTCCAGGCCGCCAAGGGCATGCTCAAGCGCGCGCTGGAGATCTGAGGGGGATCGCATGAACGTCAACGGCTCCATCCCGCACCTGCCGGTGCGGCCCGAACCGGTCGCGCCCGCGCGACCCGCGGCCGCCGTCGCCGGCGGCGTGGCGGCTCCCGCGAAGGGGAACGCGCCCGCGAAGCCGTCCGACGCGCGCGAAGGCGCGCTGTGGGACGTGCTCACGCCCGAGGAACGCGACTGGTTCCAGCAGCAGGCGCAGCTCGGCCCGCTCACGTACGGGCGTCCGCAGGGCTCCGCCGCCAGCGCGTCGGCGCCGCGCGGCCAGCGCCTGGACGTGCGGGGTTGATGCCGTGACCAGCCCCGTCCGCCTCAGCGGCCCGCTGACCGGCGCGTTCGAACGGCCCGAGCTGCCCGGCGCGGCCGCCGAGCCGCCCGCCGGCGGACCGTCGTTCGGCGACCTGTTCAAACGCGCCATCAACGACACGTCGGGCATGCAGGACGACGCGAAGGACATGATCGCCGCCTACCTGCGCGGCGAACCCGTGGAGCTGCACCAGGTGATGGCGGCCAGCGAGGAGGCCTCCATCTCGCTCGAGCTGCTCGTCGAGATCCGCAACAAGCTCACCGAGGCGTATCGCACCGTGATGAACATGCAGTAGCCCACCGACCATGTCCGAGACCACGCTGCCGTCCATCGATGCTTCGACCTTCGCGCGCATGCCCGGGAACCGTCGCTTCCTGCTGATCGGCGTGCTCGTGGTGGTGCTCGCCGCGCTCGCCGCGGTGGGCCGCTGGGCGTCCACGCCCACGTACGTGACGCTGTACCGCGACCTCGACCTGAAGGAATCGGGTCAGATGGCGGAGCAGCTCGGCAAGACCAACGTTCCCTACCGGCTCGCCGCGGGCGGCACCGAGGTCCAGGTGCCCGTGGCCGAAGTCGCGCGCGCACGTGTCGCGCTGGCCAAGGATGGCCTGCCCGCGAGCGGCCGGCCGGGACTCGAGCTGTTCGACAAGCCGTCGTGGGGCATGACCGACTTCACGCAGCGCGTCACCTACCAGCGCGCGCTCGAAGGCGAGCTGTCCCGCACGCTCGGCCAGATCAGCGGCGTCGAGCGCGCCGAGGTGCACCTGGTGATGCCCGCGCCGACCGCCGTGCGCCGCAACGACCGGCCCGCGGGCGCGAGCGTGGTGCTGTCGCTCAAGGGCGGCGCCAGCCTGAGCCCCGAGAGCGTGCAGGGCATGGCGTACATCGTCAGCAACTCGGTCGAGGGCCTGTCGCCCGACAACGTGGCGATCATGGACGCGACGGGCCGCGTGCTCACGGCGCCGGCGTCCGCGGGCGCGGCCGGCGGCCTCACCGGGCGCCAGCTCGAAGTGCAGCGCGGCATCGAGCAGCGCACGGTCGGCAAGATCGAGGACATGGTCGCCACCGTCGTCGGGCTGGGCCGCGTCCGCGCGCAGGTCACGGCCGAGATGAGCTTCGACCAGGTCGACCAGACCGTCGAGACGTTCAATCCCGACGGCCAGGTGCTGCAGACCGAGCAGCGCAGCGAAGGCACCGCCGAGGGCGGCGGGCAGCAGACCGTGGTCAGCAACCAGTACCAGAACTCGCGCCGCATGGAGCGCAGCCAGAACAGCGCGGGCCGGCTCGTGCGCATGACCGTGGCGGTGCTCGTGGACGAGAAGGCGCTGCGCGCCGAGCGCACGCGCCAGCTCACCGACCTCGAGGCGATGGTGCGCAACGCGGTCGGCATCGACTCCACGCGCGGCGACCGGCTGTCGGTGCTCGCGGTGCCGTTCGAGCCCGTGGCCGTGGAACAGGCGCAGGCCGCGGCGAAGCCCAAGGTGGACGTGGTCGCCACGGCGGAGCGGTTCAGCCGCCCGGCCGTGGGACTCGTCGCGATCGTGGCACTGATCCTGGTGGCGCTGCAGATGGTGCGCGCGCTGCAGCCGACCCGGTCCGCGCGGGGCCCCGCGAGCCCGTCGGGTTCGGCCGGCGGTGGCTCGCTCCCGGCCGGGGCGCGCGCCTCCGAGGACGAGACGACCGCGCTGCCGAGTCCCGATGAAGCGCGCGTGCTCAAGCTCAAGGAGCGGCTGCGGCAGGAGTCGCAGCACCGGCCGGAGACCACGGCGCAGGTGGTGCGCGCGTGGCTGGCGGAGAAGCCGTGAGCGAGCTGATGCAGGCTCCGCGCCTCACGCTCTCGGGCGCCCAGAAGGCGGCCGTGCTCTGCCTTTCGCTCGGCACCGACCGCGCCGCGAACATCCTGAAGCAGCTCACGGGCGACGAAGTGGAGCGGCTGTCGCGCGAGATCGCGGTGATGCCCACGATCAACGCGACGTCGGTGGGCGAGGTGCTCGGCGAGTTCGAACAGGTCTCGCGCGCCGTGGAGTCGGTGGCGCAGGGCGGCGTGGCGTACGCGCAGCAGCTGCTCGAGCAGGCGCTCGGTCCGCAGAAGGCCAAGGTCGTGCTCGAGAAGATCCAGGAGCAGCTCGTGGACACCGGGCTCAAGCGGCTGAAGAAGGCCGCCCCCGAAGTGCTGGCCGGCATCCTGCGCAACGAGCACCCGCAGACGGTGGCGCTCATCCTCGCGCACCTGGAGCTTCGCCAGGCCTCCGCGGTGGTCGAAGCGATGGACCCGCAGGTCGCCGCCGAGGTGCTGTACCGCGTGGCGCGCATGGAGAAGATCTCGCCCGACATGCTGCTGCTGGTGGAGTCGGGCCTGTCGAGCAAGACCGACATCGGCCTCACCGAGGAGATGACCGCTTCCGGCGGCCCCGGCCCGGTCGCGAAGCTGCTGAACCTCACGGGCGGCGCCCTGGAGAAGGAACTGCTCGAGTCGATCCGTGGCCGCAGCGCCGAGATCGCCGACCAGATCCAGGCGCTCATGTTCGTGTTCGAGGACCTGCTGATGATCGACGGCCGCGGCATCCAGCGGCTGCTCCGAGAAGTGGAGACCAAGGAGCTGGCGCTGTCGCTGAAGGCCGCCAGCGACGAGCTGAAGCAGCACATCCGCTCGAACATGTCCGAGCGCGCCGCGCAGGCGCTGGACGAGGAGATCGAAATGCTCGGGCCGGTGCGCGTGAAGGACGTGGAGTCCGCGCACGCGCGCGTGATCGAGCAGGTGCGCGCGCTGGCCGACGCCGGCGAGATCATGATCCGCGGCCGCGGGGCGAACGATGAAATCATCAGCTGACGCGTGGAAGCCGCTGTCGTTCGGCGCCCGCGCGGCGGGCCGCATCGGGCCGTCGTGGCTGCCGGACCTCGCGCGCCCCGCGGCGCCTCCGGAGGAGCCCGAGCCGGAGGACATCGCACGCCTGCGCGCGGAGCACGCGCGGCTGCTCGCCGAGCGCGAGCAGGCCGAGTCGCGCGTGTCGCGCGCGGTGGAACTGCTGGGCGCCGCGGCGCTGCAGCTGGAGGCACTCGCGCACGACTTCGGCCACGACCGCGAACGCAACCTGCACGCGCTGGCGGTGGCGATCGCGCGCGGCATCGTGCAGCGCGAGCTGGCCGTGGAACCCGAGCTCGTGGGCACGCTCGTACGCCGCGCCGTCGACCTGCTGCCGCTCGACAACACGCTGGAGATCCGCCTGCACCCGGAGGACCTCGCGCTGTTCGGCCCCGCCGCGCCGTCGCTGCTGCCGGAGGGCCGCACGCTCGAGGTGCAGTGGGTGCCCGATCCCTCGCTCGAACGCGGCAGCTTCGTGATCGAGAGCCCGCAGCGCCTGGTCGACGGGCGCACCGACGTGGCGCTGCGCAGCCTCTACGAGAGGCTCGAGCATGACTGAGATCGCCACCGAAGTCCGCTGGCTCGACCGCGCGCTCGCGCTGGCCGAGACGTCGCCCCGGTTCTCGGTGTGCGGCCGCGTCATCCGCGTGATCGGGCAGGTCATCGAGGTGTCCTCGCTGCCCGTGGCGGTGGGCGAGGTGTGCCGCATCGCGCCCGACGACCGCTCGGGCATGCTCGCCCAGGTGGTGGGCTTCCACGAACGCGGCATCCTGCTGATGCCGCTCGGCGAGCTGGAGGGCGTGCACCCGGGCGCCGCCGTGATCCCGATGGGGCGCGGCTTCTACGCGGCCGCGGGCGAACGGCTGGTGGGGCGCGTGCTCGACGGCCTCGGCCGCCCGATCGACGGCGGCGGACCGCTGGGTCCCACGCGGGCCATGCCGCTCACCGCGGAGCCGCCGAACCCGCTCGAACGTCCGCGCATCCGCGAGCCGTTCGCCACCGGTGTGCGCGCGATCGACGGGCTCGTCACGCTCGGGCGCGGCCAGCGCGTGGGCATCATGGCGGGCAGCGGCGTGGGCAAGAGCGTGCTGCTGGGCATGATGGCGAAGCACGCGAGCGCCGACGTCAACGTGATCGCGCTGCTCGGCGAGCGCGGTCGCGAAGTGCGCGAGTTCATGGAGCGCGACCTCGGGCCCGAGGGCATGCGCCGCTCGGTCGTGATCGTGGCCACGAGCGACCAGTCCGCCGTCGTGCGCGCCACCGGCGCGCTCGTGGCCACCGCGATCGCCGAGTACTTCCGCGACACCGGCCGCGACGTGCTGCTGATGATGGACTCCGTCACGCGCGTGGCGATGGCGTGGCGCGAGATGGGACTGGCCGTGGGCGAGCCGCCGACCACGAAGGGTTACCCGCCGTCGGTGTTCGCGAACCTGCCGCGCCTGCTCGAGCGCGCCGGCACGTCGCGCGAGGGCAGCATCACCGGCCTGTACACCGTGCTCGTGGACGGCGACGACTTCAACGAGCCCGTGGCCGACGCCGCGCGCTCGATCCTGGACGGGCACATCGTGCTCACGCGCCGGCTCGCGAGCGCGAAGCACTTCCCGGCGATCGACGTGCTCGACAGCGTCAGCCGCGTGCGCGACGACGTGATCACGCGCCGCCATCTCGACGAAGCGAACGCGTTCCTCAAGCTCGAGGCCGCGTACCGGGCGAACGAGGACCTGATCTCGGTCGGCGCCTACAAGCCGGGCGCCGATCCGCAGGTGGACGCCGCCGTGCGGATGCGGCCGGACATGCTCGCGCTGCTGCAGCAGCCCGCCGAGGAGGCTTCGGGCCTCGACGACGCGTGCGAGCGGCTCGGCGTGCTGGCCACGCGTGCGGGAGTCGCCCCGTGACGCGCTTCCGATTCCGGCTGGACCGCGTGCTGCAACTGAAGCAGCGCGCCGAGCGCGACCAGGCCCGCGCGCTCGGCGCCGCGCTGCGCGAGGAGGAGCGCCGCCGCGCCGAGCAGCGCGAGGCCGAGGCGCTGGCCGCGCGCGCCGCCGAGCAGCTGGCGAAGGTGGGCGAACAGCCGCTGCCCGCGGGCGCGCTCGCGAACCTCGGGCTCGCGCGCGACGTGGCCGACCTGGGCGCCGACGCCGCGCGCGAGCGCGTGGAGGAGGCCGGGCAGCGCGTGAGCGAGGAGCGCGGGCTCTACGACGAGAAGCGCCGCGATCGACGTTCCATGGAGCGCCTGCGCGAGCACCGCCACGACGAGTGGCGGCTCGAGCAGTCGCGTTCCGAGCAGAAGGAGAGCGACGCCGTGCGCAACGAGCGCCGCCAGGAAGGAGAGCCGTCGTGAATCCGATGCTGATCATCGCCGGGGTGGTGGCGTTCGTGCTGGGCATCGCCGGCGGCACCGCCGTGCGCGTGATGACCGCGCCGAAGCACGTGGCCGCGGCGGCCGCGGACTCGACGCACGCGGTGCACGGCAAGGGCCACGCCGGCGCCGCGCCGGCGGACAGCGCGGCGAAGCTCGCGGCGCACGCCTCGACGCCCGACACCGCCGCGCACGCCGAGGCGCCCGCGGGCGAGGCCGCCGTGCACGCCGCGGCCGCCGCCCCGGGCGAGCACGGCACCGAGGCCACCGCTGCCGTCGCGGCGCCGCACGGCCCGGTGGTGGAGAAGGTGACGCCCGCCGCGCCCGACCCGGAAGCGAAAGCGCACGCGTTCAAGCAGGTGGGCACGATCCTGATGAACATGAAGCCCGCCGAGGCGGGCCAGATCCTCAAGTACATGGGGGACGACCACGTGGAAGGCATCCTGCGCCAGATGGGGCCACGCCAGGCGGCGCAGGTCCTGGCGCAGCTGCCGGCCGAGCGCGCGGCGGCGCTGAGCCGGCGGCTGCTCGTGCCCGAAGGAGGCGCGAAGTGAGCGCCGGCATTCCCCTGATCGCGGCGCTCGTGCCGTCGGCCGCGCCGTCCGCACCGCCGGTGGCCGCGCTCGCCGCGGGCGCCGGCGTCGCGGAGCCCGCGCACGCGCCGGTCGGCGACGATCGCGACTTCGACGTGGCGCTCGAGCTGGCCGCCGCGCAGCTCGCCGCCGGTGTGCCGCAGCCGGCGCCCGCCCAGCCGCGCGGGGTTCCCGCGGCGCCGGGCGACGAGGCGACCCCGGTCGATGTCCCGGTGACACCCGCAGCGACCGGCGACGCCCCGGCGCCGTCGGGCCCGCTGCCGGGCGTGGCGTCCACCGGCGCGCCCGGCGAGATCGTGCTGCCCGCGGTGGCCGACCTGCGTGCGACGTTCGCGGCGCTCGCCGCGCGAACGGCGATCGGCGCCCGCGTCGCGGCGGCGACGACCGCCACGCCCGCGACACCCGCCGCGCCCATCCCGGCCGGGCACCTGCGCGCCGGTCGAAGCGAACGCCGCACCGGCACCACGGCCGCGGTCGCGCCGCACTCCAGCCGGTGGCGATGGAGGCGTCCAGGTGCTGGTGCGCAGCGCCCACGCTGCCGTGGTGGTCGCGGCGCCCGCCGCGCCCGTCGCGCCGAACGTGCCGGTTCCGGCGCCGCTGCCCGCGATGGCCGCCGCGCCGGCTCTTGTCCCTTCGCCGCTGCTGTCTCGTCCAGGGGGGGGCGCCGACGCCAGCCTGCCCGCGACGTCCGCGGCCACGACGGCGGGTCTCCAGGTGCCGCGGCCAGCACGACGACGGCCGCCGATCCGGCCACGGCCGCCGCGCCCGTCGATCGATGGCGCTGGCGCGCGCCGCGAACGCCGCCCCGCGAACGCCGTGCGCTCGCCGCTCGCCCGGCCGCTCGCACCGACGACGGCGGCGCCGAGATCCGCGGACGACGGCGCGTCCGCGACCGTGCGGATGCCAGCGGTGCCCGCGCCGACCTGCGCTCCCGCTGCCGGCCTGACGGGCCAACAAGCACGTCCCGCACCGTGATCGCGCGGACGCTGGGCGCGGAGGCTCCGGCCGTTCCGACCGCAACGCCAACGATGCCCCCGCCATCGACGCCGCCGCTCGCGCTCCGCGCGACAGGACGCCGCCGGCTCCCGCCGCCACGGCTCCACCGCGCCCAGGCCAGGCCGCGCCGGCCTGCCCGACGCCCGAAGCGCCGCTCGCCGCGCCCGGCGGCCGTACGGCGCGCGGGCAACCGACGCCCCGTGCGGCGGCCGGCGTCGCCGAACGAGGCCGCGCCGCCCGTCGCCGCCTTCGCGCCGGCGCCGGACGCGCCGGCCGCTCCGCAGGTGACCTCGCGCGTGTCACGAGCGCCCGACGTGCCCACCGACGTGCCCACGCCCGCCCAGGCCGCGGCGGACCGCGCCGCCGGGGCGATGCGCACGGGCGACCGCGTGACCGTGCGCTTCGACGGCGAGGACGGCATCCACGGCCGCATCCGCCTGGCGATGCGCGGCGACACGCTGCACGCGACGATCGTCTCGACCGGCGCGGGGCTCGAGCCGGGCGCCGGCGCGCGCGAGCTCGAGCGCCTGCTCGGCGAGCGCGGCTTCGCGGGCGCGCACGTGACCGTGCAGGAGCCTGCGGCGGCTTCCGCGGGTTCGACCCCATCGTTCGCTTCCGACGGCCAGGCGCCCCGCGACGATGCGCGGCGTGAAGCCTTCGCGCGTGCTCACGACGAGCGCGCTCAGTCCGATTCGCAAGGACGCCCGGGCCGTCAGCGCCCGCGCCACCCCGAGGAGGAAAAGGCATGATCTCGGCCGTCACGAATCCCGAGCTGTTCGCCACGGGCACCAGCGCCACGCGCGCACCCAAGAAGCAGCTCGACAAGGACGCGTTCCTGCAGCTGCTGGTGACGCAGCTCAAGAACCAGGATCCGTCGAACACGATGGACGTCTACCAGATGTCCTCGCAGCTGGCCCAGTTCGCGAGCGTGGAGCAGCTGAACCTGCTGAACTCGGCGATGTCGACCCAGTCGCAGTCGCTCCAGCTGTCGATGCTGATCAACCAGACCGCGTTCAGCTCCTCGCTCGTGGGCAAGGAAGTGCTCGGCAGCGGCAACCAGGTGCACGTGCCGGGCTCGGGCCACGCGCAGGTGCACATCGAGGTCGGCGGCACCGGCGGCGCGGCGAAGCTCAAGCTGATGGACGCCACCGGAGCCGTGGTGTCCACGCGCGACCTCGGACGGCTGTCGCCCGGGGCGCAGGACGTCACGCTGCCGTCGGGCCTGCCCGCCGGTGACTGGCACTACGCGATCGAGGTCACCGACTCGGCCGGCAAGGCCGTGAGCGTGGGCACCACGACCGGCGGCACCGTGACCGGCGTGGCCTTCCGCAACGGGAGCATCTACCTGCAGATCGGAAACATGGAGGTGCTGCTCGACGACCTGCTCGCCGTGGGACGCAGCGCGGCGGGTTCGAGCGGGGGCAGCGGTACGACCCCCACGACCACGCCCGGCGACGTGCCGATCCCGCCCGGGCCGGACAACCCGGGGGACGGGACGCCGACCGACCGCCGGCGCTGATCCGAACGATTCACCCGATCACCACGAACGCCCCAGTCTCCGCCGCCACTTTCGTCACCAGGGGGGAACACCCAGATGATGCGAGCACTCTTCGCCGGTGTGTCCGGTCTGCGCAACCACCAGACCGCCATGGACGTCATCGGCAACAACATCGCGAACGTCAACACCACCGCCTTCAAGGCGTCGCGCGTGACGTTCAAGGAAGCGTTCGTGCAGCTGCTGCAGGGCGCGTCGCGCCCGCCGGGCAACCAGGGCGGCATCAACCCGATCCAGATCGGCACCGGCATGAACGTGGCGAGCATCGACCAGCTGTTCACGCAGGGCAGCCTCGAAACCACCGGTCAGCCGCTCGACCTGGCGATCCAGGGCGACGCGCTGTTCGTGCTCAACAACGGCGGCCAGCAGCTGTTCACGCGCGCCGGCAACTTCCAGCTCGACGCGCAGGGGCACCTGATCGCGCCGAGTTCGGGCTACATCGTGCAGGGCATCAACGCCGACTCGAACGGCAACTTCTCGACGGCCGCGGCGATCGGCGACGTACAGCTGCGGCTCGGCGACAAGGCGCCGGCCAAGGCGACGGACGCGATCACGCTGAGCGGCAACCTCGACGCCGGCGCCACGGTGGGCACCACGCACGCCATGGGCATCACGGTGTACGACTCCACCGGCTCGCCGCACAACCTCACGATCACGTTCACGAACACCGGCACCGGCACGTGGTCGTGGCAGGCGTCGTGCGGCTCGGCGGCGGTGACGCCGGCCGGCTCGGGCACGATCGCGTTCAGCTCCACGGGCAGCCTGTCCAGCTTCACGTACCCGGGTGGCGGCACGTCGATCACGCTGACGCCCTCGGGCGGCGGCGCTCCGTTCGCCGTGGGCATCAATCCCGGCACGATCAACGGCATCGACGGTCTCGCGAGCTTCGCGAATCCCTCGAACGCCGTCGTGAACAGCCAGAACGGCTACCAGGCCGGCAGCCTGAAGAGCATCAGCGTGGACCAGCGCGGTGTCATCACGGGTTACTTCACGAACGGCGTCTCGCGCGCGCTCGCGCAGCTCGCGCTGGGCCAGTTCACGAACCCGTCGGGCCTGCTGCGCACCGGCGACAACACGTACCAGGAGTCGGCGAACTCCGGCGGGCCGGTCATCGGCTTCGCCGGCGGCACGATCACGTCTACGATCACCCCGGGCGCTCTCGAGGGATCGAACGTCGACGTGTCGCAGGAGTTCACGAAGATGATCATCGCGCAGCGCGGCTTCCAGGCGAATGCCCGCGTGATCTCGACGGCCGACGAGATGCTGAACGAGCTGGTGAACCTGCGGCGGTAGTCGCGCCGTGACCGCCGCGCCCCCGCGCGGCGGAGTCGAATCGCACGCCGCGCACGGTGGGCACGGACGCCCGCCGTGGCGCGGCGTCGCGCGTTCGGGGCGGAAGCCGTTGCCGAACCGGCGCGGCAACCTCTTCCGCCGCGGGCCCCGCGCCGTCGCCTCCGCGCGCGCCTGTCGCCCGGCCCTCCGGGGCGCGCCGCGTGTTTCCCGGCACTTGCGGGCGCAGGCCGGCGCCGCGGGCGCGTGGCACTGCGGTTGCTGTCCCCGGACGGGGATTCCGCATCGCGCCGCACGGCGCCGTCATCACCGGAGAGACGCACGCGCATGAGCGAGGAGAAGAAGGAAGCACCCGAAGCCGCCGGCGAACACGGCGAGAAGAAGAAGCCGGCGGGCCCTGCACCGCTCGTGCTGGTGGCCGTGGCCGTGGTCGCGCTGCTGGCCGGCGCGGGCACCGGGGCGTTCGTCGTCGCGCCGCGCTTCATGCCCGCGGCCGCGTCCGACTCCACCGGCGGCAAGGACGCGCACGGCAAGGGCAAGAAGGACAAGAAGGAGCACAAGGGCAAGGAAGAGAAGGGCGAGAAGGAGGGCAAGAGCTCCGTCTACCGCGTGGACAACCTGATCGTGAACCCGGCCGGCTCGCAGGGGCAGCGGTTCCTGATGGCCTCCGTCGCGTTCGACTTCGCCGACCCGAAGGTCAACGAGGAAGTGCGCGCCCGCGAGGTGGCGGTGCGCGACGTGATCATCTCCACGTTCGAGAGCCAGACGCTCGACGACCTCACGCGCCCGGGTGCGCGCGACAGCCTGCGGGGCCGCCTGCACGCCGTGATGCTGCCGATCGCGGGCGAGGACGCGGAGTTCGAGGTCTACCTGCCCCAATTCGTCATCCAGTGAGCCGGCGATGAGCGACGCCCTCAACCAGAGAGACATCGACTCGCTGCTGCAGCGCACCGCGGCGGGCGGCACGGTCACGAACGACTCGCTGACGCAGCGCGAGATCGACGCGATCCTGCAGCGCTCGACGCCCGCGCCGCTCGTGCAGTCGGCGCCCGACCTGCAGCCGTACAACTTCATCCGGCCGCCGCGCATCTCCAAGGACAAGCGCGCCACGCTGGAGTCGATCTACGGCCGGTTCGCGATCTCCCTGCAGGCGCTGCTCAGCTCGATGCTGCGCGTGCCCACCGACGTGGTGGTGCACGCGGTGGAGCAGAGCATGTTCTCGGAGTTCGTGCTCTCGCTCGCCACGCCGTGCGCGGCGATGGTGTTCCGCCTGGGCAGTCGATTCGGGGGCGACGGCGTCGTGGACCTGAGCACGGAGTTCGTGTTCCACACGGTCGACCGCCTGTTCGGCGGCCCCGGCGACAGCCGCGTGGCGCCGCGCTCGCTGACGCCGCTCGAGCAGTCGGTGATGCGCAACGTGGGCGACCGCGTGCTGGCGCTGCTGCGGGACGCGTGGGCCGACCACTACCCGATGCACCCGGAATTCGCGTCGTTCGAGTCGAACCCCGACATGCTGCAGATCGCGAACCGCGAGGACAACGTCCTCGTGACGAGCCTGGACATCCGCAACCCGCTGTTCACGGGCTTCGTCACGCTGTGCCTGCCGATGGCGGCGCTCGACACGTTCCTCACCGAGGACGGCTCGGCGCGCCACGTGGGCCCGCGCGCGAGCGAGTCGGAGCGCCACTCGGCGCGCCGCCGCGTGGAAACCTCGCTGCGCACGGCACGCCTCGAGCTGCGCGCGCGCTTTCCGGTGGTGTGGGTGCCGGCCGGCGCGGTGTCCGCGCTCGAGCCCGGCAACGTGCTGCACCTGGCGCACGGCGTCGACGCGCCGGTGGATCTCGTCGTCAACGGAAGGCTGCGCTTTCGCGGCGCACTCGGACAGGCCAAGGGCCATCTCGGCCTGCGGGTGGCGGAAGCCGTCACCGAGGCCGAATCGGACCGTCCGGTCCAGTCACGGATGGGGAGGATCGTGTGAACCCTCAGGATGCCGCGGCGGGTGTGCCGTCGCTCGTGGAACTCGCCCCCGGTGCGGTCGCGGCCGGCGGCGGCTCGTTCGACACGTTGCTCGACGTGTCGCTGCCGGTGGCGATCGAGATCGGTCGCGCCACGATGACGGTGCAGGAGATCCTCGAACTGAGCGTGGGCTCGGTCGTGCAGCTCGACCGCATCGTGGGCGAGCCGGTGGACATCTTCGTGAGTGATCGCCGCATCGCCCAGGGCGAAGTCGTGGTCATGGGCGAGCACTTCGGCGTGCGCATCACGCGCGTGCTCGCGGGCCCGGGCGCCGAACAGGCGGCCGCGTGACCCCGTTCCTGCAGATGATCGGCGCGCTCGCGCTGGTGCTGGGCGTGTGCGGCGCCGCCGTGTGGCTGCTGAAGCGGCTGCCCGTGGCGGGGGCCGTGCGGCCCGCCGGCGGCGGCGTGCCGCTGCGCGTGCTGCAACGCACCACGGTGGGCCCGCGCCAGGGTGTGGCGCTGGTGCAGGTGGGCTCGCGCGTGCTCGTGTTGGCGGTGGCCGAGTCGGGCCTGTCGATGCTCACCGAGCTGGACGGCGAATCGCGCGACCGCGCGCTCGAGACGCCCGCGCCGGCGGTGGGCGCGAGTTCGCTGTTCGAGTCGCTGAACGTGCTGCCGCGCGTGCGTCGCGCCGGTCGGCGCGCCGGCGTGCCGGCGCTGTTCGCGATCGTGCTCGCGCTGGCGGCGCTCGCGCCGCGGCCCGCGGGCGCGATCACCGTGCCTCCGCCCGCGAAGGGGCCGGTCGCGAACCCCGCCGCCCCGGTGCTGCCGCCCACGCCGGGACTGCGCGTCGATCCGCCGCCCATGCCGCAGGTGGACCTGCGCATCGGCGAGGGCAAGGACCAGCTCCGGCTGTCCGGCGCCGTCGGCATCGTGGTGTTCCTGGGCGCGCTCACGCTGATCCCGATGCTGTTCCTGCTGATGACCAGCTTCACGCGCATCCTGATCGTGCTGCACTTCCTGCGGTCGGCACTCGGCACGCAGACCACGCCACCATCGCAGCTGCTGGTGGCGCTCGCGGTGCTGCTGACCGGCGTCGTGATGAACCCGGTGCTCGACGAGGCCAACCGCACGGCGCTGCAGCCCTACTTCCACGGCCAGCTCACGCAGGAAGCCGCCTACGGCAAGGCGCTCGAGCCGTTCCGCACGTTCATGCTGAACAACGTGCGCGACCAGGACCTCGTGCTGTTCACCGACCTCGCGAAGATCGAGAAGGTCGACGACGAGAGCCAGCTGCCCACGCTCGTGATCGTGTCGGCGTTCGTCACGAGCGAGCTGCGCACCGCGTTCCAGATGGGATTCGTGCTGTACCTGCCGTTCGTGGTGGTGGACGTGATCGTGTCGTCGGTGCTGATGAGCCTCGGCATGTTCATGCTGCCGCCGACCATGATCTCGATGCCGCTGAAACTCCTTCTCTTCGTGCTCGGCGACGGCTGGACGCTGGTGGTCCAGAACCTGGTCGCGAGCTTCCGCTGAGGCTCCCGTGTCCGGCCAGCTCGCCGTCGACCTGATCCGCCACGCGCTGCTGCTCGCGCTGTCCGTGGCCGCGCCGCTCCTGCTCACCGCGCTCGTCGTGGGCGTGTGCGTGGGGCTGCTGCAGGCCATCACGCAGCTCCAGGAGCAGACGCTCACGTTCCTGCCCAAGCTGGTCGCGATCGCGCTCGTGTTCGTGATCACGCTGCCGTGGGCGATCCAGCGGCTCGTCGAGTACCTCGGTGGCGTGCTGCGCTCGCTGCCCACGCTCGCGTCATGAACCTCGATCCGCTCCAGGCGCTCGTCACGCCGCACCACTGGCCCACGTTCGCGCTCGTGGCCACGCGGCTGACCGGGCTCATGTTCACCGCGCCGCTGTGGTCCATGGCGATGCTGCCGCGTGCGCTGCGTGCGGCGCTCGTCGTGCTGCTGTCGGCGCTGCTGCTGCCCGCGGCCACGGCGAACGCCGTGGCGCCGTCGGAGCACCTCGCCGGCCTGCCGCTGCCGTTCGCGACCGAGATGGCGATCGGGCTCGTGATCGGCCTGGTGGGCGCGGTGCTCGTGCAGGGCGTGGCGCTCGCGGGCGAGGTGATGAGCCTGCAGACCGGCCTGTCGCTCGCGCCCACGCTGGCGCCGCTGCCCGACCTGCAGGAGTCCGGCATCGGCCAGCTCGCGACGCTGCTCGGCCTGTTCGTGTACGTGGGCGTGGGCGGGCACCTGACGCTGCTGCGCTCGCTCGCGGACAGCTTCCAGGCGCTGCCCGCGGGGGGCGTCCCCGACCTCGCCGAGGGCGGGCGGCACGCCGCCGTCGTCGCGGGGCGGCTGTTCTCGTGCGCGCTCGCCGCCGCCGCGCCCGTGATGGTGGCGCTGCTGCTGACGAACCTCGCGATCGCGCTGCTCGCGCGCGCGGTGCCGCAGATGAACGGGATGCTCGTGTCGTTCCCGATCACCATTTCCGTGGGGCTCGCCGCGTTCGGCGCGGCGCTCCCCGTGATCGCCGCCGCCGTCGCGCGCTGGCTCGGCGGCCTGTCCGCCGAGACCGCCGCGATGGTCGACGCGATGGTTCCGAGGCACTGAGGACGCGATGGCCGACGGTCAGGAAGACGGTCAGGAACGGACCGAGCAACCCACCGCACGACGGTTGCAGCAGGCGCGCGAAGAGGGCCAGGTCGCCCGCAGCGCCGAGCTGTCCGCCGCGGCGGTGCTGCTGACCGGCGCGGTGCTGCTGTCCGCGGCCGGCGGCGGCGCGCTCGGCACGTTCGCCGTGCGCGGCCTGCGCGTGGGCGCCTCGGCGCTGTCGCTCGGCGAGCTGACGCCGGCGGGCGCGACCGCGCTCGTGCGCCAGATGGTGCTCGGACTGCTGCTGGCGCTGCTGCCGTTCGCGCTGGGCGTCTCGGGCGCGGCGGTGGCCGCGGGGCTCGCGCAGACGCGCGGCCTGGTGTCGTGGGGGCCGGTCAAGCCGAAGCTGTCCAACCTGAGCCTCGCGAAGGGCCTGAAGCGCATGTTCAGCGCCGAGGCGGTGGCGAACCTGGTCAAGGCGGTGCTGAAGATCGCGCTGCTCGGCTGGATCGCCTGGCTGGTCGTGTCGCGCAGCTGGCCCGAGCTGGTCGTGCTGCCGGACGTGGACGTCACCGGCACGGCGGCGGTGGCGCGCGCGCTGTCGTTCCGGCTGGCGTTCGTGACGGGGCTCGCGTTCCTCGTGCTCGCGCTGGGCGACTTCGCGTGGGTGACGTTCCGCATGCAGAAGCAGCTGCGGATGACGAAGCAGGAAGTGCAGCTCGAGTACCGCGAGACCGAGGGCGACCCGACCGTGAAGGGCCGCATCCGCCAGATGCAGCGCCAGCGCGCGCGCCAGCGCATGCTGCAGGCGGTGCCCACCGCGGACGTGATCGTGACGAACCCGACGCACGTCGCCGTGGCGCTGCGCTACGACCTCGAGCAGGCGCCCGCGCCGATCGTGGTGGCCATGGGCGAGCGCAAGCTCGCCGAGCGCATCAAGGCGATCGCGAAGGCGCACGGCGTGCCGTGCGTGGAGAACCGCCCGGTCGCGCGCGCGCTGCTCGCCACCAGCAAGGTCGGGCAGCCGATCGCGCCGGCGATGTACGCCGCCGTGGCCGAGATCCTCGCGTGGGTCTACCGCCAGCGCTCCGCGGGCCTGCTGCGCTCGCGGACTGACGCGACGAGGGCCGCCGCGTGAGCGTGACGAACCTGCCCACGGCGGCGCCGGTGGCGCCCGCGGGTCCGCGCGCGGCGACGGGCGGCGCGATGGCGCACGGCCGAGGCCACCACCCGGCCGCCGCGCCCGCGAAGCTGCCGCTCGCGCAGCGGCTGCTGTCGTCGAACGGCGAGACCTACCTGGCGATCGGCGTCGTGTCCGTGGTGGCACTGCTCGTGCTGCCGCTGCCGCCTTTCCTGCTGGACGTGCTGCTGGCGCTCAGCTTCGCGCTCAGCATCGTGGTGCTGCTGGCCACGCTGTCGAGCCACGATCCGCTCGAGTTCAACATCTTCCCGAGCCTGCTCATCCTGATCACGATGCTGCGGCTGGGACTCAACGTCAGCAGCACGCGCCTGATCCTCACGAAGGGCCACGCCGGGCAGGTCATCCACGCGTTCGGCGACTTCGTGATCGGCGGCAACGTCGTGGTGGGACTGGTGCTGTTCCTGATCCTCGTGGTCATCAACTTCATGGTGATCACGAAGGGCGCCGGCCGCATCGCCGAGGTCGCGGCCCGCTTCACCCTGGACGCCATGCCGGGCCGGCAGATGAGCATCGACGCCGACCTCTCGGCGGGGCTCATCGACGAGACCGAGGCGCGCCGCCGCCGCGACGAGATCAGCCGCTACGCGGACTTCTACGGCTCCATGGACGGCGCGGCCAAGTTCGTGCGCGGCGACGCCGTGGCCGGGCTCGTGATCACCGCGATCAACCTGGTGGGCGGCTTCATCATCGGCATGACGCAGCTGAAGCTGTCCGCGGGCGAGTCGCTGACCACGTTCAGCCGGCTCACCGTGGGCGACGGCCTCGTCACGCAGATCCCCGCGCTCATCGTGAGCATCGCCGCCGGCATGCTGGTGACGTACGGCACGGGCGGCGGTTCGATGGCGGGCTCGCTCGCGAAGCAGCTCACGCGCGAGCCGCGCGTGCTGTGGACGGCGTCCGGACTGCTCGGCGCGCTCGCGCTGATCCCGGGCCTGCCGACCGGCCCGTTCCTGTCGCTCGCGGTGGGCGGCGGCGTGCTCGCGTGGTGGGTCGCGCGCCGCCAGCGCGCCGACGCGCGCGCGGCCGAGGCCGAGCAGGACGAGGCGCCGCCCGCGGACGCGGGCACCGCGGCGCCGCCGCTGCGCGAGGTGCTCGCGGTGGAGCCGCTCGAACTCGAGATCGGCTACGCGCTCGTGCCGCTGGTGGACGAAGGGCAGGGCGGCGACCTGCTGCAGCGCATCGGCATCCTGCGCAAGCAGCTCGCGTTCGAGCTCGGCATCCTGGTGCCGCCGGCGCGCATCCGCGACAACATCCAGCTGGGCGCCGGCGAGTACGTGGTCAAGATGCGCGGCGTGCGCGTGACCGGCGGCGAACTGCTGCCCGGCCAGGTGCTGGCACTCGACCAGCAGGGTGGCCTGCCGGCGCTCGACGGCGTGCGCACCACCGACCCCAGCTTCGGCATGCCGGCGTGGTGGATCCCGCCCGCGCTGCGCACGCACGCCGAGGCGCTCGGCTACAACGTGGTCGAGATCTCGACCGTGCTCGCGACGCACCTGATGGAGGTGATCCGCGAGCACGCGGCCGAGCTGCTGTCGCGCCAGAACGTGCGCGAGCTGCTCGACGGCCTGCGCGAGTCGCACCCCGCGCTCGTGGACGACGTCGTGCCGGGCAAGCTCTCGCTCGGCGCCGTGCACCGCGTGCTGCAGAAGCTGCTGCGCGAAGGGCTGCCGGTGCGCGACCTCGTCACGATCCTCGAGGCGCTGTCCGACGCCGCCGAGCAGACGAAGGACCCCGAGGCGCTCGCCGAGCACTGCCGGCGGTCGCTCGCGCAGGTGATCGTGCAGATGCTCGGGGCGTCCGACCGGCCGCTGCGCGCGATCACCGTGGGGCCGCGTCTCGAGGTGGCGCTGATGAACCTGTTCAGCCCCCGCGCCCGCGAAGGCGTGCGTTCGCTCGACCCCGAGGAGCTCACGCTGCTGCTGCAGACGCTGCACCGGATCGCCCACGAGACACAGGACTCCGGTCAGTACGCGCCGCTCGTCACGCCGCCGGCGCTGCGCGTCGGCCTGCGCCGACTCGTCGAACCCATCCTGCCCCGCCTGCCGGTCATCTCGCTGTCGGAGCTGCCCACGCAGACGCCGATCCAGTCCATCCGCACCTGGGAGCTCGCCCATGCCGCTTGAGATCCTCACCGGGAACGACGTTCCCTCGCTGCTGAAACGCGCGCGCACCGCGGTCGGTTCCGACGCCGTCGTGGTGTCGGTGCGCCGCGTGGTGTTCGAGGGCCGGCTCGGCTTCGAGATGGTGGCGGCGGATCCCGTGACCGCGGCCAGCATCGAGCGCACCGAGCGTGGCGCCCGCCGTGCGTCCGAGCCGCCGGCGTCCGCGCCGGCGTCCGCGCCCGCGCGCCGGGGCGCGCCGAACCCTCCGCCCGTGGAGTTGTGGACGAATCCGCTCGCGGGGCCGCGGCCGCCGCGGGAACCGGCGCCCGCGCCCGTCGCGGCCG
>JBGAMH010000371.1:0-2370 GCA_044223135.1 Candidatus Eiseniibacteriota bacterium | reverse complement strand
CTTCATGCGGCTCCGAAGCGTTTGGCGACGAGGTGGGTGAGGTTGAGCCAGCCGTCACGCCACTTCTGCAGCTTCACCTCGCCGATGCGCGCGCCGTACGGGATGTGCGACTCGCCGAAGCGCCCGCCACGCAGGATCGCCTCGAGCTTGATCTCCTGCGACAACGGCATGCCGTCCGACTTCAGCCGCATCTTCTTCAGCATGTCCCGCTTGAACACCCACATCCCCGACTGGCTGTCCTTGATCGGCACGAAGAACAGCACCAGCGCCGTCACCGTCAGCACCCAGTTGCCCACCCGGTTCGTGAAGTTCATCGCCTTCGGGTCCGTCAGCGGGAACCGGCTCGCCGAAAGGAAGTCCCACTTCTTCGCCACCAGCTCGTCCACCAGCCGGTCGATCTCCTCCGGCGGGTACGTGCCGTCGCCGTCCATCGTGATGATCACGTCGCCCGTCGCCGCCGCCAGGCCGGTCTTGTACGCCGCGCCGTAGCCCGGAACCTTCTCCGCCACCACGCGCGCGCCCAGCGACGTCGCCACTTCCGCCGTGGCGGGTACGTGCCGTCGCCGTCCATCGTGATGATCACGTCGCCCGTCGCCGCCGCCAGGCCGGTCTTGTACGCCGCGCCGTAGCCCGGAACCTTCTCCGCCACCACGCGCGCGCCCAGCGACGTCGCCACTTCCGCCGTACGGTCGGTGCAGTTGTTGTCCACCACCACGATCTCGTCCACCGAGGCCGGCATGCGGGAGATCACTTCGCGCACGCCGTCCTCCTCGTTGTAGCACGGGATCACGACGCTCAACTTCAGGTTCTGTCGCATGCCGACTGGCTTCCGGGTGGGCGAGAAGACTGCGGGAACGGCGCCGTGGGGTGACGCGGGATCCGAATCGTAGTCCGGCCGGCAAAGCGCTCACAAGCACCGCTGCGCCGAAGCGCCCGGGAGCCGCTTTCCCGCGTTGCAAACTGCACGAGGGCGCGAGCGCTCAACGCGCTCCGCCCGCTCTCGCGGGGTCATCGGCGGCTGTCCCGCCGACATTCACCACGCGTTCGATGCGGCCCATGCGCGTGCGGTACACGGCCGTGACGCTGTCGGGAAGCGCCGCGAGGCTCGCGGCCTCGGGGCCGTACATCGTCCGGCCGTGGAGGTCGCCCCGGCGGTAGTGCAGACGCAGCATGCTGCCGGTGGCGCCGTCGAACACGAGGTTGAAGATCGAACGGCCGACGAAGCACTCGGCTCCCGAGGAGTCGAGGAACACAAAGTGCGCATTCCGCGGCGGTGACGGGAAATCGCGGTCGAGTCGCGCCCACACTTCGAGCGTGCGCGCGCGGTAGGTGTGCCACGCCCCGAGCACGAGGCCGGTCGCGGTGAGCGCGAGGGCCAGCGCGCCGTGCAGCGCGAGCGTCCCCGCGGCGCCCAGCCGCCCCGGCGGCGCGTTCGCCGCGGCATGCGCGAGCATCCTCCCGACGGCATGGGCGACGGCGAACGCGGGCAGGTAGTAGTAGCCGTACGCGGGCCGGCCCGAGATGGGCAGGTAGAGGAGCGTCGCCGTGACGCTCCACACGAGCGCCGCCAGCGCCTCGCGGCGCGCGGCGCGCCCGTCGGGCGAGTCCCACACCTCGCGCGCGTGCGCCTGCGGCCACGCGAGCCGCGTGAGCACCCAGGCGACCGCGGGCAGCGCCCCGAGATGCACGGCGAAGAACGCGGCGCTGAGCAGCACGTGCGGTCCGATCGTGAGGTGGTACCGCTGCGAGCCGACCTGCGGCGTGGGCAGCACCTGCGTGCGGAACCAGAGGTACGCCGCGGCGACCGCCGAAAGCGCGAGCCACGAGCCGAGCGCGGCCCGGCGTTCGCGCTCTCCCAGCCGGTCGCGGCGCGACCATTCGAGCGCCGCGAGCCCCGCCGGCAGCAGGACGATCTCCTCCTTGCACAGGGCGCCGGCGACGAACGCGAGCGCCATGGCGACCACGGCCGGCAGCGGCGAACGCCCGCGCCCGGCGGCCCGCACCGCGCGGTGGTGCTGCACGAGCGCGAGCAGCGAGAAGAGCGCGAGCAGGCTGCCCGTCACGTTCGAGACCCACTGGGTGGTCCACGCGTACGCGTTCACCTGCGCCCACAGCGCCGCGGCCGCGAGCGCCGCGGCCGTGCGGTCGCCGCCACGTTCGCGCGCGAGGCGGGCGAGCAGCACGGTCTGCACGGCCGTGAGCGCCACCATGACCACGAGCATGGGCGGGGCGTCGAGACCGAAGAGCCGCATGAGCAGCCCGTGCCAGAGGTCCACGAGCGGGCGATAGAGCGTGAACGGATTCAGTCCGGTCCACACCTCGCGAAGCCCGGTCGGCGTCGTGGCCCACAGGCCGCGCTCGAGGTTCGTC
>JBGAMH010000370.1:0-2373 GCA_044223135.1 Candidatus Eiseniibacteriota bacterium | reverse complement strand
GAGCGGAATGCGCTGACCCTCGGCCAGCTCGAATCCCACCTCGGGCGGCTCGGTGGCCGGGAAGCCGAACATGCGGCCCTGCTCGGACAGCGCCGCGAGCAGCGGGAAATCCGCCGGGTGCAGCGCGTACACCCCGCCCACCGCGCGCTGCACGTCGAGCATGCCGGCGGCGTGGTCGTAGTGCGCGTGCGTGCCCAGCAGCCACCGCACGTTCAACTCGTGCTCGCGGACCGCGGCGATCACGGCCTCGGCCTCGAAGCCCACGTCCACCACGGCGGTCTCGCGCGTCGCCTCGCACGTGATCAGGTACGTGTTGTTGTCGAGCGGCCCCAGGTGCAGCGTGCGGTTCGCGAGCGCCACGCGCGTCTCAGATGACGTTGGCTTCGGCCACGACGCGCCGCTCGGCGAAGCGCTCGAGCCGCAGGTCGGTGAGGTCGAGGCCGGGACGGCCGTCCACGATCCAGTCGGCGATCAGTTCGCCCACCGCCGGCGCCTGCATGAAGCCGTGGCCGCTGAAGCCGTTGGCCAGCAGGAACCCCTGCACGCCCTGCGGCGGCCCGAGCACCGCGTTGTGGTCGGGCGTTGTCTCGTAGAGCCCCGCCCAGCCGTGCGCGATCTCGGCCTCGGCCAGTGCGGGCACGCGCTCCATCGCGGGCTCGACGACGCGCTCGAGGAAGTCCCAGTTGACGCTGGTGTCGAACGACGGCGGCTCGTCGGGGTCGGCCAGCCCCAGCAGCATGCCGCCGCTCTCGCGGTGCATGTACACGCCGGAGCGCATGTCCACGATCATGGGCAGGTCCTCGCGCGCGAACGCGAGCGGCTTCGTGGTGAAGCAGTGCCGGCGGAACGGCTGCACGGGCAGCTCGACGCCCGCCCACTTCGCGACCTCGGCCGCGTGCGGGCCGGCGGCGTTGACCACGACCGGCGTGTCGATGTCGCCGGTGGCCGTGCGCACGCCGGTCACGCGCGTGCCGTCGAGGATCAGCCCCGTCGCCGGGCGGCCGAAGTCGAACTTCGCGCCCAGTTCTCGCGCGCGGCGTTCGTACGCCTGCGTGATCTCGTGCGGGTTGCCGAGGCCGTCCCGCGGGCAGAACGTGCCGCCCAGCACGCCGTCGAGATTCACGCCCGGCACCAGCTTCGCGACGCCGGCGGGATCGAGTGTCTGCACGGGCAGCCCGAGCGAACGCTGCATCTCGGCCTGGCGCTGGAACGCCTCCCACTGCGCGGGATCGGACAGCAGGAACAGGTAGCCCACCTGGAAGAACACCGGATCGGTGCCCATGTCCTGGGCGAAGCGCTCGTAGAGCTCGATCGAGCGCATGCAGATCTTCACGTTGAGCGGCGTCGAGAACTGGGCGCGGATGCCGCCCGCGCACTTGCCCGTGGATCCGGCGCCCGAGAACAGCTCGCGCTCCAGCACCCGCACGCCCTTCACACCCTTCTTCCCCAGGTGGTACGCGATCGCGGCGCCGATGCAGCCCGCTCCCACGATCACCACCGGCGCGGATTCCCGAGTGGACGTCACCTCATCCTCCGATAGGTCTTCTGCAGCAGCAGCGCGTCGTCCTCCATCGCCGGGCTCTCGCTCACGACCCAGCCCGACACCCGGAGATCCTTCAGCGCGCGCAGCAAGTCCTTCCAGCGGAACTTCGTCTCGGTGAGCGGCTGGTGCTTCCGCTCGCCCTTCGGGCCGTACTCGATGCCCGAGATGTGCACGTGCAGTCGTTCGAGCGCCTCGCGCCCGAGCCGGTCGCGAATGGCCTCGAGCATGGCACCGAACGCCTGATAGTCGTTGTGGCCGCCGATCGAACGCGCGTACTGGTGCGAGAAGTCCACGCACGGCCGGATTCCGGCGACGGCGGCGCTCCAGTCGAGGATCTCGTCCAGCGAGCCGGCCTGCGTCGGCTTGCCGGTGAGTTCGGTGCGCACGTCGATGTCGGCGCCCATCCGCCGCAGCTTCGCGGTCACGGCGCGGAGCCCGGCCCGCACGCGCCGGTCGGCCTCCGCGGGCGTGAGACTGCCGTAGAACCCGGCATGGAAGCAAAACGAAGCGGCGCCGCAGCGGGCTCCCAGCCGGCCCGTCTCGACCAGCCGTCCGAGGCTGCGTTCGACCACGTCGTCGGCCCCGCACAGGTTCACGAAGTACGGCCCGTGCGCCGTGAGGGAAACGTCGTGCTCGCGCGCGGCGGCCGCGATGCGGTCGGCGGTCTCGTCGGACATCTTCACGCCGTTCACCCACGCCATCTCGAGGTGGTCGAGCCCCAGCTCGCGTGTGCGGCGCAGGCCGTGTTCGGTGCCCGGCCGCGGCGTGCTGCGCGGGATGCCCGAGGTGCCGAATCGCAGGGCCATCAGAACGCCTGCGACGAGCCGAAC
>JBGAMH010000369.1:0-2403 GCA_044223135.1 Candidatus Eiseniibacteriota bacterium | reverse complement strand
CGACCTCGGCCCACACGCTGACGCGGCCGCCGTCGGGCGTGAAGCGGATGCCGTTGGTGACGAGGTGCGTGAGCGCCTGGGTGAGCGCCTGATGGTCGACGTGCACGATCGCCTCGGGGGTCTCGACCCAGCATCCGACGTGGACGTCGCGGTTGCCCGCCGACGCCCGGGCGGACTCCACCGCGAGCTGCAGGATCGACTGGAGCGGCACGTCGCGCTTGTCGAGCGACAGGCGTTCGTTGCGCATCTCGGCCACCATCGCGGCGTCCTCGGCCACGCGGTTGAGCCGCTCGAGGTACTCGCGCATGGACTCGACCACCTTGGCCTGGCGTTCGCTGAGCGGTCCGAGACTGCCCTCCGCGAGCAGGTCGCGATAGCCCGTGAGCACGCTGATGGGCGTGCGCAGCTCGTGCGAGGCGATGCTGATGAACTCGCTCTTGAGCCGCGTGGCGCGCTCGAGGCTGGCGACGTACGCCTGTTCGCGCGCGCGCATGCGCCGGAACTGGTCGGCGAGGTAGCCGAGCTCGTCGTCGCGCTGGACCTCGATCGGGTGGTCGTAGTCGCCCGACTCCATGGCGCGCGCGCCGTGCACCAGCTTCTGCAGCGGCCGCAGGATCTGCTCCGAGAAGACGAAGCTGGCCACGATCGCGAGGATGAGCGCCACCGCGGCCAGCGCCACGAGATCGTTGCGAATGGTGCGGGCGAACGCCAGTTCGGGGTCGAACGCCCGCTGCAGCACGTAGTACTGCTCGGCGGCGGGCGGCGCGCCGGGAATGCGCCGGACGAGCGTGAGGTACTCGCGGCCGCCGTGGACGCGCATGACGCCGAGCCGGGCCGGGTTCACGTCCGGCCCCAGTTCGGCCTCGTGCAGCCGCGCGAGCAGCGCCGCCTCGTCGCCCTTGTGCCGCAGCGTGGTCCCGGTCAGCGCGAGCCCGGAGAGGAACGACACTTCGCAGTGCATCTGCGCGCGCAGCTCGGCGGCGAGCTGCGGCCCGATCTCGGCGCCCAGCAGCAGCACGCCCACCTGCCGGCGGTCGGCCTTCACGGGCACGGCCACCGCCTGGTAGTGGGCCGAACCTTCGGTGAGCACGCCTTCGGCGACCTCGCCGCGCAGCGCGCGCGCGAGCAGCGCCGCGCGGGCCCCGCGGCTGGACGACTGCTCGCCCACCGAAGCCACGACGCGGCCCTGCCGGTCGAAGACCTCGAAGACGTCGGTGCGGGTGATGCCGTTGAAGTCGCGCGCCATGCCGCGCACGGTGGCGTCGAAGCGCGCGTCGCGCTGCGACAGGCCGAGCATGAGCAGCGAGAAGAAGCGCGGGTCCTGCGCCACGACCTGGGCGCCGCCCTCGAGCGCCCGCAGGCGCGTCGCGAGCATGCCCTCGAACACCGCGGCCGAGTGGCTGAGGTTCTCGTGCAGGCTCGAGGAGTCCGTGTGCTCGGCGACGTCGCGATTGACCATGAGCAGCACCGCCACGGTCAGCGTGACGGGCGTGAGCACCGTGACGAGCAGGATCTTCCAGCGCAGTCCGAATCGCATGGGCGCCTCGTTCAGAACGACGGGTCCAGCGCGACGGTGCCGCGCCTGGGGACCTCGAACCGGAGCGTGAGCTCGCCCTTGCGGGGGTGCCAGGCGTGCAGGACGTAGCGGCCGGCCGGCAGGCGCGGCAGGGTGAAGCGGCCCGCCGAGTCGGGCCGGGCGTAGGCGTGGTTCGGCGTCACGACCACGAACCCGACCTCGGAAGGGTGGATCTCGCAGTGCAGGTTGACGACGCCGGGCCGGTGGAAGTCCACCGTGTCGCGGCGGCCGGGCGGGCTCTTGCCGAGATCGAAGCGCTTCGCGCCGGAGACGCTGAACGTGCTGTGGTAGTAGCGGTCGGCGCTCGCGAACTCGACGCTTCCGCCGGCCGGCACCGCGGTCACGCGCGGGGCGAACGCCGCTTCGCTCCGCGTCACGCTCGGCACGGCCACGGGCGCGGGACGGCGGCGGAACCAGCCACGCGTGGGTGACGCGAGCCGGGCCTCGACGTCGGCGGGGACGGCTTCCACCCACACCACGCCTTCGCGCACACCGGCCTGCGTCACGGGCGCGGCGGCGCTCTTCGCGGCGCGCGCGCGCGCGGCCGACGTCAGCCACAGCGTGCCGCGCACGTTCGGGCCGCCCGCGAACGCGGGACGCACGAGCGCGCACAGCAGGCAGGCGACAGCCAGTCGGACGAGCATGGGGGGCCGATCTCCGCGGTCTGGAGCACCGGAACGCGACCGCCGCGGTCGCAGCGGTTTCGCGGCGGTTATCGGCGCGGCACCCGGCTTTCCTGAATACCGGTTTGGCGCACGGCGTGCGCCGGTGGCGCAAGACCCCGGCTCAGGCCCCGCCCGGCCACAGCGACGCCACCCGCCAGCGGA
>JBGAMH010000368.1:0-2386 GCA_044223135.1 Candidatus Eiseniibacteriota bacterium | reverse complement strand
CACGCCGGGCATGCTGCAAGCTGCGTTGCACGATCGCACCCCGGATCGCTCGCTCGCGCCGGCCCGCCCCACTCCGTCGTTTACTCCCCGCCAGCCGTGGTGCCAGACTTGCGGCGCTCGAGAGCACCACCCGCTTGCGCCGGGTCCACCCTCGTCAGGAGATGCCATATGCGCAGGAGTGCCCCCACGCTTCTCTTCGCCCGCTGTTGCGCGGCGCTCGCCCTCTTCGCCGCGGCGTGCACGGCACGGCCCGCCGGCGCCGCGGTCACGAACCCCGGCAACGGGCACGCGTACCACGTCAGTGAAGGCTTCATGACCTGGGCCGAGGCCCAGGCGTGGGCCACGTCGCTCGGCGGCTACCTCGTGACCATCACCAGCGGAACCGAGGATGCGTGGATGCAGGCCAACCTCGGGATCGGCGCGGGCTACTACTGGATCGGCGGACGTGATCCGGTCGAAGGCACGTTCGAGTGGGTCACGGCCGAACCGTTCGTCTACCAGAACTTCCTGCCCGGCGAGCCGGACGACGACATCGCCTTCGGTGGCAACGGGGACTGCCTCGCGCTCTCCGCGATGGACTGGAAATGGCTCGACACGAACGGCGACTTCGTGGGTTTCGTGAACGGCGCGATCGCCGAGGTCCCGGCCACGACCGGCGTGGACGGACGCGCGGACGCGGGCGGCGCGCTGCGGCTCGCGGCCCAGCCTTCGGTCGCTCGCGCCGTCACGCGCATCGGCTTCGAGCTGCCGCGTGCGGCGAGCGTGCGCTGCCGCGTGTTCGACTCGGGCGGCCGCTGCGTGCGCGTGCTGGATGCGGGCGAGCGCGCCGCGGGCCGGCACGAACTGGCGTGGGACACGCGCGACGCCGGCGCGCGCGAGGTGCGGCCGGGGCTCTACCTGGTGCAGGTGGAAGCAGGCGGCACGCGCGCGAGCTGCAAGGTGTTCGTGGTGCGCTGAAGCAGCGGCGAGACGCGCGGTGACGGCGGTGCGCCGCCACCGCGTGCATCACTTGCGCAGCAGCATCGTGCGCACGTCGGTCACGACCTCGATGGGCCGCGCCACCATGTTGCGCGGCGACTTCATGCCGAAGAAGCGCTGCCCGTCACTGCTCACGGTCCAGTAGCGCGTGTTCACGTCGGCGAGCTGCTGCGGCACGTCGAACAGGCGCACCGGCGTGCCCACGCGGAAGCCCTCGCGCGTGTCCACGTCCACCGCCGCGATCGCGTCCGGAGTCTCGAACACCAGCTCGGCGCCGCCCTTCGTCCAATGCGGCATGTAGCCGCCGTTGGCCGTCACCTGCCAGCGGCCCGGCGCGCCGGTGAGGCTCTGGACGTAGAGCTGCACCTGCCCGCCGCCTTCGTTCGAGGCGTACGCGATCCAGCGTCCGTCCGGCGAGATGGCGGATTGCGCCATGAGACCGGACACCCCGGGCAACGTCCGGAACGACGCCCCCGCGCTGTCCGCGTTCGCGACCATGGAGGGCGGGAAGCCCGGGGGCACCACGACGAGCCGCGAGCCGGCCGCGGCCCACTGCGTGAGCGCGGCGGCCGCCCCACCGGGCGCGGCGATCGTGTCGGGTTGGCCGAGTCCGTCGGCGGAGCCGATCCGCACCGTGCCGCGACCATTGTTCGCCACGACGCACGCGAAACGCCGTCCGTCCGGCGACCACCTCGGCGCCATGGCGGAGCCATTGCCGAACGTGAGCTTGGTCTCGGTCCCGCGCTGGAGGTCGTGCACGAGGATCTCGCGGTCGGCGCCCGGGCTCGGGACGCGCTCGAACAGGATGCGATTGCCGTCGGGCGAAAGCGCGGGGTTGGCGATGAATCCCGAGGTGACGACTGCACCGACCGGCCGGCCGGTGCGGTCGAACTCCTGCAACGTGTTGACCGGGAGCTGTGCGCCTCGCGACCACGCGAGCACGCCCGAGGGGGACGAGCTGAAGTGGCCCGCGGCGTTGCCGAGGCGCACGTTCTCGGCGAGCGTGAGCGGCTGGCCGGTGAGCGTGCCCGCGCCGAGATCCAGCTTGCGGGCGAGCATCGTCGTGCCCTTCAGGTAGATCACCCAGCCGCCGGGGGCGTACTCGGCGCGGCCGTCCGTGACGCCGAGCAGCTTGGAGTCGAGCGATCCCAGCTTCCCGAGCCGGATGTTGCCGCCACCGACCGCGCCCTGCTTGTTGCCGACGTAGAGGAAGTGCTCGCCGTCCGGCAGGAAGTGCGGCCAGGCGCTACCGGTTTCGCCGGCGGCCCGGTCGATGCGGGACGCGGGCCGCAACTCGCCGCCCCGCGCAGGCACCATCGACAGCGAGTCGGTCGATCGGCCGTCCATGAGGATCGTGCCCTTCGAGCCCCAGCACAGGTCGGCTCCGCCCTGCGTCTCGCACACCACG
>JBGAMH010000367.1:0-2478 GCA_044223135.1 Candidatus Eiseniibacteriota bacterium | reverse complement strand
GCGAGACCCGCGAGGCGGACGCGATGCAGGAGATCGTGCGTCGCGTGAACCGGCTGAGCACGCTCGAGTCGCTCGACGCTCCGTTCGAAGCGGCCGACGCGCGCGTGGTGCTGGCCCAGTGGGTGGGCGAGGCGCCCGCGACGACGACCCTGCGCTCCGCGGCCTGACGGATTCCGGACGGGCCGAGGCGCGGCCGGGGGACGACGCGGCATCGTGAGGCTGGACCCCGACGGGCCGATGGCTATACTCCGCCCACTCTCCATGCCGGCCAGGTCCATTCCAGGAAGGAACGCATGACCGTCGACAGCGTGTCGGCCCGTCGCATCGAGCGCGCGGGCGAGTTGCTGAGCCGAGTGCGCGACGAGGTGGGGCGCGCGGTCGTGGGCCAGAAGCCGATGGTGGACCGGTTGTTGATCGGTCTGCTCACGGGCGGCCACGTGCTGCTGGAAGGCGTGCCGGGGCTGGCGAAGACGCTCGCCGCCACGAGCCTCGCGCAGGCGCTCGGCTTGAAGTTCCACCGCATCCAGTTCACGCCCGACCTGCTGCCCGCCGACCTCACGGGCACCCTCGTGTACAGCCCGCGCGACGGCTCGTTCACCGCCAAGAAGGGCCCGGTGTTCGCGCACCTGGTGCTCGCGGACGAGATCAACCGCGCGCCGGCGAAGGTGCAGTCGGCGCTGCTCGAGGCGATGCAGGAACGACAGGTCACGCTCGGCGACACCACGTTCCCGATCGAGAGCCCGTTCCTCGTGCTCGCCACGCAGAACCCGATCGAGCAGGAAGGCACGTACCCGCTGCCGGAGGCGCAGAGCGACCGCTTCATGCTGAAGGTGAAGATCACCTACCCCGAGCGCGCCGAGGAGAAGGAGATCCTGCGCCGTGCGGGCCTGGCGCAGCTGCCGTCGCTGCAGCCGCAGGCCACGCGGGAACAGGTGCTGGAGGCGCGCGAGGCGCTCGCGGGTGTCTACGTGGACGACAAGATCCAGGAGTACGTGCTCGACCTGGTGCACGCGACGCGGCGTCCGAAGGACTTCGGCCTCGCGCTCGACACGCTGATCGCGCACGGGGCGTCGCCCCGCGCCACGCTGTTCATGGTCAAGGCCGCGCAGGCGCACGCGCTGGTGCGCGGCCGGCCGTACGTGCTGCCCGAGGACGTGAAGGCGATCGCCCTCGACGTGCTCCGGCATCGGCTGCAGGTGTCGTACGAGGCCGAGGCCGAAGGGGTGGACGGCGAGGAGGTCGGTCGCCGCATCCTGGAGCAGGTGCGCGTGCCCTGATGTCGACCGCGGAACTGCTTCGGAAGGTCCGCCGACTGGAGATCCGCAGCCGCCGCCTGGTGGAAGACGTGTTCGCCGGCTCGTCCGAGAGCGTCTTCAAGGGCCGTGGCGTGGAGTTCGAGGAAGTGCGTCCGTACGTGCCGGGCGACGAAGTGCGCGACATCGACTGGAACGTCACCGCGCGCCTCGGCCAGCCGTTCGTGAAGCGCTTCGTCGAGGAGCGGGAGCTCACGGTGATGCTCGCCGTCGACGTGTCCGCGTCCATGCGGTTCGGCACCCGCGCGCAGGCCAAGCGCGAGCTGGCGGCCGAACTGGCGGCCGTGCTCGGCTTCGCCGCGGTGCGCAACAACGATCGCGTGGGCCTGATGCTGGCCGCGGGCGACGTCGAGCACTTCGTGCGCCCGGCGCGCGGCCGCACGCACCTGCTGCGGCTGCTGCGCGACCTGCTGGTGGTGGAGCCGGCCAGCAGGGGCACGCGGCTGGGCGCGGCGTCGCGGTTCGCGGCGAACGCGCTGCGCCGGCGCTCGCTCGTGTTCTGGCTGTCGGACTTCGAGGACCGGCTCGACCACCGCGACTGGCGCGTGCTCGCGCGCCGGCACGAGGTCACGGCGATGCTGCTGCGCGACCCCCGCGACGAGCAGCTGCCGGCGGTGGGCTGGGTGGAGCTGGAGGACCTCGAGACCGGGCGGCGCGAGCTCGTGGACACGGGGCGCGAGAGCGTGCGGCGCGCGTACGCCGCGCGCGCGCGCGAACGGCGTCGCGAGATGGAGCAGGTGCTCGGGCGCGTGGGCGTTCCCGTGCTGGAGCTGCGCACCGACCGCTCGTACCTGCCGGAGCTGATGCGCTGGTTCGGCTCGAAGCGGGCCCGGCGGGGGGCGGCGTGATCGCCGCACTCGCCCTGCTGCTGGCGGCCACGGCCGCCGCCGCGGCGCCCGTCGCGGGCGACGTGCCGTTGTCGACGCAGCTCGCGTCCGGGCCGCAGGCCGCCGCGTCGCACCCGCACCACCCGCTGCGCGCCTCGGTGTCGCCGGCGGTCGCGCCCGTGGGCGCGCGCTTCGTCTACCGCGGCTGGGTGCTCGTGCCGCAGGGCACGCCGGTGCGGTTCGAGCCGCCGAGTTCGGGCGGGGAGCTCACGTGGGGCGAGGTGCACGCGGGGCGGCAGATGACCACGCACCCGCCCGACGCCTCGCGCCACTGGGGC
>JBGAMH010000056.1:0-20470 GCA_044223135.1 Candidatus Eiseniibacteriota bacterium | reverse complement strand
GCACAGCAGTGCGAACCACCGGCGCGAGACGATCGCGTTCAGCAAGCGCCGGCAGAGTGCGGCCGAGCGGCTGTGGCTGCTGATCGTGTGGCGGAACTTCGTGAAGTGGTTCTCGGAGCGCCGGCACGACGGCACGCCGGCGATGCGGGCCGGCGTGGCTTCGCGGCGCCTGCGGCTGCGGGACATCCTCGCGCGGCGGTTGTTCGTGACGCGCGTGGCCCTGCCGGCACGGTGGGCGCGCTACTACTGGCGGCAGGTGCCGACACGGCGGATCGAGCACTGCCGCCAGCACCGCTGCCGCTACGCGTTCTGAAAGCTCCGGGGCCCCGTCCGCGAAGGACGAGGCCCCGGTAACTGCAATCTTCCGCGCACAACCTAGACCTTGCAGGATTTGTTCGGGGTCTTCGTGATCCAGTTGTTGATGGGCTCCTTCTTCCCCATGGCGCGCCACACGTCCTCCGCGCGAATCGGCATGTGCGTGAGCTCCGCGCCCACCGCGTGGCGGATCGCGTTGCCCAGCGCGGGCGCCACCGAGATCATCGGGTGCTCGCCCACGCCCCGCGCGCCGTACGGGCCGTCGAGCTGAGGCGTCTCCACCGCGATGCTCTCGATCACGTCCGGCAGATCCCGCGCGGTGGGGATCTTGTTGTCCGTGAACGACGGGTTCATCAGGTGGCCCTGCTCGTCGTAGATGTAGCCCTCGCACACCGCGGTGCCGAGGCCCTGGATCATGCCGCCGATGCACTGGCCACGCACGATGCCGGGGTTCACCACCTTGCCCACGTCGAACGCCGACGCGATCTTGAGCACGCGGTACTCGCCACTCACCGGGTCCACGTCGGCCACGATGCCGTGCGCGCCGTACGTCCAGTCGAGCGCGGGATTGCCCTGGCCGGTCTCCTTGTCGAGGTTCGACAGGCCCTGCGCCACGTAACGCCCCACGCCGATCAGCGGGCCGCCGATCGCGTTGCCGTCGGGATAGGCGTAACCCACCGACATGCTCGCGAACGTCACGAACTTCTCCGTGCGATGACGGATGAACACCTTCTCGGCGTCGTGATCCAGGTCGCACGCCTGCGCACGCAGCACCTGCCCGGCCACGTCGTACGCCTGCTTCAACAGGTCGTCGCACGCGAGCACGGCGGCGTTGCCGCTCAGGATGATTCCCTTGGACGCCACCGTCTGCCAGTCGAACGGATCGCGCGAGGTGTCCTTGTCCACGGCCACGAACACCTTCGACGTGTCGAACCGCAGCCGCTCGGCCACGATCTGCTGGATCATCGTGGTGGAGCCCTGGCCGATCTCGGTGAGCCCGAGGTTCACGTTCACGCTGCCGTCGGAGTTCATCTTCACGATCACCGCGGTGGCGGTGAACGGCGGCATGGCGGGCGCCTTGTGCAGCGACGCGATGCCCTTGCCGATACGGCGGCCCGTGCGCTGCTCGTGCGCCTTCTCCTCGTCGTCGAGCCGGCCATAGCCGATCGACTCCGCCACGGCGTCGATGCAGCGCGTGACGTTGCCCGAGTGCTCGGTGATCCGCTCCCCCGTCAGCGTGTGGCCGCCGGGCTTCAGCGCGTTCAGGCGCCGGAACTCTAGCGAATCCATGCCGATCACCTCGGCCACCAGCTCCATGTGACGCTCGAGCCCCCAGAAGAACTCGACATGCCCGAAGCCGCGGTACGCGGTGCCGTAGGGCTTGTTCGTGTACAGCGTGTACGCGTCGAGCCACGCGTTCGGAATCTCGTACGGGCCCGCCGCCGAGTAGCCCGACGCCCGCGTCACGTTCACGGCGTAGTCGGCGTACGCGCCGGCATCCCAGTACATCGTCATCTGCTGCGCGAGGATCCGGCCGTCGGCCGCGACACCGGTCTTGATGCGGTACGTCAGCGCGCTGCGGCACGGCAGCAGGCTGAACTCCTCCTCGCGCGTGGCCTGCAGCTTCACGGGACGCCCGCCGGCCTTGCGCGACAGGCACGCCACGAGCGGCTCCAGGTGGATGCCGGCCTTGCCGCCGAAGCCGCCGCCCACGTGCGGCACCATCACGCGCACCTTGTTCAGCGGCAGCTTGAACGCGTAGCAGAACAGGTTGCGCACGGTGAACGGCGACTGCGCGCTCGACCAGATGTTGATGTCGTCGCCGGTCTTCCATTCCACGATCGTGACGTGCGTCTCCATCGGCACGTGCTGCACCGACGGGTTCGTGTACTCGCGCTCCACGATCCACTCGGACTCGGCGAAACCCTTCTCGACGTCGCCCTTCCGCAGCTTCGTGAGGTTGGCGATGTTCGTGTCGGGCACGGGCGTGAACGCGGCGGCCACGTAGTCGTACTTGCCGAGGTCCGGGTGCACGAGCGGCGCGTCCTTCTTCAGCGCGTCCATGTGGTTCAGCACCGGCGGCAGCACCTCGTAGTCGACCTCGATCAGGTCGACCGCCTCCCGCGCGATCTCCAGCGTGTCGGCGGCCACGGCGGCAACGGCCTCGCCGAAGTGCCGCACCTCCTGCTTCGCCAGGATGTGCTTGTCCACGATGTACAGGCCGAGCCGGTAGTCCAGCTCGGCGCCGGTCAGCACGGCGCGCACGCCGGGCAGGCGTTCGGCCTTCGACGTGTCGATGCCGCGGATGCGGGCGCGCGCGTGCGGGCTCTTCTTGACCTGCGCGTGCAGCATGCCGGGAAACGCCATGTCGCTCGCGTAGACGGCCTCGCCCGTGAGCTTGGCCACGACTTCGGAACGCTCGCGGTCGGCGCCGACGTGCTTCAGCTGGCGGGGATCGGTGTGCTCAAGCACGGGTGAGCCCTCCCTTCCCGGTCGGCTGGCCCGAGGCGTCGAGCACCGCCTCGATGATCTGCTGGTAGCCGGTGCACCGGCAGAAGTTGCCTTCGATGCCTTCCTTGATCTCCTCCACCGTGGGCTTCGGATTGCGCGCCAGCAGCTCGCGCACCGACATCACCATGCCGCCGGTGCAGAAGCCGCACTGCACGGCGTGGTGGCGGTTGAACGCCTCCTGGATCGCCGTGAGCTTGCCGTGCCTGGCCTCGCCCTCGATGGTCTCCACCACGCGGCCGTCGACCTCGGCGGCCAGCACCATGCACGCGTTCACCGCGAGCCCGTCGAGCAGCACCGTGCACGCACCGCACTCGCCGGCGCCGCAGCCCTCCTTCGAGCCGGTGAGCCCGATGTCCTCGCGCAGGAAGTGCAGCAGCGTGCGATGGCCGCCCACCTCGCGCTCGTACGCCTGTCCGTTGACGGTGACCGAGACCTTCATCACTTCACCTCCTGCAGCAGCCGGCGGACGAAGACCTCCACCATGTGTTCGCGATACTCCTTCGTGCAGCGCAGGTCGCTGATCGGGCTGATCGCCCGGCGCGTGGCGGCCACGACCGCGTCGGGCGCGTCGGACTCGCGCAGGCCGTCCACCAGCACGGGCGTCGGTGCCGCGGAACTGACGCCCACGCGCAGCGCGCCGGCGTGCTTGGACACGGCCACGCCCACGATGCCGAGGTCGTGGCCGTGGATGCGCTTGAGCTTGTGGTAGCCGCCGCGCGCGCCGGCCGACGTCGCGGGTACGAGCACGCGCTCGAGCAGTTCGTCGGGGGCGAGCTGCGTGCGCTTGACGCCGGTGAAGAACTCGCGCATCGGCACCGTGCGTTCGCCGCGCACCGACGCGATCACGGCCGTCGCGTCGAGGCACAGCAGCGCGGGCGCCATGTCGGCGCACGGCGACGCGTTCACGATGTTGCCGATCACGGTGGCGCGGTTGCGGATCTGGTACGACGCGAGGTCGTGCGCGCAGGACACGATCAACGGGTAGTCCGTGCGCACGCGCGGATCGCGCAGCAGGTCGTTGATGGTGGTGGCGGGGCGGATCTCGAGCCCGTCGGCGCTCCAGCCGAGGCCGCCGAAACCGGCCACGCGCTTCACGTCGATCACGATCGCCGGCCGCGAGGAGCCGGCGCGCACGTTCACCAGCACGTCGGTGCCCCCGGCCAGCAGCACGGCGTCGCGGCCGTGCCGGGCCAGCAGGCTCAGCAGCTCGGCCCGCTCGCGCGGAGCCGCGTATTCGAATCTATGCAACATGGCGCCTCGATTCCTGGTCCCCGCGCACCCGGAGTCCGTGCAGGAACCCCGTGGCGGTGTCCATGCCCGAGCTGTGCCCCGACGCGCACGCGCGCACCAGCGCCGTCCGCGGAGAGCCGCTCGAACCGTTCTCGTCGCTTCCGGCGAGCGACGCCGCGAGCGCGTGCAGCGCTCCCGGGAAGCTGCCGGCGATCGCACACTCCAGGTACGTCGCACTGATGGCGTTCGTGGCGTGCAGCCGGCGCGACAGCGCGAAGCCCCACGCGAGCACGAAACGCCGCGCCTCGCGGTCCTCCTCGCTCGCGCACCAGAGCGCGGCGAGCAGTCCGCACAGGAAGTCGTCGCCCGCGGGCGTGAGGCCGGGGCCCAGGCCCAGCAGGCGCGCCGCGGCCTCGTCGGCCGCGGCCACGTCGTTCGCGCGCACGCCCGCGGACAGCTGCAGCGCCGCGTCGGCGAGACGTGCCGCACGCGGTGGCCGGCGCGCGACCGCGCACGAGCGCCGCCAGCCGCAGGTCGGTGCACCGCTCCTCCTGCAGGGCGGCGAGCGCCGCGGCGCACTCGCGCCAGCGACCTCGCCAGCCGGGCCTGGCGAACGACACGGGCGCGAGCGGACGGCGCGGCGCGCGCGAGGCGCAGCCCGCATCCACGCGCACGGCTTCCGCGCCGGGTCGCCCCTCGAACACGAGCGCATCCGCGGCGAGGCGGCCGCGCATGCCGGTGCGCAGCGGCCACGCGTCGAACCGCTCCCGCGTGGCGAGCCGGATGCCCTGCGGCAGATCCTCGGCGTCGCACCCGGTCAGCGTGACGAGTCGCTGATGCCCCTCGGGCCGCAGGTTCACGGCCGTGGCGAACAGGCTGTGCACGCGGAACGCGAACGGCCCGGCCGGCACGTCGGGGCCGATGGTCGTCACCGCCGGGCGCGGCGGCGCGGGCGCGTCAACGCAGCTGGTGCGCACGGATCAGGGCGTCCTTCAGCGCCGCTTCCACGTTGCCGCGTCCCCACTCGATGTTGCGCCGCACCGCGTCGGCGGCCCGGGCGGCGTCCCGGCCGCGGAGCGCCTCGAGGATCGCCAGGTGGTGCAGGCACGTCGTGCGGAGCCGCTCGGGGTTCGTGATGTCGGCCACGCGCACGAAATGGATGCGCTGGTCGACGTATCGCAGCATCTGCTGCAGCACGCGATTGCCCGCCGCCCTCGCCAGGAACTCGTGGAACTCCTCGTCGGAGTCCGCGAGGTTCCCGGCCATGGCCGGCAGGGCTTCGAGGAGCCCGCGCCAGTAGCGCTCGAGGCGCACGAGCTCCTCCGCCTCCATGCCGCGTTCGCAGACCTTCTCCACCACGGCCAGCTCGAGCACCAGCCGCACGTCGTACAGCTCGTGGATTTCCTGCAGGTCCAGCCGGCGCACCGAGTAGCCGGTGCGGGCCTTCTTGTCGACGAGACCGTTCTCCACCAGCATCCCGAGCACCTCGCGCACCGGGCTCCGCGACACCCCGAACTCCGAGCAGAGCGCCTCCTCGGTGAGGCGGTGCCCGGGCGGGTACTCGAACCTCAGGATGCGCTCGCTCAGGGAGTCGTAGAGTTCCCGGCTGCGATTGGCGTCGGCCATCGGTCTCTCGCTCAGCGGAACACGAACACCTTGACCGGCGGGCCGGGGCGCTCGTCGGCTTCCATCACTTCCGCGTTCATGCGCGCCCCGATCACCGGGTCGCCGTCGCACTCGAGCCGCCCCGAAGCCCGCAGGCCGTTCTCGAACTCGACCATACCGAACAGCATGAACTTGCGGTTGAAGCCCTCGGGCAGGTTCCACACGCGGGTCCACGTCAACAGCGTGCACGGCCCCTCGAGCGGGAACTCCTCCCAGTGCTTGCCGGTCACCGGGTCGCGGTGCCCGTCGCACTGGCCGCAGATCATCGGCGCGGGGTAGTAGATCGCCCCGCACTTGAGGCACTTGAAGGCGTGGATGTGGAGCGACTGCTCGCCGTAGGCGCTGAAATCGATCGTCATGGCTCGCTCCCTCAGTCCTTCGCCAGGATGGTGGTGATCACGTTGTTGCCGAAGCCGCCGAAGTTCACCGCCATGCCGTACTTCGGATCCTTCACCTGGCGGCCTTCCTCGGCCTCGCCGCGCAGCTGGCGCACGAGCTCGTACACCTGCGAGACGCCCGTGGCGCCCACCGGGTGGCCCTTCGCCTTGAGCCCGCCCGACGTGTTGATCGGGATGCGGCCGCCGATCTCGGTCTCGCCGTTGCGCACGCCGAGGAACGACTTGCCGCGCTCGAAGAACCCGACCTCCTCGCTGTTCAGCAGCTCGAAGATCACGAACGCGTCGTGCAGCTCGGCCACCGAGATGTCCTTCGGGCCCACGCCGGCCATCGCGTACGCCTTCTCGGCCGACAGCCGCACGGCGTCCAGCACCAGCGGGTCCTTGCGGTTGTGCACGCAATGCGTGTCCGTGGCGGCGCCCATGCCGGCGATGCGGACGGGCTTCTTCGCGAACAGCTTCGCCTTCGGCGAGTCCATGTTCACCAGGATCAGCGCGGCGGAACCGTCGGTGATCGGGCACGTCGAGTACATGCGCAGCGGCTCGGCCACGTAGTTGTTCACCACGCTCGCCTCGGGCCCGTCGGCGATCGCTTCGATCGTCACCGGGATCTGCACGTGCGAGTAGACGTTCTTCGCGCCGTTCGCGTGGTCCTTCACCGCCACCAGCGCGAGGTCGCGCTCCGTGAGCCCGTACTTCTGCATGTACAGCCGCGTGAACATGCCCGCGAAGCCCGGCAGCGTGAGGCCCATGTTGTACTCGGCGTCGTGGTGCGCCATGGTCGCGACGATGTCCGTGGCTTCCCAGCCCGACACCGTGCGCATCACCTCGCCCGCCGCCACCAGCACCACGTCCGCCATGCCCGCCGCGATCGCCATGTAGCCCATGCGGATCGCGCTCGCGCCCGACGCCGGCCCGTTCTCGATCAGCTCGGCCGGGCACGGTTCCATGTCCAGCCGGCTGACGAGCGCCGAGGCCACCGAGGTCTGGCGGTTGAACAGCCCGCCGGCCATGTTGCCCACGAACACCTGGTCCACTTCCTTGCGCAGCTTCAGCCCGCCGGCGTCGCGGAACGCGTCGTTCGCCGAGTACGCGATGACGTCCACGAGGTCGTACTCGCTGGAGTTGCCGAAGCGGCAGTGCCCGGCTCCGACGATTCCGACACGCGTCGCCATCAGGCCTGACCCCGCTTCCAGCCCGGCAGCTGCACGTACTCCGACGGCGGAATCAGCTTGTCCGCGGTCGCGAGCATGGCCGCGTCGATCGGGCGCGTGCCGGTGCACTTCACGGGCTTCACGGCGTTCCACAGCTGGCGCGTCAGCGTGAACGTGGGCACGCCGCCCAGCTCGTGACGCAGCTCGGGATACTGCGCCGACCGGTCCTCGAGCTCGTACTCGATCATCCAGCGCTTGAAGCCGATCGGGCTCTCCGCGACGATGTGCACCTCGTCTTCGCCCAGGTAGTCGATGTGGTGCTCCATCTTGGCGGCGAACAGCTGCGCGCCCACGCGCAGGCCACGCTTGATCGTCAGCGTGTGCAGGCTCATGCCGAGCCCCTTCTTCACGTGGCGGCTCGTCACGATGCCGGCGATGACGCCGTCGATCGCACCCACGATCACGAACTCGTTCGCGACGCGGTAGCGGAACCAGCCCAGGATCTCGCTGTACATGCGCGCGGCCACGATGTCGTAGTAGTCCTTCGGCACCGCGAGCAGCGGGTGCACGGTGGCGAGCAGCGCGCCGACGTCCTTGTGGGTGCACTCGCGCACCACCATCTTCTCGCCCGACGCGAGCGTGATCAGCTTGGGCGGGTAGGCGGCGAGTTCGTCTGCGGGGGGACGGAGCTTCATCTCGAGCTGGTCGATGGCCATCGTCTTCTCCTGTGGGATGCACGCCGGCCGTCCGGCCGGCGACGCGTTCGAAAGGGACTCCGGAACTACTTCCTGCGGCGGACGCGGCGCGCTTCCTCGTGCAGCCAGGCGTTGCGCGCGCCGGCGATGTCGCCGTACTTCGTGAGCCGGGCCTGCTTCTTCTTGGCCATGAGCTTCTCGTGGCGCTTGTCCTCGACCATGGCCACGATGCGGGCGATGCTGGCTTCGCCGTCCACGAACTTCCACGGGAAGCAGCCGATCAGCGCGCGCTGGTTCAGCAGCAGGTCGATGTCGCCGCCCACGCACTCGGCGTGGATCAGGCCCTTGTTGAACATCTCGATGTGCATGAGCTGGTACTTGTCGGGCGTGAACACCTGCTCCAGCGACTTGCCGTACTTGGCCTGGAAGTGCGCGTCGCACTCCTTGGCCTGCACCGGCATCCACTCGCGGATCTTCGTGTTCATGGGATGGTCCGCGCTGCCGCAGTCCACGCCGATCCAGCGCAGCTTCTTCTTCTTGGCCCACACCGCGAACTCCCGGTCGGGACCCGGGTGCTTGATCATGTAGCGGATCTCGTCCGCGGTCGGCTGGTCCCAGCCGTAGTGGTGGTAGCCGGTGTGGATCAGGAGGATGTCGCCCTCCTTCACCTCGACGCGCTCCTCGACCATCTTCGACGTGTACACGTCGTAGTCGCCGCAGCAGTCGGACAGGTCGACGATCGCGCCCTCGTGCACGAGGAAGTCCATGTCGAGGCTCGCCATGTCCTTGCCGGGCGTGTAGAAGTGGATCTCGCCGTCCAGGTGCGTGCCCACGTGGTTCGAGTGCGTCACCACCTGGCCGTTCGCGCCGTTCGGGGCGAGCCGCTTGAAGTACTGCACCTGCAGCGGCACGTAGGTGGGCCACGGCGGCGTGCCGATGCCCAGCGGGATCGTCAGGTCGATCATCTTCATGCGTGGTTCCTCCGTTGAGTCGCCGCGTCAGTCGCAGTACTGGTCCGCGAACGCGGCGAGGGCGTCCTTGAAGCAGTTCTCGGGCGGCTTCACGAGCCCGGCGCCGACCATGCCGATCCCCGGCTCCTTGTGCGCGATGCCGGTGTTGATCGCCGGCAGGATTCCCGTCTCGACCACCTTGCGAACGTCGATGCCGGTGGGCGTGCCGCGGAAGTCCAGGATCGGAATCTGGTAGGCGTCGTTCTCCGCCACCGTGATGTCGTACATGCGCTGCGTGAAATCGATCGCGTCGGCGGGCTTGCCGCCCACGAACTTCACGATCGCGGGCGCCGCCGCCATCGCGAAGCCGCCGATGCCCGCGGTCTCCGTGATCACCGAGTCGCCGATGTCCGGTGCCGCGTCGTCGGGCCCGAAGCCCGGCAGGTAGAGGCCGTCCACGATGCCCGCGGGGCCGGTGAACCAGCGGTCGCCGAGCCCCGACACGCGGATGCCGAAGTCCGTGCCGTTGCGCGCCATGGTGGTGACCACCGTGCTGCCCTCGATGCCCCGCGCGGCGTCGACCGTGCACTTGGACGCGGGCATCGTCAGGTTCAGGAAGAAGTGGTCGTTCGCGTGCATGAACGACAGCACCTTCGCGATGCGCTCGCGCGGCTCGTCGAGCTGCACCAGGTGTGGCGCGAGCTCGCGGATCATCAGCGACGTGCCGGCGCGGTTGCGGTTGTGCCCCTCGTCGCCCATCTGCAGCACCTGCGCGATCAGGCTGCGCATGTCGATGGGGCCGTGGGCCTGGAGCGCGCGGCCGATCATCGGCGCGAGGTCGGTCTCGATCCAGCGCAGCCGCGTGAGCACTTCGTCCGAGAACGCGCCGTAGCGCAGCACCTTGCCGAGGCCTTCGTTGAACGTGCAGTACGCCCGGTTGCCGAACGGCGTGTTCTCGAAGATCCACACGGGCATCTGCCACGTCATCACGCCGGCCATCGGCCCGACCGCGTCGTGGTGGTGGCAAGGCTCGAACGCGATGTCGCCCGAGGCGGCGAGCCGCTCGGCCTCCTCGCGCGACTTCGCGAGCCCCTCCGCCATCAGGCCGCCGATCACGGCGCCCTTCATGGGCCCGCACATGCGCTCCCACGTCACCGGCGGGCCGGCGTGCAGCACCAGGTTCGGCCGCATGCCCGGCACCACCTCGCGCGCCAGCCCCACGCCGACCAGCGTGGGCCGCCCGTCGAGGATGCGCCGCACCGCCTGCTGGTTCGCCGCGTCCACGTCGACGCGCGCGCGCCGCTCGATGCGGTCGAGCACTTCGATCATCCGCGCGTCGCCGCCCGCCGGCGGCTTCCAGCGCACCTGCTCCACCGGCACGCCGCACGCGCGCAGGTCGCCCGCGAACGACTCCAGTCCGACGTTGATCACCGCGAGTTCGGAGCCGAACAGCTCCGGGGCGTGGTTCGCCTGCGGCGTGCTCATCGCACTCCTCCCGCGCCGGCCGAGATCTTCTCGAGCATGCGCATGGCCAGCAGCGACGCCTGCACGTTGGACGGCATCACCACCACGCCCGCCGCTTCGAGCGTGGCCTGCTGGCGGGCCAGGCCCTGCGCGTCGCCCGGCGTGCCGGTGATGGACGCGATCACGGGCAGCCGCCCGCCGCGCCTCTTGGCGGCCACGCGCGCCGCGGCGATCGACGGCACCAGCGCGCCGGCCGGGTCGGGGTGCGAGCCGTAGCCGAGCACGACGTCCAGCAGCATCACCGCGATCGAGGGGTCGGCCGCTTCGGCGTCGATGCGCTCCGTGCGCGTGCGCGGATCGATCATCGGGTGCGCGCGCCCCTGCGTGAACACGTCGTCGCCCAGGTCCACCACCGTGTGCCCCACCGACACGCGCGGGTCGGCGAGCACCCACGCCGGGTCGGTCTGGTTGTTCGACCACACCGCGCCGGTGAGCCGGTGCAGCACGATCCACGCTTCGTCGGCCAGCGTGCCGCCCGTGAAGTAGCCGCGGATGTGCCGCTGCGCGGGCGCCAGGCCGGCCGTCTCGCGCGCCACGATCGCCTCGATCTCGGGCTCGGGCCGGTCGAACGTGCGCGGGGTCCACGAGCGGCCCTCGGCGAGCGCCACCGCGCGGCCCGCGGCCTCCTGCAGGTGCGCGGCGTAGTGCACGCGCGCCGTGTCGGCGGCCGGCGGCAGGCCGATGAAGTGCACCACCCCGGGCTTGCCGGCCGCTTCGAGCGCCCTCACCACGCGCGCGGCCACCGCCGGCGCCGGCGGCTTGGACACCACCACGATCACCTTCGTGTCGGGGTCGCGCGCGAGCGCCTCGATGCCCATCAGCATCGTGAGGCCGCCCACCTGCTCGTTCTTCAGGTCGCGCCCGCCGGTGCCGATCGCCTGGCTGATGCCCGAGCCGGCGCGGTCCACGAGGCAGGTCACTTCCTGCAGGCCGGTGCCGGACGCCGCGACCATGCCGACCGGCCCGCGGCGCACCACGTTCGCGAAGCACAGCGGCTTGCCGTTGAGGATCGCCGAGCCGCAGTCGGGGCCCATCACGAGCAGGCCCTTCTCGCGCGCGAGCGTCTTGAGCGCGATCTCGTCTTCCAGCGGGACGTTGTCCGAGAACAGCATCACGTGCAGGCCGCGCTGCAGCGCCTTGCGCGCCTCTCGCGCGGCGTACGCGCCCGGGATGGAGATCACCGCCACGTTCGCCGCCGGCAGCTGCTCGAGCGCCGCGTCGATGCTGGTGGCCTCGGGCTCACCGCCGCCCGCGCCGGTGGTCGGTGCGCGGCGACGCGACAGCGCCGCATCGGCCGCCTTCACCGTCGCGTCGAACGTGGCGTCGTCGTCGCAGTCCACCGCCACGACGAGGTCGTTCGGCGTGGCAGCGGCCACGTCGGCGGGCGCGGCTCCCATGGAGGCGAGCAGCTCCAGGTTCATCGGGGTGCCCATGGCCACGACCGCGTCGCGAACGCCGGGGCGTTTCTTCAACTCGCGGCTGAGCAGCATGAGGACCACCGAGTCGAAGTACGCGTCCCTGCGGACGAGGACCCTCATCGCAGCCTCCGGGGGAATCCCTGCAACGTGCATCCGGGTGGTGGGTTGGGAATGTCGGACAAGACTGTATACAGAGCGGTTTTCGCTCCGACATGGGCCAAAGGGACCGTTGAGCCTCGCGGGAGAACGGCGCGCGGTGAGCGCGGGAGGGAAACCCGAGGCATTCGGGGCGCCTGCGGGGGCGGGTTCGGCGCACGCGCACTCCGGAGCTCGACGCCGCGCGGTCTCGCGAACCGCCCACTCGGGGCCGGCGAGCATCGCCGCCCCCTGGCCACCCGGACGCCGCCGGGCTCGGGCGACGTCGCGGCGGTCCGAGCCGCCCCGGGGCGGCCCGCGTTTCCCGGTCGCGCACTCCGAACACGCCCGTTCGACGCCCGCGGCCGGCGCGAGTGATCGCGGACGCGCGCGGGTCGCACAAGTCCATGACGAGCCCTACTCCTTTCGGCGCACAGACAGCGGGAATTCGACTCGGCATGCTCGGGGTGATTCGATCCGTGCTCTCACACCCGTGCCCGCCGAGGATCCCATCGTGTCGGCCTTCCTTCGTGTACTCGCTTCTCTCGCCCTGACCGTCGTCCTGCTGGTGGTGATCGCGGTCGTCCTGTCCTGCGGGACCATCCTCGAGTCGCTGAAGGGCGCCGAAGCCGCCCGCGCCGTCTACTACGCGCCGTGGTTCTTCGCGCTGCAGGGCCTGTTCGCGCTCAACATCGTCGCCGCGTTGTGGGAGCGCTGGCCGCGCAACCGCTGGCGCATCGGCTTCGTGATCACGCACGCCTCCATGCTCGTGATCCTGGCGGGCGCGCTGATCACCGCGCGCTCCTCGGTGGAGGGCCAGCTCCCGCTGTGGGAGGGCGAGAGCAGCAGCGAGTTCTTCCAGCCGGTCCCGGGCGCCCACGAGCGCCACCTGAAGCTGCCGTTCGCGGTGCGGCTGGACGCGTTCGAGATGGATCTCTACCCCGGCACCATGCGCCCGGCCATGTTCCGCAGCCGCGTCACGGTGCTCGACGGGCCCGGTCCCGGGCACACGGGCGTCATCGAGATGAACCGCCCGCTCACGTACCGCGGATGGACGTTCTTCCAGTCGAGCTACAACATGTCCGACGGGCGCGAGATGTCGATCCTCCAGGTGTCGAAGGACCCCGGGCAGGCCGTGGTGTTCTACGGCTACTACCTGCTCGTGCTGGGCATGATCGTGGTGCTGATCACGCGCATCGTGCAGTTCCGCATGAAGTCGATGCCGCAGCCGCCGGCGCGCGGCGGCGGCAGCGCCGGCCTGCGCGTGGTGGGGCTCGCGATCGCGGCCGCGCTCGCGCTGGTCCCGGTGGGTGCATCGGCGGCGCGCGCCGCCGAGCTGCCTCCCGAACAAGCCCGCCACGCTGCGCCGGCTGCCGGTGCAGAGCGACGGGCGCGAGATGCCGTTCGACACGCAGGCGCGCGAGGCCGTGCGCGCCGTGACCGGGCGCCGCTCGTGGCAGGGCATCGATCCCGTGGCGATGGCCATGGGCTGGACGCTGCATCCGCGCAGCTGGCTCGACGAACCGATCGTGAAGATCGACGCGCACGTCGCGACGCTCGCGGGCCTGCCGCCGGGCACGAAGTACGCGAGCTACCGCCGGCTCGCCTCGAGCGAGCGCCTGATCGGCCAGATGACCGCGGCGACCGACCGCAGCGCCGCGGGCCGTCCGCCGCAGGCCGGCGACAAGTCGCTGCTCAAGTTCGACGAGCGCATCCAGCCGCTGCACGCGTTCCTGAACGGCGTCGCGATCCGCGCGGTGCCGATGAGCCAGCGCGTGGACCAGTGGCAGGCGCCGCCGTTCTCGGTGTCGCTGGAGACGTGGACGCAGCTCGAAGCGCAGGCGCGCCGCAGCGCGCCGACGTTCTATCCCACGCGCGCCGCGATCGACCGGGAGCTGCTCTACAACGCGGTGAACTCGCCGATGATCGCGTGGCTGCTGCTGCTGCCGGCGGCGATCGCGGCGGGGCTCACGCTGGAGCGCGACCGCTGGAAGCTCCGCTGGGTGGCGGGCATCGGCACGGTGCTCGGTTTCGGCGTGATGACGTGGGGCATCGGGATGCGGTGGCTGATCGCCGACCGGATCCCGGCGTCGAACATGTACGAGTCGATGCTGTTCCTGGGCTGGGGCGTGGGCCTGTTCGGCGTGGTCTCGGTGCTGATCCGCAACCGCATGCTGGTGTTCAACGCCGCGTCGATGTCGGCGCTCGTGATGCTGCTGCTGGACCGCCTGCCGATGGATCCGTTCATCCGCCCGATGGCGCCCGTGCTGTCGGGCACGCCGTGGCTCGCGATCCACGTGCCCATCATCATGGTGAGCTACTCCACGTTCGCGATCGGGACGTTCCTCGGCCACATGGTGCTGGGCGTGCAGCTGATGCCCGGCGCGAAGCGCCACACGGCGGAGCGCTGGAGCCAGCTGCTCTACTGGTACCTGATGGTGGGCTCGATCCTGCTGATCGCCGGCATCCTCACCGGATCGATCTGGGCCGCGTCGTCGTGGGGCCGTTACTGGGGCTGGGACCCGAAGGAAGTCTGGTCGCTCGTGGCGTTCCTCGCGTACATGGCGATCCTGCACGCGCGCAGCGACGGGCAGATCGGCTCGTTCGGCGTGGCCGCGTGGTCGATCGGCGCGTTCTGGACGATCCTGATGACGTACCTGGGCGTGAACTTCGTGCTCGGCTCGGGCATGCACGCGTACGGCGCCGGCAGCGGCAACCTGCTGTCGGTGATGGGCCTGATCGCGCTCGCCGAGACCGCGTTCATGGTCGCCGCGTGGCGCGCGCACCAGCGCGCGGAGCTCGCGGCGCATCGGCGGCACTGACGCCACCGAGCATGCGCACGAAGCCCCCGGTCCCGCGTCGGACCGGGGGCTTCGCGGTTCGGGGCCGGCGCCGCGGGACGGGCGGTGACGCTATCTCGGCACGCGCCCGGCGCGCTGCAGCCACCAGCGCATGCACGCGTGGAACGGGTCGACCTGGCCGCAGAACATGAGCGGGCAGCCACCCACGATGGGCTCGAGCCCGAGCTCGCGCGCCACGCGCACGGCCTCGTCGGACACGCTGCCGTCGCCGATCGAGCGGTGGAACCACACCTGTTTCACGCCGCGCGCGGCGCACTGGCGCACGACCTCGGTGGCGACCGCCGGCGCGGTGGCGATCACGACGCCGTCGAGCGGGCCCGGCACGTCGGCCACGCTCGGGAAGCAGCGCGCGCCCTCGATCTCGGTCGCGTGCGGGTTCACCGGCGCCACGTCGTGGCCGGTGTCGCGCAGCCGCCGGTAGATCGCGTTCGCGGCCTGCGCGCCGTCGCGCGACACGCCGGCCACGGCGAGTCGCGAACCGGCGAGGAACGTGGAGATCGATGCGGGAACGGTGGCCATGTTCGGGCTCCTTCCTGCGCCCGCGCGCTCACGCGCCGGGCTGCACCAGCAGACTTCGCACCTCGCCGGCGAGCGCCGCGTTCGTGGCGATGCCGCCGTCCGCGAGCAGGTCGCGCCGGCCGCTCCAGTCCGTGAACACGCCGCCCGCCTCCTCGATCGCGATGCCGACGGGCGCGACGTCCCAGAGCGCGAGCCGGGGGTCCACCATCACCTCGGCGCGGCCGGTGGCCACGAGCATGTAGCCGTACGCGTCGCCCCACGTGCGCCCGACGCCCGCGCGCGCCACGAGCGCCACCCAGCGGTCGCGCCGCCCGTGGTCGCGCCCGAACGTCACGTCGGTGGCCAGCACGCGCGCGGCACCGAGTTCGGCGACGGCCGACACGTGCGCCCGGCCTCCGCCGGACCACGCGCCCAGGCCACGGCCGGCGACGAGACCCTCGCCGATCGCGGGAAACGCCAGCGCGCTCGCCACGATCTCGCCTTCCTGCTCGACCGCCACGATCGAGCCCCACAGCGGCACGCCGGCCACGAACGCCTTCGTGCCGTCGATGGGATCCACGATCCAGCGCCGCCCGGCCGCGTCCCCGTGCACGCCGAACTCCTCGCCGTGCACGGCGTCCTTCGGAAAGCGCGCGGCGATCCACGCGCGCGCGGCCTGCTCGGCCTCGCGGTCCGCGATCGTCACCGGGGAGCCGTCGGCCTTCGACTCCACGTCGATCGCCCGGCCGAACCGTCGCAACGCCGCGCGGCCCGCGACCGCGGCCACCTCGGCCGCCGCGTGCATCAGCGACTCCACCGACAACTTCCTCATGCGGCCCTCCGCCCCGGCGGCGCACCGGCACCGCCCACCGAACGTCTCGCGCGCATCTCGTACCACGCCCCGCTGCCGGCGTCGACCGCGCCGGCTCCCGCCGGAGTCGCGTCGCGCCGGCAACTCGCCCTTGATGTGCGCGGGCGCCGGATGCGAACGTCCCGGTCCTCGCGGCATGCCGGCCGCACGGAACGCGCCTCGATCCTCGATCACGCCGCACGCCGACTTCGTTCGGCCCTCGGACCGGAGACCCGCCATGCGACTGCCGCACGCCCGAAGCCTCGCTCTCGTCCTGATCGCCTCGGCCGCGTGGTCCGTTCCGGCCGGTGCGGCCGCCGCGCCCGCCGGATCGGCCCCTGCGGAGGCCCACCTCGCGGCCCCGGAGGTCGACTACACGCTGCCCGGACCCGAGCACGCGAAGCTCGCCGCGGCGCTGGTCGGACGCTGGACGAGCACCTATCGCGTGACGATGGCCCCGGGCGGGAAGCCGATGGACATCCCCGGCACCGCGGAGTTCCGACCGATCCTGGGCGGCACGTGGGTCGAGGGTGAGACGGACCTGGTCATGGGCGACACGCGCATCACCGGGCGCGTGCTGTACGGCTTCGACCGCTTCAAGCAGAAGTACGTGTTCCTGTTCATCCAGGAGCGCGACACGCAGCCGCTGTTCGGCTACGGCACGGCCGACGCGGCGGGCACGCGGGTCACGTTCGCGGTGCCCATGGACCTGCCGATGCTGAACCTGCAGGGCGAGTCGATGCGCACCGTTCTGGACTTCTCCCGGGCGGGCGCCCTCACGTTCGAGATGAACCAGGCGTTGCCGGAGGGCCGGGAGTTCCAGCCGCTGCGGATCGACTACGTGAAGGCGAAGTAGGAGGAGTCTCCGGTCCGCGGCCCGGCCGGCGCGGGGGCCGCGCGACGCGGCTAGCGGGCGCGCCCGAGCTTCGCGCAGGCGGTGCGGCGGAAGCAGCCTTCGGTGTGGTCGTTCACCAGGCCACACGCCTGCATCCACGCGTACACGATCGTCGAGCCCACGAACTTGAAGCCCCGGCGCAGCAGCTCCTTCGACAGCGCGTCCGACTCCGCCGTCTTCGGCGGGATGTCGCGGAGCGTGGCCCGGCGGTTCTGCCTGGGCGCGCCGTCCACGAACCGCCACGCGAACGCGTCGAAGCTGCCGAACTCCTCCTGCACGGCGAGGAACGCCTTCGCGTTGCCCACCGCGCTCTCGATCTTCGCGCGGTTGCGCACGATGCCGGCGTCCGCCATGAGCGCGGCCTTCTTCTTCGCGTCGAAGCGCGCCACCTTGCGCGGGTCGAAGCGCAGGAACGCGCGACGGTACGCCTCGCGCTTGTTCAGGATGGTCTCCCAGCTCAGGCCGGCCTGCGCGCCCTCCAGGATGAGCATCTCGAACAGGTGGCGGTCGTCGTGCGAGGGAACGCCCCACTCCTCGTCGTGGTACGCCACGTAGAGCGGGTTCGTGAGTCGGGCCCAGCCACAGCGCTCGCGTGCCGGCATCGTCAATGCCCCAGGAGGATGGCGGTCACCTTCACGAACGACAGCGCGAGGCCCGCCACGGTGGCGAGCGCCAGGGCGCCCGCGAGAACGATGTCGCCGGGGCCCTCGCGCCTGTGCACCGAGGCCATCATCAGCTCCGCGGTCACGTAGCCCCCCACGAAGCCGCCGGCGTGCCCCCAGTTGTTCACGTTCGGCATGAAGAAGCCGAACAGGAACATCACCAGCGCGAGCTGCCCGAGCTGCGCCGTGACGGCCATCTGCCCGGTGCGCCGGCCGTACACGATCAGCGCGGCGAGCAGGCCGAAGATCGCGCACGACGCGCCGATCGTGGACGAGCCCGCGACGATGTTCGAGAGCAGGAAGCCGGCCGCGCCGGCCACCATGTAGAGCACGAACGCGCGCGCGGTGCCGAACAGCTCCGCCACCATGGGCAGGTAGCGCTGCACCGCGAACATGTTGAACAGGATGTGGATCAGCCCGCCGTGCAGGAACGTGGCGGTGAGCACGGTCCACCACCAGTGCTGCTGCCAGGCGAGCCCGCCGGTCATGCCGAGCTGCCAGAGCGCGCGACTGGTGGGCGCGAGCAGGTTCATCATGCCGCCCGCGAACAGCCCGCGCGGATCCAGGATCAGCGAGACCACGTACAGCACGGCGCTCACGCCGATGATGCCGGCGGTCAGGTCGAGCCGGCCGCCCAGCAGGCGCGCCACGGGGGTCGCGTAGCCGAACATGCCGGGCTGCCACTGCCCGCAGAACGGGCACTTGGGCTCGCGAACGTCCACGAGACGTCCGCAGCTGGGACACACGATCGCTCCGGTGCGCTGTCGCATGATCGCGCAGGATAGGCGAAGCCCGCGCCACGCGCATGCGACGCGGAGCGCGCGGCGTCCCGGGCGACGGCCGCCGGCGCGGCGCCCCCGCGCGCCGGCGGCTTGACCGGCTGCGCCGCGCCCCACAACCTGCCGCGCATGTCCTTCCTTCTGCCCCAGGAGCGCACCGGCGCGGTGCAGGCGTCGCGCGCCGTCGATCTGCACGGCGACCGCTGGTTCGACCTGCTCGTCGCATTCGACGGCGACAGCGAAGCGCGCACGTTGCGCATCGGCGCCGCGGACTGCCCGAGCGGCCTCGCGGCCGGCGAGCGCGTGACCGTGCGGTTCGTGATGGGCGTGGCGACGGCGGTGCGCAGGGCCTGAGTCGCACGGGCCGCGCGGCGCGGCGGACTTCACGCGCCGCCGGATCGAAGCCGCAGGCGCCCCGGATGCCCCCCAAGCGAACCGGGCCCCGCTCGCGCGAGGCCCGGTCGATGAAACGTGTGGCGTTCGATCAGCGGTAGGCGGCCTTGAGGGCGCCCCACGTGGACTGACGCACCGGCACCGGGCAGTCGACGCGCGCGGTGATGGTGATGATGTCGCCCCACGAGCCGAACGTGCGGGTGCCGTTGCACGCGGTGTCGAGGAAGTCGGGGTACGTCGCCGGCTTCGGGCCGCCGTCCGTGTCACCGAGACCGATACCGTTGCCGATGGCGAACGTCAGGTTGCAGTTGGAGTTGTCGAACGTGCCGCTGGTGTTGATGTTGATCACCGACGCGGCCGGGATGTTCGACACGTACTGCACGGTGACGACTTCCACGGTCTGCGAGATGTTGCCGGCGCACTGCGCGCTGCTGCACCAGGGGCCGTTGTTGAAGTAGAACCGGCCACCCGCGAACGAGTTCGTGTAGACCACCGTGCCCGTGCCGGCCACGCGGTTGTCCTGCACGAGCTGCGGGGCGCCCTGGATGCCGCACGACAGGCCCCACTGCGTTCCGAGAGCACCATTCCACGACAGCGCGTTGTAGACGTCGCCCACGCCGTTCGAGGCATTCGCGGCCGCCGTCCACGACTGCGACGCGTGCCCGGTGAACAGCGCGCCACCGAGGTCGGTGGAACGGTACGTGCCGACGACCGGGTTCGCGAACGCAGTCGCGGCCACGGCCAGCAGCGCAGCACAGGCGAGAACAGACTTGAATCCACGGATCATGGAAGGCTCCCTCCAGGGGGGCGAGAGTGAGAGAGGGCAAGGAGGCCCCGGGTCGTCGCCAACTGGTGGGGACACTACGTTCCCCCACCGGTGACTTTCAACGGGTTCGTGAGATGCGCTCTCGGCCCGGCGGTTTCGGGTTCAGCCCTGCTTAATCGCCGAAGCGCGCCACCAGCACGACGGGGCCACTCGGTGAATCCTGGAGAGAACCACCCGCGGGCTCCACCGAAACGACGAATCCCGTGAGGCTTCCCGGGTCACCCACGCTCTCGATCCGCATCTCGGCGCGCCCGTCCGAGGTTGGCTGCACCAAACCGAGGTTGGCAGGACCATCCGGCCGATTCGCCCACAGCTGGAGGACCCGCCCCTGGGGCGCGGCCACGTGGTCGAACACGACGACCGCGCACTGGCTCGCCGCGTCGTACACGACGCGACCGCCGAGCTGCGGGATCGCGTGCGGCCCGGGTCCGAACTCCGCGATGCGCGCGACGGGCGAACTCCACACGTCGAGCCATCGCCCGCGCTCGTGCTCCGCGACGAGCTGGCCCTCGAGCCCGTGTTTCTGCGTGTCGAGCTCCGACACGCGGCCGCGCAGGCTCACCCACTGCACCAGCAGCACGGCGGAAAGCAGCAGCAGCACGCCGGCCGCACCCGCGGAAGCCGGGGCGAGGCGCTCGAGCAGTCCGCGATGCGCCGCGATCGTCACCACCTTGGTGGCGGGCGCCGCGGGCGCCGGCGAAGCCGCGGCGGCCG
>JBGAMH010000055.1:0-20457 GCA_044223135.1 Candidatus Eiseniibacteriota bacterium | reverse complement strand
CAGCGCGGGCGTTCCGCGCCGCACTGGCCGCGCGGCCGGTGCAGGGGCGAAACGACCGCGTCGATTGCCGCACCGCCGTCCATCGGTACGCGACCGGCGCCCACCTGCCGCCTTCGATCGGCGCGGTCGGCCACGCGCCGACCTCACGAACGACGCACGCACCGAGGGCGCGGCATCCATTGCCGCGCCCCCGGCCCCCTGGCTCGAGTCGCGTCGACACGAGCCTGCTTTTCGCTCTGTGGCTCCCGTCACGCAACGGGCCCCACCGGCTGCCTCGCGGCAGTCGTCCTGCGGTGCGCGTCACCGGCGTGCCCCGCGGGCGACGCCGGCCGCGCGCCTACTTCGCGGGCTTCGCTCCGGCGGCCCGCACGCCGCCCTTTTCGCGCCGCATGCTCGCGGCCAGTTCTCGGATCTCCGTGAGATCGCGCTGCATCTCGCTCCAGCCGTACCACATGGCGTAGTCCGGGCTCGCGTGGAACGTGCCCTGGAACGTGCGCATGCGGTGCTCCAGGAACATCACGAACAGCTTCTGCTCGATCGACGTGGGCGCATCGTGAAACGTGAGCAGGTCGGGGAACCCGGCACTGTACGTGGCGGGCTTCTTCAGCGTGCCGTCGGCGTACAGCCCCGCCACGATGCGGATGCCCTCGGCCATCAGGTGGTCGGCGTTCTTGATCATGTCGTCGCCGGCGCGCAGCTGCTCGGTGGCGAACGAGCTGCTGTGGCACTGCGTGCACGCCTTCGTCATCTTGTCCCGCTGCGCCTGCCACGACGCCTGGTCCAGCCGCGCCACGTCGCCGGCCTTCACCACGTCGAGCCGCCCCGTGGGCTTGCCGGCCGGGTCGAGCACGCCCAGGCCCTGCAGGATCGTGACCTGGTCCGCCTTCCACTGCGGGTCCTCGGGCAGCGGCAGCCGCACCGCCAGGAAGCCCCACGCGGTGCCCACATTGTGGTCGCCGTTCTGCATGTGGCACGTCTGGCACGTGGGCGCCGCCGCGCTCGGGGGCAACACGCCCAGCTGCTTCATGCTGTGTCGCGTGCCGTGCTTGCTGCTGGAGTACATCTCCCACTGCGGGTGGTCGAAGCCCATGTGGCACGTCTGGCACGCCTGCGGTTCACGCGCCTCCTTCACCGAGAACGTGTGGCGGGTGTGGCAGGCGTCGCACGACGCGTTGCCGTGGCCGATGCCGTCGGCCGCCGCGGCCTTCTGTTCTTCGGGGCTCTTGAAGCCCAGCTTATGGCAGCCGCCGCAGCCCTTGTTGCCGTTCATCATGCTCATGGGCTGCCAGTGCGCGGTGGGCATGGCCTTCATCGCCACCCATGCCTTGGCGTGCTTGCTCTGCGAGAACTGCTGCAGCCGCTCGGCGTGGCACTCGCCACAGGTCTGCGCGTTGGGCATCTTCACGTTGGCCACGTCGCTCGCGCCCTGGTGGGCGCTGCCGTGGCACTTCTCGCAGCCGATGCCTTCGGTGAAGTGCTTGCTGATCTTCCAGTCGGCCACGGCGCCGGGCGTGACCCGGGTGTGGCAGTCCACGCAGGTTTCGGCGACGACGGCGGCGGCCCAGGCGGTCGCACACAGCACGACGGCCGCGGCGACGGCAAAACGAATCGAGCGCATCACGGGGGAGCTCCTTCCGGGGGTGGATCGCGAGTGCAGCGGACTCGCGGCGCAAGCTACCCACTCGCCGAAAGGGCGCGTATGACGGATGTCATATCCCGCGTTCACCGGCCGGGGGCCGGGCGGTGACCCGAAACGTGCGCCGCCCGGCGCTCCGTGCGCTGGGAGGCGACGACTCCGCTTCATTCTCCCCGCACCGGGCCTCGCCCGGGTACGGCGGCACGGTCACTCGATCGCGATCAGCCGCGCCGTCGCCACGTGCTTCGCCGACTCCACGCGCACGAAGTAGAGCCCCGGCGCGCCGGACGGAGCCCGCCACGGCAGCCGCTGGCTCGCTCCCGTCGCGAATCCCTCGAACAGATCCGCCACGCGCCGCCCGCGCACGTCGAACACGCTCACGCGCACGGGCTCTCCCGCCGGGGCGCGGAACGACACGTCGGTGCCGCGTCGCACCGGGTTCGGCGACACGCGCACCCACGCGAGCGGCGCCCGATCGGGCGCGGCCCGCGCGTCCAGCGGATTCACGTAGGGCACCACCTGCAGGTCCACGCGTCCCGACGCCTCTGCGCCGAAGTTCGCCGCTTCCTGCATGCAGCCCAGGATGCAGACGTTCTGCGTGATCGCCGACCTCGTCTTCATGGTGAGCGTGCGCGCGAGCGAGTACGTCACGCCGTTCACGTCGAGCACGGCACCGGTCACGCCCGAGAGCACCCGCGTGGTGTCCTCGACGGCGCTCAGCTCCCCGCCCGTGGCGGGCGTGCCGATCACGCTGTCCTGAAACGTCGCGGTGGAGACGCCGTTCACCGGCGTGAGGGTGCCCGGCAGCCCGCCCAGGCGCCACGCGTGCACGCTGCCGCTGTCGGCGCGCACGATCCAGTACGGCGTGCCGGAGGGGCCCTTCACGTACACCTGCACGGTCAGCTCGTTCGTGAGGACGTGAAACACACCGAACTGCGCTTGCTCGTGGATGAAGGTGGCCAGGTCGGCCGTGAAGCGCCCGTCCTGCGCGCTGTACACGGCCGAAACGCCGACCGAGCCCGTCACCAGCGCCGTGTCGCGCACGCTGCCCGAAGCCAGCGTGGTCCCTGCGGTGTCGTGGAGGCTCCACTGCACGTAGTCGTTCACGAACGCGTAGTACTGGAACTTCTGCACGCGATGCACGGAGAAGTAGACGTCGTCGGAGGCGGCGTGGGCGGGGCAGATCGTGCCGCCGCCCAGCGCCAGGGCGAGCGCAAAGAGGACCAGCGGGACTCGCGGCAGGCGGAACGGCTCTTCGAATCGACGCATGCAGTCCTCTCGAACGTTGGGTCGCAAACGTTCCCACCGGCCGGTGGGCCTCCCGTGATCCGGAGTTTGGCCTGCACACGAGATCTCCCGCGCGGTTGCCGCCGTTCTCGCGGTCCCCTAGCCTGCCGCGCCATGTCCGACGACAACCCGCCCGGCAGCGCCGGCCCTTCGCGCGACGCCGGCGACACACCGCCCGACCCCGCCGCCGAGCGGCGCTCGGCGCTGCGCAAGGCGCTCAAGCGCTTCAAGCACAAGCTGGAGCGCAAGCTCGAAGCCGTGCGCGGCGACCTCGCCGAGGCCGAGCGCGCCGCCGAGTACCGCCGCTTCGGCGAGGCGCTGCTCGCCTACGCGAAACAGGTGCCCGCGCGCGCGGCCAGCGTGTCGCTGCCCGATCCGCACGACCCCGGCCTCACGCTGGAGATCGCGCTCGACCCCAACGTGGCGCCGCCCGCGAACGCGGCGCGCTACTTCAAGCGCGCCGCCAAGGGTGAGCGCGCGCAGCGCGAGATTCCGCCGCGCATCGAGTCGCTGCAGCGCGAGATCGCCACCGTGGCCGGCCCGCTCGCGGCCATGCTCGACGCCGACGCCGACACGGCCGCCGCCGCCGAGCTCGAACTGGAGCGCCTGCTCGCCGCGATGCCCGCCACGCTGCGCGAGCAGATCCAGGCGCCCGTGCCGCTGCCACGCAAGAAGCTGGGCCTCTCGGGCGAGCCCGCCGCCTCGACGCGGCCGTCGCCCACGACGCCCGCGCCGAAGCGGCAGGGCCGGCCGGACATCCCGTCCAAGTTCGTGCCGTGGCGCTATCGCAGCACCGAGGGCTGGGACGTGCTGATCGGCCGCAGCAGCGAAGCGAACGACTACCTCACGCTGCACATGGCGCGACCCGAGGACTATTGGTTCCACGCCCACGGCTGCCCCGGCTCGCACGTGGTGCTGCGGCGCGGCAAGGGCGCGAACGAGCCCAGCAAGGCGACGCTCGAGGAAGTGGCGAGCTGGGCGGCGTTCCACAGCAAGGCGCGCACGGCCGGCAAGGTGCCGGTGATCGTCACGCAGAAGAAGTACGTGCGGAAGCCCCGCGGCGCGAAGGCCGGCACCGTGGTCGTGGAGCGCGAGAAGATGCTGATGGTGCGCCCCGCCGAGCCGCCCAAGGACCAGATGGCCGACGCGCCCGAGAAGCCGCCCGAGGGTGGATTCGAGGAGTAGCCGGCGCGGCCACGCGCTCCCGCCGGTGCGCGACGCCGGGCACGAGCCAGCCGCTCGATTGGACATGCGAACGCCCCGCGCACGTACGTGCCACGGGGCGCTCGACGCGTCGGGACCGCTACCGGTACAGGCCCTTGATGCGGCCCCACGTGGAGGGCGTGGCCGGCGTGGCCAGGTCCTGCACGAAGCGATAGGCACTGACCTCGCCGCGCGCGTTCGCGCCGCCGGTGCCGTCGCCGATCAGGATGCGGTTCACGGCCAGCGAGCCGCCGCCGCTGCCGGTGGAGATCTGCACGCCGTCGCGGTAGATGCGCCACGATCCGCCCGGCGACCAGTCGAAGATGTAGTCGTGGAACTGCGTGTTGTCGTAGGTCGCGGGCAGCAGCACCCAGCTCGACTGCAGGTAGCCGATGCGCGTGGGCGTGAGCATGAAGCCGTACTGCACGCTGCCATGCGCGAACAGGAAGCAGAAGCCGCCCTCGCCGTTCGGGAACACGCTGGATCCCGCCGCCTGCAGGGCGCGCGCGGTCACTCGGATCTGCTTGGCCTCGGTGGTCGTGATGCCGTTCGCACGCTGGTAGTAGAGGCCCGCCCCGCTCGTGCCCAGGTACTGGCCGATCGTGTTCTGGGTCAGCGTGCCGCCGCTCACCGAGAACACCGTGGCTTCGGCGACGCCGGCGTGCGCGCCGGACGCCACGTACGAGAAGCCCTGGGCCGAGGGCAGCGACGCGAAATTCAGTGACACGTCGAGCGCGGCCGCGGAAGCCGAGGCCGCGGCGCCGAGCGCGGCGAGGCCGGCGAGCGAAAGGCAACGGGCGAAGCGAGCGAACATGGCGCGGTCTCCCGGAGTGGGGTGCCGAGGAGGATCGGGCCACGCGGGTGCCGAGCGGCCGCGTGACGGGAACGAGTGGTCGCCATCGAATCGTACGGTGCGGCTTCAGCGGGGTGCGAGGCGAAAGTGCGTGGGGACACGCTTCACCCCGCGGAACGGCCGCGCGAGACGGGCCGCGCCCCCGGCGGGTTTCGCGGGAGCGAGCAACGATCGATCGGGGCAAACGGCCCTGCCGTCCGGCCGCGTGCTCGGGCCCCGCGAGGCCCGCGGCCACCGCGCCGTGACGACTCCCCGCGGCGCAGCGCAGCGAGGCACGATGGAGGGAACGACGTCCTTCCCGGCGGCGGCAGCCCCGCACGCGACTAGCCCTTCGTCACGCTCTCCAGGTACGCGACCGCCGCGGCTCGGCCGAGGTGGCGGGCCTCTTCGAGCGGCGTCGCGCAGTGGTCGATGCGCGTGCGCAACGCGAGGTCGGCGCCCAGTCGCACGAGCACGCGCAGCGCGTCCACGTCGTCGCGGGCGGCGGCCATGTGCGCGGGCGTCCAGTCGTTGATGCCACGCGCGTCGAGCGGCGCACCGTGGCGCACGAGCAGCTCGATCACGTCCAGCCGGTCGGGCGCGGCGCGTTCGATCGCGCTGTGCAGCGCGCCGTAGCCGTCCTCGTCGCGGTAGTCCAGCGTCGCACCGTGCGCGAGCATCCACTCGATCGCCGCGCGCGAGCCCACGTCGATGGCGTGCCCGATCCACTCGCCGTGCAGGTACGGATCACGCCCGCGCGGAAAGTGCTCGATCTCGCGGGCGAGCAGCTCCAGCGCCGCCGCGTCGGAGCGCCCGATCACGCCGATCGCGCGCAGGTAGAGCTGCGCCTCGGGGGACGGACTCAACGCGGGCTCCCGATCGCCCCGGTCCCACGCGGCTCGCGCAGGTTCACCTGCGTCGCCAGACCCCGGGATCTCACCGCGGGGGGAAGCGCAGAGGCACGGCCACCCACACCGGCACGGGCTTCTTGTTCGAAAGCGCTGGCTTGAATACCCACTGCCGTGCCGCCGTCAGCGCCGCCTCGTCCAGCCCGGGTACGGACTTCGTCACCTGCGTCCGGAGCACGCGTCCGTCCCGCCCGACCAGCACCTGGACCATGACCGTGCCCTCGAGGCCGCGCGCCGCCGCATCCGGCGGCATCACCGGCTGCACCTTCTTCACCGCCTCCGGCAGCTCCTCCACGTAGACGTACTCGCCGAACTTCGGCAGATCCTCGTCCGAGCCGGGCGCCGGCATCGGGGCGACGGTGGCGTCGGTCGGCTTGCGCATCGGCGGAGAGGGCGCTGCGGACGGGGGTGGCGCGGCGGACACGGCGCCGGCGCCGAACGCCACCTGGACGCGGGCGATGGTCTCGATGGGATTGCCGAGCACGTGCATGGGCGCAAAGGTCCACTGACGCACGGCGGCGGCCGCCGCGGCTTCCAACTCGGCCGGGCCGCTCAGTAGTTGCACGGTGGGCATGTCGCGATCCGCGATGTGGAGCGGCGTCACGTGCGCGGGCACACGACCGTCCTTCCCGATCGCCACGGCCAGTTCCACGTCGGTCGCCGGGGCGCGCGCGCCTCGAGGGTCCACCGGAGCCACACGCGTGAGCACCCGCGGGAAATCGGGCGTCATGCCGGCCACGTACAGATCCGGTGCACCCGGTGCGGACATCGCCATGCACGTGCCCGGTGGGAGTTCCCTGTACGGCACCACGATGGTCTCCACCTCGCCCGGCGGCGACGGCTTCTGGTGGCGGGCGACCTCCTGAGCGATCGCCGGTGGCAACGGCAGCCGGTACACCTGGTGCATGCGCAGCATCGTGTCGTCGGCCGCCAGCGAAGGGTCCCACGCGAGCGTCGAGTCGAGCATCACCTGGATCCGATCGCCGGGTTCGTAGCCCACGCTCATGGTGGCGAAGCGGCGCAGTACCGAAGCCGCCTCCTTGCTGGCCGCCGGGCCGGAGCGGGCTGCGTTGCTCAGCAGGTTGAAGAACTTCGCCAGGTCGAGCGCGCCGTGGTGGTTGAGCATCATCTCGCGCGCTTCGTTCGCGTACTGCACACCCGCCTCGTCCTGCTCGCGCTTCGCGGCCCCGCCCGACTTGTCCTCGGGGACGGCCTGGATGTTCAGGTTGTCGTCCCAGTGCAGGTTCATGCCCTCGCCGAAGTCCACGCGTTTCAGGATCCACCGCCCGTCGGTGTAGCGGATGAAGTGCGCGACGCCCGGGCCGTCATACGTCCGCGAGGACGTGCCGCCCATCACGTTGTTCTCCTCGTAGCCGAACCCGCTCAACGCCAGGTCGCCGTCGGCGCGATTCTCCTGCGGAATCTCGTGCAGGCCCTGCAGCACCACGGAGCCAGGCGCCGACTGGTGCTGGATCACCCATCGATCGATGGCGTGTTGCGCCTTCTCCTGCGTCAGAGCATTGCGCTGACCACATCCGGTCAACCACGGCATCGACAGCATCAGGGTGAACACGACGTATGGAGCGAATCGAACTGCGGACATGCGGGCGGCCTCCCGGCGCAATGGGGATCCGGTGCGGAACGGTGGGCGATCGGCACCCTCAGGGGACCGCATTATCCGCCGCGCCCGGAGCCGATCCACTCCCAAAGTGCCCGGAGCCGATGCCGTTCCACTCCCTGCGGAGATCGGCGGACCAGGTCACTTCGCCATCGCGCCTCTAACGGCCGCGACGGCCACCGCACATCCTCACGGAACCAGCCCGGGCGAAGCGCCGTCGATTTCTCGAAGCCACCGCGCGAGTTCGGGCATGACCGAGGGCCGCCCCAGGACAACGCTCAGATCAGCCTCGGGCCACACGGCGTGTTCTCCGCAGGGCACGTACCCTGCGGCGGTACGGGTCACGCGTATGACGGAAAGCAGCCGCACGTAGCGGCCGTCGACCATGCGGCGGACGCCGTCGAGGAACGTGCGCGCCGTGTGCATGTGGCAAGCCATCGGCCAGAACGAACGCCAGCACCATTCCGGACTGAGTTGCCGACCCTTGTGAACGGTCGCCCGAAGATAGGATGCAGCGGATCGGCCCACCGGCCGCGTCGTTCCCTTGCTCTCGCCGATCAGCAGTTCGGGCCCCGGCATCCAGCCGATGGCGTCGATCCCGTGCACGATCCGCGCGAGGTCGTTGCCGTACCGAAAACTCGTGCATCCGGTCGATGCGAGCACGCGGTAGAGCCCGAGGATGCCCGCCTCCTCGATCGTACCGGCGGGCGCGGTGGTGGCGTCCGCCTCCGACAGCGGGGCCCCCCAACCGGCCTCCGCAGCGATGTCTTCGGGGCCGGTGAGGCCCCGGCTCGAGTAGAAGTCGGCCATTGCCCTCGCGCCGAGGCACAGGACATGGAGGTCGTTGACCGCAGCGCGCTGCGCGATCGCGGCCCGTGCGACGGCCTCGGCCATCCATTCGTCCTCGAGCGTCTGCACATGGCCCTTCCGCACGGCCCGGCGCTCCGTCTCAGTTCCGCGCCATGCCCGGCTTGTAGATCACGCCGATGCCGCGGCGGCCGTCCATGCGCACTTCGATCGGCTCGTCGAAACGCAGGTGGCGCACCAGCGACGGCGCGGCGTCGCCCTGGGCGCCGAACCAGTCCCAGTCCACGAACCCCTCGCCCGTGTCCGCGTTCACGATGAAGTAGCCCACCTGGAACGACGTCAGGTTCTGGAAGAAGTGGCTGCCCTGCGACGGCGTCACGCGCATGTCGCGGAAGCCCGCCTCCACGATCACGCGCGCGCCCGCGATCTGGTCCCACGCCACCGGGATGCCCAGCCACGGATCGGTGCTGCCCCAGCGGCCCACGCCCACGAGCAGGTACGGGCGCTTCTCGCGCACGAGCCGCGCGTTCAGCTTCGCCACCTCGGCGGCGGCGTCCACGCTGCGCGAACGTTCGAAACGGTGGAAGTCCACCACCACGACGTCGTAGAGGTCGCGCACCACGCCATTGCCGAGCACGCGCGGGCTCGACACCACGAGCCGTTCGGCCTCGGGCTCGGCCACGTCGGGCGAGTCCACCTGCGACGTGAGCACGAGCGGGCGCATCTGCAGGAACGCGAACTCGTGCACGCCCGACTGCGAGTCCATCGTGGCGGCGAACTCGATCTCGGCGGGGCGGTTCATGCCGCGCGCGCCCAGCGCGAGCAGCGCCTGGAGGATCTCCGCCAGCGGGAACACGCCGTGCTTGAGCACCGGCGCGAACGACACCAGCCGCACGCCGTTGCGCGACAGGCCGTCGTAGATCGCCTGGTTCTCGTGCGAGTACGTGCTGCCGAGCGCGTACAGCGTGCCGTCCTTCTCGGCCACGTCGAGGCCGTAGTGCGTCTCGCGCATGCTCGGCTCGCCGGCCTTCGTGCCCGACTCGCCCATGTCGAGCGCCCAGAACTCGCGCTGCGAGTTCGCGAGGATGTCGTTGACCGACGAGAACTGCAGGATGTGGTGTGGATCGCTGGGGCAGAAGCTCAGGCAGCGCCCGCCCTCCACCACCGTGCGGCCGAGCCCCAGCGCCACCGACGCCACGCCGTCCTCGGGACGCAGCCCGGGCGGCGGGTAGAAGTTGCGCGAGCGGCCCACGCCCGAGAAGTCGGGATAGAAGCGGCGGTCGTGCGCGCGGCCGGCCACGCGCTGGATCACCACCGCCATCTTCTCCTCTTCCAGCCGGTACGGCGTCGCGTGCAGGTACGCCTTGGCGTGCGTGGAGAACGTAGACGCGTACACGCGCTTGATGGCGGTGAGCAGCTGGCGCAGGCGCGCGGCGCGCGCGGGCGCGTCGTTCGGCAGCAGGAACGTGTCGTACACGCCCGTGAACGGCAGCACCTGCGAGTCCTCGAGCAGGCTCGACGAGCGCACGGCCAGCGGCCAGCGCACGCCGTCGAGGAACGCCTCGAGATCGGTCTCCACGCGGCGCGGCAGGCGCGCTTCCTGGAAGCGGCGCTCCAGCAGCGCGTCGTCGGTGCACTCCAGCGCGAACGAGCGCAGGTCGTTCTCCTGCAGGAAGCGGTCGAACACGTCGGTCGCCAGCACCAGCGCCTGCGGCACCACCACGCGCACGCCTTCGAACTTGCGCGTGATGCCGTGGTAGTTGAGCAGGAACCGCACGAACGCCAGCCCGCGCGCCTTGCCACCCAGCGAGCCGTCGCCCAGGCGCGAGAAGAAGTTCGCGCGCGGATCGAACGTGCGGCGGTCGAAGTCGGTGACCAGCGTCTCGCTCTGCTCGCGCCGGTACTCCGCGATGGACTCCACCAGGTCGTGGCGCAGCGTCTCGAGCGATTCGAACTCGGCCACGCGGCGCGGGCGCAGCTTCGCGGCCAGCGCGAACTCGGTGCGCGCGCGGAACCACATGCTGAAGTGGTTGCGCTGCCCGTGGTACTCGATGCTGCGCGGGTCCACGGTGCGCAGGCGGTCTTCGAGCTCGGCCAGGTTCGCGGCGCGCGCCACCTCGTGGCCGTCGGGCATGCGGAACACGAAGTCGCCGAAGCCGCAGTGCGTGTTCACGAACTTCGCGAGGTCGGCCAGCAGCGTGTCGGAGTACTTGCGCAGGAACGTCGCGCCCACGTCGGCGGCGCCCGCGGCGAACTCCGCGCGGCTGGACTGCAGCAGGATCGGCAGGTCGTTCACACGCGCGCGCGCGCGACGCGCCAGCTCGAAGCCCGCCTCGCGGTCGAGCCGCCCGCCGCGGGGAAACTCGACGTCGGAGATCAGTCCCATCAGCCACGGCGTGTAGCGCTCCAGCAGCGCCTCGGCTTCCTCGAACGACGTCGCGAGCAGGATCTTGGGCCGCGCGCGCAGGCGCACCAGCTTGTGCGACAGGTTCACGCCCTCGCCCTGAAGCTTCTCGGACTGGCGGATCAGCTCGGTGTACATCTTGGGCAGGAACGACGAGTAGTAGCGGACGTTGTCCTCGACCACGAGCACCACCGGCACGCCCACCTGCACGGTGTCGTGCGCGACGTTGCGGCGGTCCTCCACGCCCTTGACGATGGCCACCAGGATGCTGCCGTCGCCCTGCCACAGGTACACGCGTTCGATCAGCGACAGGTCGGTGCGGGCCTCGAACTCCTTGCGCTCCAGGTTGTCGTACGCCAGCACCACCACCGGGATGTCGAGCCCGGCTTCCTTCACGCGGCGCGCCAGCTCCTCGGCGCCCATGTCGCCCGTGTGGATGGACGTGAGGATCAGGTTGAAGCGCGGCTCGGCCTTCGCCAGCCGCAGCGCGTCCTCGCCGCTCGACACGTGCGTGAGCCCCGGCGTGCGGTGCATGTACACCTCGAGGAACTCGCCCACGATGAGCTCGTTGAGGCGCCCGTCCTCCTGCAGCGTGAACGAGTCGTACAGGCTCGACACGAGCAGGATGTCCTGCACGCGGAACGGCATCAGGTTCTGGAAGGACTGGAACGGATTGTCCGGCTCGGCCGGCAACGCCCGCACGTCGCTCACGACTCGCTCCTCCGGCTCACGCGTGGCCGCTCCCCGTGCGCGCAGTGCCTGCGCGACGACCCGTGAACCTCGCGGGCGGGCGGCCTACCCCAAAACAGAACGCGGGGCGGAAGGTATCCGCCCCGCGTTCGCACTGCCACGGACCTCAGACGAGGCCCTGATCCAGCATGGAGTTCGCGACCTTCAGGAAGCCACCGATGTTCGCGCCGTTCAGGTAGTTGCCCGGCGTGCCGTACTTCTCGGCGGTCTCGAAGCAGTTCTTGTGGATGGCGATCATGATCTTGTGCAGGCGATCGTCCACCTCTTCGCGAGTCCAGTTCAGACGCATGCTGTTCTGCGACATCTCGAGACCCGACGTCGCCACGCCACCCGCGTTCGCCGCCTTGGCCGGGCCGTACAGGATGCCCGCGTCCAGGTACAGCTTGATCGCGTCCAGCGTGCTCGGCATGTTCGCGCCTTCGGCCACCAGCGACACGCCGTTCTTCAGCATGTTCTGCGCGTCCTTGGCGTTGATCTCGTTCTGCGTCGCGCTCGGGAAGGCGCAATCGGCCTTCACCGACCACAGCGGGTTGTAGTCGAGCTTGGTGTCGACCGGCGTGTACTTGGCCTTCGGGAACTTCGCCACGTACTCCTCGATGCGACCGCGGCGGACGTTCTTGAGGTCCATGACCCACGCGAGCTTGTCACGGTCGATGCCGTCGGCGTCGTAGATCATGCCGTTGCTGTCCGACAGCGTGACCGGCTTGGCGCCCAGGTCGAGCAGCTTCTCGACCGTGTACTGCGACACGTTGCCGCTGCCCGACACGAGGCAGGTCTTGCCTTCGAGCTTCAGGCCCTTGGCCTTCAGCATCTCGGCCGCGAAGTACACCGTGCCGTAGCCCGTGGCTTCCGGACGAATCAGCGAGCCGCCCCAGTTCAGGCCCTTGCCCGTGAGCACGCCGGTGAATTCGTTGCGCAGGCGCTTGTACTGCCCGAACAGGAACCCGATCTCGCGACCGCCCACGCCGATGTCACCGGCCGGCACGTCCGTGTCGGGACCGATGTGGCGCTGCAGCTCGGTCATGAAGCTCTGGCAGAAGCGCATCACTTCGGAGTCGCTCTTGCCCTTCGGATCGAAGTCCGAACCGCCCTTGCCGCCGCCCATGGGCAGCGTGGTGAGCGAGTTCTTGAACACCTGCTCGAACGCCAGGAACTTGAGGATGCCCAGGTTGACCGACGGGTGGAACCGCAGGCCGCCCTTGTACGGTCCGATCGCGCTGTTCATCTCGATGCGGAACCCGCGATTGACCTGCACCTCGCCCTTGTCGTCCTGCCACGGCACGCGGAACATGATCACGCGCTCGGGCTCGACGATGCGCTCGATCAGACGCGCGGCTTTGTACTCGGGGTGGCGATCGATCACCGGGCTCAGCGAGCCGATGACCTCACGCACGGCCTGGTGGAACTCCGGCTCGGCCGGGTTCTTGGCCACCGTCACGTCGATGACGGCGTTGATGTAGTCCTTCGTGGTCATGGTCTTGGTCTTGGTGGGAGTGAGCACTGCCACGTCCGTTCCATTCATGACACCGACTCCTTTCCGGGACACGATGGGGTCCCGTCGAGCGGCAGCCAGTGCGCCATTCATGCCCGGAGGACGCTTCCCGTGCGTGAATAGTGGCTTCGTGAGCCGGCGCGCACTCTACGCCTCGTCGAAGCGCGCGCGGGAAACAATGTTGGAAACGGTTACATGTGGCGTTTTCCAGCGGTTGCGCGAGTCGTGCGCGCGCGGCGATCCCGCGAGGCCAACCGCCCCGCGCGGAGAACGCCACGGCGAACGAGCCTGATGACCGAACGATCTTCGGCGATCACGCACGCTTCGCGGCCGACGATCTGGCAGAGCCTGCGCGCGATTGTCAGTGCGCCCTGCTGCACGCGTCACACGCCCGGCGGAGAACGTCGCGCGTGCGAAGCATCGATCGTCCGCGCATGCCCGCGGTGCAACGCGCCGGTCGCGATCCCCTCGTCGCCGTTCGCGCCCTCGCGCCGAGCGCTTGCGATCGGGCCGCCGTCGCGGGCATGGTGCGCCGCGAGTCCGCGATTCCAACCCACGGGAGACGCCCGATGCCCCGACTGTTCGCGCTGATCGTGCTGGCCCTGCTGCTGCCCGCCGCCGCCGCGGCCGCCGACGCGCCCGCGCCGCGGCCCGCCGGCATCCACTACGTGTACCTGATCCGCCACGGCATCTACGACCTCGACACCACCGTCACCGACGACGCGCTGGGCAACGGGCTCAACGCGCTCGGGCACCGGCAGGCGAAGTACGCCGGCAAGCGCCTGGCCGCGCTGCCCGTGAAGGTGCACCGGCTGATCAGCAGCACGTACCTGCGCGCGGCGCAGACCGCCGACGACATCGGCGCCGTGCTGCGCATGGCGCCGGAGCGCGACTCGCTGATCCACGAGTGCACGCCCACGTCCGACCGTGCCGACTACATGAGGAACCACGCGGCCGACGAGATCGCCGCGTGCGACGCCAACCTGAACGCCGCGTGGGCGAAGTACCTGGTGCCCACGCCCGACGCCGACACGCACGACGTGCTGGTGTGCCACGGCAACGTGATCCGCTGGATGGTGAGCAAGGCGCTGATGAACGACACCGGGCACTGGACCCGCATGGACATCGGCAACGGCTCGCTCACGGTGCTCGCCGTGCGCCCCGACGGCAGCACGCGGCTGGTGATCTACAGCGACGTGGGCCACATCCCGCTGGCGGAGCAGACCTGGACCGGCAAGGGCGCCGGCTGGGGCGTGGCGAAGCCGGGCATGAAGTAGCGCATCGAGCGCCGGAACCGCACGCGGCGGGAGTCCGTCCGACGACTCCCGCCGCGCGTGCATCCGGGCCGTTCGATCACGGCTCCGGCACGGGCTCCCTGCCGCGGTGCGCCCAGCGGTACAGGCCGGGCAGCACGAGCAGCGTGAGCAGCGTGGACGACAGGATGCCGCCGATCACCACGGTGGCGAGCGGGCGCTGCACCTCGGCGCCGGTGCCGGAGGCGAGCGCCATCGGCACGAAGCCCAGCGACGCCACGAGCGCCGTCATCAGCACCGCGCGCACGCGCGCCACGCAGCCGGCCACGATCGCCTCGTCGAGCGGCGTGCCCCCCTCGCGCAGCCGGCGGATCACCGACAGCATCACGAGCCCGTTCAGCACCGCCACGCCCGACAGCGCGATGAACCCGACCGCCGCCGAGATCGAGAACGGGATGCCGCGCGCCGCCAGCGCCAGCACACCGCCCGTGAGCGCCAACGGCACGCCCGTGAACACGAGCACGCTGTCGCGCACGCCCCCCAGCGCGCCGAACAGCAGCAGGAACACCAGCAGCAGCGCCAGCGGCACCGCCACCGCCAGCCGTCCGCGCGCGGCCAGGATGTTCTCGAACTCGCCGCCCCACTCCAGCCAGTAGCCCGGCGGCACGCGGTACGAGGCCTCGAGCTTGCGCTGCGCCTCCTCCACGAACCCGCCCAGGTCGCGCCCGCGCACGTTGCACTGCACGACCACGCGGCGCTTGGCGTTCTCGCGGCTGATCTGGTTGGGCCCTTCGTCCACGCGCAGTTCGGCCAGCGTGCTCAGCGGCACGAACTCCGTGCGCTCCTCCGCGTGCGGCGCCGGCAGCGCGCCGCGCAGTTCCGACCGCGCGCGCGCCGCCACCGGCACCGGCAGGTCGGCGAGCGCCGCCAGGTCCTGCCGCACCGCCTCGGGCAGCCGCACCACGATCGGCACGCGGCGGTCGCCCTCGAGCACCTCGCCCGCCTCGGTGCCCGCCACGGCGGTGCGTACCACGCTCTGCACGTCCTCGGCGCCCAGCCCGTAGCGCGCGATCGCGGCGCGGCGCAGGTCCACGGTGAGCGTGGGCAGCCCCGTCACCTGCTCCACGCGCACGTCGGTGGCGCCCGGCACCGAGCGCAGCACGTCGGCGATGCGTTCTCCCGCCTCGCTCATCACCTCGAGCTCGTCGCCGAACACCTTCACCGCCACGTCGCTTCGCACGCCGGCCACCAGTTCGTTGAAGCGCATCTCGATCGGCTGCGTGAACTCGTACTCCTGCCCCGGGTGCTGGCGCAGGATCGCCTCCATGCGTTCGATCAGCGCCGTGCGCGGCAGCCGCGGGTCGGGCCAGTCGCGGCGGCTCTTCAGGATCACGAACATGTCGGCGATGTTCGCCGGCATCGGATCGTTCGCCACCTCGTCGGTGCCGATGCGCGCGAACACGTCGGCTACCTGCGGCAGCCGGCGCAGCGCGGTCTCGATGTCGTGCTGCATGGCCACCGATTGCTGCAGGCTCGTGGACGGAATGCGCATGGGCTGGATCGTCAGGTCGCGCTCGTCCAGCGTGGGCACGAACTCGCTGCCCAGACGCGTGGCCAGCAGCGCCGCCGCCACCACCAGCAGCGCCGCGCCCGCCGCCACCGCCGCGCGCCGCCGCAGCGCCCAGCGCAGCACGCGCTCGTACGCGCGCTGCAGCCGCGCGTGCACGCCGCCCTCGGGCTCGCGCACGGGGCCGCGCAGCAGCAGCGCCAGCGCCGCCGGCACGAACGTGAACGCCAGCACCAGCGAGCCGCCCAGCGCCAGCAGCACCACGCCCGCCATGGGCCGGAACATCTTGCCTTCGATGCCGCTCAGCGTGAGCACCGGCAGGTACACCGCCATGATGATGAGCACGCCGAACAGCGTGGGCCGCGCCACCTCGGCCGCGCCGGCGAACGACTCGCGCAGCCGCTCGTGCCCGTCGAGCACGCGGCCCAGCTCGCGCTGGCGGTGCGCGAAGCGTCGCACCACGTTCTCCACCATCACCACGGCGCCGTCCACGATGATGCCGAAGTCGATCGCACCCAGGCTCAGCAGGTTCGCGCTGACGCGGTTCTCCACCATGCCCGTGACCGCGATCAGCATGCTCAGCGGGATCACCAGCGCCACGATGAGCGCCGCCGTGAAGTGGCCCAGCATCAGCAGCAGCACCGCCATCACCAGCACCGCGCCCTCGACCAGGTTGGTGCGCACGGTCTCGAGCGTGGCGTCCACCAGCTTGGTGCGCGTGTACACCACGCGCGCCTTCACGCCGGTGGGCAGCGTGCGGTTGACCTGCTCCAGCCGCTGCTCCAACCGGTGCGCCACCACGCGGCTGTTCTCGCCGATCAGCATGAACGCCGTGCCCAGCACCACTTCGTCGCCGTTGCGCGTGGCCGCGCCGGAGCGGATCTCGCGCCCCGGCCCCACGCTGGCCACGTCGTGCACGTGGATCGGCACGCCGTCGCGCGTGGCCACCACCACGTCGCGGATCTCGTCGGGCCCGCGCAGCCGGCCCGTGGAGCGCACCAGGAACTGCTCGCCCTTCTGTTCGAGCGTGCCGCCCGCCGCCGACTGGTTGTTGCGCCCGATCGCCGCCAGCACGTCGTGGAACGTGAGCCCCAGCGACTGCAGCCGCCGCGGATCGGGCGTCACGTGGTACTGCCGGCGGTAGCCGCCGATCGTGTTGATCTCGGTGACGCCCGGCACCGTGCGCAGCTGCGGTTTGACGATCCAGTCCTGCACGTCGCGCAGGTCGGTGAGCGTCCACTCGCCGCCGTCGGCGCGGCGCGCGCCCGGCGCCACCTCGAGCGTCCACATGAGCACTTCGCCGAGCCCCGTGGCGATCGGGCCCATCGTGGGCTCGCCGCCGCCCGCGCCCAGCGCCTCGCGCGCCTGCTGCAGCCGTTCGCTCACCAGCTGGCGCGCGAAGTAGATGCTCGTGCCGTCGCGGAACACCACCGTGACCTGCGACAGCCCGTAGCGCGACAGCGAGCGCACCTGCTCCACGCCCGGGATGCCGCCCATCGCCGTTTCGATGGGCACCGTGACCTGCTTTTCCACCTCGACCGGCGACATCGCCTCGACCACCGTGTTGATCTGCACCTGCACGTTGGTGATGTCGGGCACCGCGTCGATCGGCAGCCGGCGAAAGTTCCACACGCCGAGCGCCGCGATGCCCAGCGTCACCAGCAGCACCAGGCCGCGCTGGCGGATCGAGAAGCGCAGCACCGAATCCAGCATGCGGTTCTCGCCGGAGGGCTCGGCCGGTGGCGCGAACGGCGCGCGCGGGCCGTGGGGCTCAGTGCTCATGCCCGGCCTCCCCCTTGCCCAGCTCGGACTTGAGCACGAACGCGTTCGCCGTCACCACCGAGTCGCCGGCGGCGAGCCCGGACACGATCTCGGTGAAGCGCCCGTCGCTGCGGCCCGGCTGCACCGGCGTCAGCTCGAAGCGGTCGCCGTGCACGCGGAACACCGCCGCGCCCTCGCGCATGCGCACGATCGCACCGTCGGGCACCGCCACCGCGGCGCGCACCCGCTCCAGTTCCAGCCGAACCGTCACGAACAGGCCCGGCGGCCAGCGCCCGCCCGCGTTGGGAAGCACCACGCGCGCGCTCGACACGCGCGTGTCCTGCTCCAGCATCGGCCCCACGTAGCTCACGCGCGCGTCGGCCGACAGGTCCTCGCGGCCCGTGGCCGTGACGCGCACCGGCAGTCCCGGTCGCACGCGGTCCACGTGCTGCGGGTAGACCGCGAAGTCCACCCACACCGTGGACAGGTCGGCCACGGTCATCATCACCGTCTCGTGGTCCACCGCCTGTCCCGCGATCGCCGTGCGCGACACCACCGTGCCCGACAGCGGCGAGCGGATCTCGTAGTCGGACAGGCTCTCGTTGCCCTGTACCACCGCCAGCAGGTCGCCGCGCGACACGTGCTGGCCCAGGCGGCGCGGCAGTTCGCGGATCACGCCCGGGTAGCGCGGCCGCACCTCGAACACGCGCTCCAGGTCCAGGTGCACCTCGCCCGGCGCGTCCGCCGTCACCGCGATGTCGCGTGGCGCCGCGAGCCCGAACGCCAGCTTCGCGTTGGCGATCGCCTCCGGGCTCAGCGTGACCGCCTGCGGTTCGCCCGCTTCGCCGTGCTCGTCGTGGTGCTCGCCCTCTCCTTCCGCCGCGTGCGCCTCGGAGGACTCACCCGCTTCCGTCGCCGCCCGCTTCGCCGGGCCGCAGCCCGCCGCCAGCACGCCCAGCAGCAGCGCCAGCAGACCCGCGCGCCGCATCCTCTCGATGCCCGTCATCGCACCTCTCCCTTCGCGGCGTCGCCGCCCGTGAGTCGCATCACGTCCGCCTTCGCGCGCCAGGCCTCGCCCGTCGCGTCGAGCCATGCGCGCCGCGCGTCGAGCGCCGCGCGCGAGGCATCCGCCAGATCCGCGTATCCCCAGCGCCCCGCGCGATAGCCCGCGCGCACCAGCGCCAGCGCCTCGTCCGCCGCCGGCAGCACGCGCTCGGCGAGCGGCCGCAGCGCCGCCGACGCCGCCCGCCACCGCTCGATCGCGCTGCGCAGCTCCGATGCCAGGCGTGCCTGCGCCGCCGACTGCTCCAGCTGCGCGCGCGACGCGTCCGCGCCCGCCGCCGCGCGTGCGCCCTGCTGCCGGTTGCCGAACGGCAGCGGCAGCGACACGCCCGCCACGAAACCCGTGCCCTCCGATTCGCGCAGGTGACGCGCACCCACGCTCGCGTCGACGTCGGCCGTGCCCGCCGCGCGTGCCGCCAGCGCACCCGCCTGCGCCGCGCGCACGCGAGCCGCCGCCGCCGCCACCTCGGGATGCGACGCCAGCGACGCGAACCACGCCGCCGAGTCGGCCGGCAGCGGTGTGGACGGCTGCGGCAGTGCGAGCGAGTCGAAGTCCGCCTCGGGCGCCGCCCAGTGCAGCGCCAGCGCGCGATCCGCCGCGGCAACTTCGGCCACCGAGCGCGCGTGCTCCGCCTGCGCGAGCGCCAGCGCCGACTCGGCGCGCAGCCGTTCGACCGGCGACGCCGCCCCTTCGCGCACGCGCGCGCCCGCCGCCGCGAGCGCGTCGGCCGCGATCGACGCCGACTCCGCGAGTTGCCGGCGACGCTCGTGAGCGAGCCACGCCGAGACGAAGGCCGCCGTCGCGTCGGCCTGCACGGCGCGAAGCGCGAGCGCGCGATCCGCGTCGGCCAGCGCCACGTCGGCCGCCGCTACCGCTGTGCGCGCCGCGCGATCGCCGCCCCGTTCGAGCGTCTGCGTGAGCTGGAGCGTGGCTTCCGCCTGCGCGGTGCGGAGCGAGCCGCCCCAGTTGTCGAGCGCCGCCTCGAGGCGCGGCGCCGGGCGGCGGTCCGCGTCGAGCGCGCGATGCCGCGCCGCGTCGGACGCGAGCCCTGCCGCGCGGAGCGAAGGATGCTGCGATGCCGCGCGCGCGAGCGCATCGGCCAGCGTGAGCGTGCGGGGCGGCGACTGCGCCGCGGCCGGCGACGCCAGCAGCACGGCGAGCAGCACGAATCGGACAGGGCGCCACGACGGGCGCCCGGAGTGCGTGAGCACGAGGAATCCTCCGGAAGCTGTGGACCGGGCCGGCCCGCGATGCGGACCAGCGCGAACGACTCAGGTCACACGAACAACCGGTGGATCAGATACGGAGGACGACGTGCGCTTGTGGTGGGGGACTCGAGGAGACGAGAACCGCCGGTGCGGGCGAGCCGGCGGCGATTTCGATGAGGGCGCCCAGAAGGTGGGCGCTGGGCGCGGGCGAGACCGCGAGCGGTGCCGGCGCGATGGACTCGCGCGGGGCGATGCTGTGCAGGGCCGAGTGATCGAGCCCCAGCGGCGCGTCGTCGCACGGCCCGCAGTCGCCGGAGCAATCGCAGGGCTCGTCGACGTGCGCGGCCTCGTCCTGGGCGCCGTGGTCCTGGCAAGCCGCCTCGATCGCGCGATGCTCGCCCGCGCCCATGCACAACACGAGCACGCCCTCGGGAAGCGCGAGGACGTAGGCGAGCAGGGCGAGAGTCGCGGAGAGCTGGCGAAGGGCGCGGAGCATGAGGGAGTGGAGGCTAGGCGGAGGGCGGAGCGGGGGTCAATGGAGAATCGGCGTTTGCTGCGAGCAACTCCCGCACAGCCTTCTCGACTTCGTGCCGTGGCCTGCCTAGTGCAGCACCTGCAGCTTCTTGGCAACCTTGAAGCGCCGCAGCACCGCCCTCTTGGCCATTCGC
>JBGAMH010000054.1:0-20558 GCA_044223135.1 Candidatus Eiseniibacteriota bacterium | reverse complement strand
CGGCCCGGGCTCGTCCGTCGTTTCAGGTCCCGCCGCGGCGAGGCCCCAGCGTTCCAGCAGGCAGCGGCGCAACGCGACGCGCGCGCGGTGGATCCAGTTGCGCACCGTGCTCGCGCTGCTGCCGAGCGCGGCGGCGATGTCGTCGTACGACAGCTCCTGTTCCAGCAGCAGGCGGATCGCCGCGCGTTGATCGGGGCTCGCCACGCGCTCGAGGCAGCGCTCGACGTCGGTGCGCAGCGCCGCGCGGTCGAGCGCCACCGCGGGGTCCGCGGCCCCGTCCGGGACGGCGAGCCGTTCGGGGGAGAGGTCGTCGATCGAGACGCCCTCGCGTCGCGCGTGACGGCGCGCGCGACGGCACTGGTCCAGCATCAGGAAGCCCGCGCGCTTGCGGAACCACGACCAGAAGCCGCCGGGGTGGCGGAACACGAAGCGGCCCGCGCGCACGTCCGACAGCACCACGAGCAGCGCCGTGTGCGCCCAGTCGGCGCGCTGCTCCGGGTCGGGTGTCCAGCGGCACGCGAACGCGTACGCCGCGGCGTGCGTGTGCTCGAGGAACAGCCGCGTGGCTCCCGGATCCCCGGCGCGCAGCGCGTCCACCAGCGTGCGCTCGTCGCGCAGCAGCGCGGGCGCGTCGGCGGGGCGAACCGGGCGAGGCGTGGGCATGTCCGCACTATAGGCGGGGAGCGCGTCGCGGCGCGCGGGGCAAACCGCGCGGCGGGGCCGGCGTCGCCGGCCGGGGCATGCGGGGTGAAACGACCGCCGGGGCTCGAGCGTGTTTCCGGTACCCGGCATGCCGCCGGGCCACGGAACACCCCGCCTTCGGAGACGCCCATGCCCGCCGACTCGATGATCCGCTTCGTTCGCCCGGCCGTCTTCGCCGCCGCGCTGGCGCTGGCCTCGGCCGCCGCCGCACGCGCGCAGACCGGCGCTTTCGTGAACTCGTCGCCGCCGTGGACCGGCCCGCTGGGCGGGGCCGGCGTGCTGATCCAGTCGGGCCAGTTGTGGGTGGACGCCAACGGCAACGACCTGACGGACCCCGGTGTGGACACGTTCCATCCGATTCCCCCGGGGATCTCGGGAGGCTGGCAGCTGCGATTGTCCCCGTCGCGCCGGGTGATGGTGGCCATCACCAGCACCGGCGCGTCGTGCCCGGGTGCGGCGGCCGCGATCCGGCTCTACGCGATCCCGGCGCAGAACGGCGCCTCGCTCGTGCAACTCGGCACCGACGCGTCGACGACGAACTGCATCAACGAGTACGGCTTCTTCGACGATCCCACGAAGGGCGTGCGCACGGCGTGGTTCCGGTACGTGCCGACCAACTCGAGTGGAGCCAGGGTCGTGTGGTTCGACATGGTCACCGGCGTGCACGCCACGTCGGCATTCGACTACACGCTCCCGTTCGGCTACGTGAAGTTCGCGCCGTTCGGCACCATGGCGTGGGTGCAGCACGACGTGAACGGGCCCGGCGGCACGAACTACTCGATCGTCAGCCTGTGCCCGCCCACGCTCGGCGCGGCCGCCCAGCCGGGGCTCACCGGCCAGTCGGGCACGCGCGACGCGTTCGTGGAGGGCTCGCCGGGCAGCTACACCGTGGCCATCCGCGGCGACGCCAACGCGCTGATCACGTCCTATGCCTACAGCGACTGCGCCGTGTCGCCGCCGCCGACCGGCGCCTGCTGCCTGCCCGGCGGCGGCTGCCTCGGTGGCACCACATCCGGCGAGTGCGCCGGGCTCGGCGGCACCTGGAACTCGGGGGTCGCATGCGCGACCGCGCCCTGCCCGCCGCCGCCCGCACCCGTGCTCGGCGTGACGCTGGCCGCCCCCGACACCGCCTCTCGCGGCGGGCTCGTGACGTACACGCTCGGGGCGAGCAACACCGGCACGCTCGCGTCGAACGGCGTCGTGCTCACGAACACGTTCCCGCCCACGGCCACGTTCGTCAGCGCCTCCGACGGCGGCACGCCGTCGGGCACCACGGTGACGTGGTCGCTCGGAACGCTCGCGCCCGGCGCGGCCGTCTCGCGCACGCTGGTCGTGCGCGCGAGCTGCTCCGCCACGTCCATGACGAACGCCACGTACCAGGTCGCCGGCACGCCCGGCGGCACCGTGGTCGGCTCGCCCGCACGGACCACCGTGCTGGTGGCGCAGGTCGCGACGCCGATCGGCGTGCTGGTGGGCTCCACGCCGCTCGCGACGCCGCCGTTGCGTTCGGGGCAGCGCGTACGGCACACGATCCAGCTGTTGAACACCACCGCGGGCGTTCGCACCGGCGTCAACTTCACGGTGCTCGCCGGCGACGCGTCCTTCGTGGCGACGATCGTGGACTCGGGCGGGGGCAGCGCGGCCAACAACTTCTCGTCGCTGCAGTGGACGGGCACGCTGCCGGCGAGTGGCTCGCGCACGATCGTGTACGAGACCGAGATCCGCGCCTGCCGCGCCGAGGCGGCCGCGACCGAGCGGATGAACCGCGGCAATCCCATCCTCGTGTACAACGCCTGCAGCGCGCAGATCGGCATCCAGGCGGCGCCGGCGGCGATCGCCGTGGCGGGTGCGCCCGTGGTGGCGCGGCTCGCGAGCCCGTCGCACGGCCCCGGGCACTCGTGGGGTACGAACGGCGCGAACCGGCTGCTGCTGGTGCGGCCCGGCGCGACGATCGACCTGGAGATGCGCGTGCTGAACCTGGACAGCGCGCCCGCGCCCGCGTGCTCGGTGTCGTTCGCCTTCCCGGCCACGCTGCTGCCCGCGACCGATCCGCCGTTCGTGGGCACGCCGCCCGCGGGCGCCACGTGGAACTCCGCCACGCGCACGATCACGTGGAAGGGCGCGCCGCCCGCGCTCGACAGCGTGCGCGTGGCGTTCCGCGCGACCCCGGCGGCGGGCTCCTGCTCGGCGTTCGCCGAGATGCGCGGCAGCTACGCCACGTGCACGAACTTCCTGAACAGCGGCATGCAGATCCTGAGCGTGCCCCTGCCGCCGGCCGGCGGCCACCTGGCCGCGCTCGGCACCACCGAGGGGCTGCTCACGTGGGACGCCGGCGGCTGGAAACCGCTGCTGTGCGGCACGTGGGAGTACTTCCGCGGCATGGGCCGCGCGCCCGACGGCACGTACTGGGTCGTGGGCACGCCGTCGTTCCGCTTCAACCCGTCGACGCTCGACTTCCAGGTCCTGCCGGCGTCGTTCTTCACCGCGCTCGACATGGACACGCCGTACGACGTGGCCGCGGACCCGCGCGACAGCACGCTGGTGTTCTCGGGCTACAAGTCCGGCGTCGGGCTGCGACTGCGCCGCTACGACCCCGACAACCAGCAGGTGACGGCGATCCTGAACGACACCGCGCCGATGACGCTGGGGCCGGGCTACCGCGTGGACGTGGCGAACGACGGTCTCATCGCCGTGGCGCTGGGCCTGAAGGCCGCGCGCGTGAACCCGGCGAACCCGGCGGCCTACCAGGTCTCGGCCGCGCCCACCTCGGACGGCATCGCCGGCCTGGGCGTGGACCTCGACGGGCACTTCCTGGTGACCGAGGACGATCCGACGGGCAACGGCCCGCGACGGATCTTCCGATGGGACCGCATCACCGGCGCGTTCACGCCCACCGTGGACCTGCACGCGAGCTTCGGCACGTTCAGCTCGCCCACCGGCGTGGCGGTGTCGCCGGACTCGAGCGTGTACGTGGGCGCCTACGTGGCCGGCGTACGGCAGGTCTCGCGCCGCAACGGCAACGCCATCGCCTCGCTGGGCTACCTGGGCACGATCAGCGACCTCGAGTGGGTGGGCGCACCGGTGAACGTGGCGTCCGCGCCCGGGGACCGGGCCGCACCCGCGCACGGACTCGCGCTGGCCGCCGCGCCCAATCCGTTCCGCGCGGCCACGACGCTGCGGCTGACGCTGGCGCGCGAGGCGCACGTGGACGTGGCCGTCTACGACCTCGTGGGCCGGCGCGTGCGCGTGCTGGCGCACGGCGTGCGCGCGGCCGGCGAGCACGCGCTCGCCTGGGACGGCCGCGACGGCGCCGGGCGCGAGCTGGGCGCGGGGCTCTACTTCGCGTGCGTCGAATCGGGCGGCGACGTGCGGCGCGCGAGCGTGGTGAAGCTCCGGTGACGGGCGCCGGGGCGGCGCCCGGCCGCGGAAGAGGGAAGCACGACACCCCGGGGCGGTGCCTCCCCGGGGTGTCGTGCCGCGGCGCGGTCGCCCGGTGCGTCAGTCGTGCGGCAGCGGCGAGTCGACGTGGCGCTTGGCGTGGTTGATGAGCCAGTCGTACTCGGCCCAGCTCGAAGGACGGGTCATCTTCGTCTTGCGGATCAGGGCGCGCGCGGACCTGGAGCCCCACTGGTCGACGAACGCGAGCGCCCGCTCCACGCCGCCGTAGTCGATCGCGTGCCACGCGAGGTAGTCGCACAGGCGCAGCTGCTTGCCGGGCTCGTCCACCTGCACGATGCGCGGCAGCGCCAGGTAGGTGCGGGTGGCGAAGTCGAGCTGCTGCTCGAGCGAGTCCGGGCGGAACGCGCGCTTCATGAGCGGCGGCCCGCCCATCGTGCCGCGCGAGAGCGCGCACATCAGCCGGGGGTCGCCGGGCGTGCGGCGCGGCTCGGGCAGCGCCGTGCTGTCCTCGTACACGAACCTGCGCTCGAACGTCTCCAGCGAGTACCGGCGGCCGTCCACCTCGACCAGCTCGGTCTCGTAGAACGGTCCCGCATTGGAGAGCACTTCGCGCACGTCGCCGTGCCGCCAGATCGACTTGGTGTTCTTGAGCACCACGTTGCGCGCGATGCGGTCGAACACGAGGAAGTTGTAGGTGTTGATCGCCCACGCCAGCCGCTCGGGGCGGGACATGCGCGAGGGCGGCACGGCCAGCAGCTGCTGGCGCACCGCGTCGAGCGTCTGCGCGGGCGCGCCGGCGAACTGGTTCTCGTCGGTGAAGCAACGGCCGTAGTCCACCATGGTGTCGAACGGCTCGCGCTTCGTGGACGACATGACCACGTAGCGGTCGAGCAGTCGCTGCCAGCCGGTGTAGTCCGGGGAGTCCGCGAGCGCCGGCGCGACGGCCGACACGAGCATGCACAACGCGAATCCGGGAGCCCGGAACGCGCGCAACGGGAGAGAGCGGGGTCGGATCATGGGCGAAGAGCCTACCGGCCGGCGCCACGCCGCGGAAGGGTGCGCACGCTCGCGGCGCGAGTTTTCACCGGGTCTTCACGCGGGCGGCCATCACCGATCGACCGCCGGGGCTCGCGCCCCGCTGGCGTCCGCCCCGGCACGCGGCGTACTTTGCCGCCCCATGAACGCTCCCTCGCGCCGTGGAGCCCGCTCGCCGTGGGTCACCGGGATCGCCCTGATCGTGGTGGTCGCGGTGTTCCTGCTGCGCCAGTGGGGCGCGCCGCGGACCCCGGCCGCGCCCGCGCCCGCTCCGGCGCCGACCCGATCCGAGGCGACCGCGCGCGTGGAGCCCGGCGCCGACGCGTCCGCCCGTCCCGCGAGCGGCGGCTTCGGCGCCGACGTCGGCTTCCGGTCGCGCGACCGGTGGAGGGAGCACTGGGACAAGCACGGCCGCGAGTTCGCCCCGCTCGACATCCGCAGCGCGGAGCAGTACCTGGCCGCGGCGCAGGCGCTGCGCGACGCGGCGCCCGGCGGCGACGTGCTGGAGATCGCGCGCGCGGACGGCGTCGTGTCGCGTTTCGACCGGCGCACCGGCGCGTTCCTGGCGTTCAACGGCGACGGCACCATCCGCACCTTCTTCCGACCCAACGACGGCGAAGCCTACTTCCGCCGCCAGGCGCAGCGAGGGCACTGAGCGTGAGCGACGAACCGGTCCGGGAGTTCCTGCGGCAGCACGGCGCGTCCGACATCGTGGTGGCGGCCGGAGTGGACGGGCTCATCGAAGCGTGGTCGCGCACGGTGCAGCACGTGGAGCGCGGCTACCCGTTCTCGCTCGACGACTACCTGAACGACCTGGACGCCCGGCAGCTGCTGCACGAAGTGCTGGGCGCGGTGCCCGGTGCCGGCACGCGCACGCGGGCCCAGCGGCTGGGTGAGCTCGACGCGCGCATGCGCAACGGCACGCGCAAGCGCGAGGACTGCCTGTGGGGCGACGCGATCGCCGACCGCGAGGCGTGGAGCCCTGACGTCGAGTGGTGGTACTGGGCGGTGCCGAAGGAGCCGGGCGAGGACCTCGCGGCGGATCTCGAGGGTTGAGCCCGCGCGGGCGGCCGCCGCCCGTCGCCCGCGTGCGCGGCGCGTCACGCCCGCTCGCCCGCGAACGCTGCGCCCAGGTGGCGGCGGCCCCACGCGAACACCGCGTAGCCGATCACCAGCCCGCCGAGCACGTCGCCCGTGTAGTGCGTGCGCGCCAGCATCGTGCCCACGCCGAACACCACCGTCGCGGCGAGCAGGCCCCGGCGCCACAGCCGGTCGGGCACCGACAGCGCGAGGATCGTCATCACGCCCATGTGGCCGCCCGGGAAGTACGCGTGGCCCGCGAACGGGTACAGCACGAAGCGGCTGACGAGCGCCGGTGCCGTGGGCGGCAGGCCGATCGGCATCGCGAACAGGAACAGGCCGCGCAGCGCGTAGAAGAGCCCCAGCATCGTGACGATCTCGGGCGCGTGTCGCGCGCGCGTGCGGAGCAGCACGGTGATCACCACGGCGAGGAACGCGACGAAGCACAGCTCGCCCGGGACGCCGAAGTCCACGTAGGGCAGCTGCGCGTGCACGACGTCAGGGACCGACGGGAACACGTGCACCCAGCGTTCGACCAGCGCCAGCATCGCCATGTGCACCGCCACGCCGCCCGCGGCGACGGCGAGCGCCACCGGCAGCGTGGGCCGCAGCACGCGCACGATAGGCGCCGGGCGGCGCCGCCCGCGACCGAGCACGCGGTCGAGCCAGCCCTCGCGCGTGGCCCCGGGCGCGGCGCCGCCCTGGCGCGGGCGTGGCGCGCGCGCGGCGGGAAACGGCAGCGGCGCGCCGGCCGCGGCCGTGGTCACCACCGGTGCGTCGTCGGTCGCCTCCCCGCGCGTGAGCCGGGACCACACGAGCGCGTACACCGCCAGCGCGAACAACAGCGACAGCACGTGGCCGCCGGCCCCCGTGGCGAGCGAGGGCAGCAGCCGGTGCGCCTCGATCATGGCGAACACGTTGAACACGCCCGCGTCACCGCCACGCAGCACGTGCACGGCCAGCATCGCCTGGTGGACGAGCGCGAAGCACACGAGGCTCTTGGCGTACGCGTCGAGCGCGCGATTCCGGAACAGCGTGCCCACGAGCGGCGGGCGGGCGGGAGCGGTCGGGGGCGCGAGGTCGGGAAGCAGGCGTGGGGCACGAGCCATCGGCATGGCGTCCTCCTCGAAGGCGGTCACCCGGCGGGGCGATCGCGACGTTCGAGCGCCTGGGGGCGCGCGCGGGCGGGTGGAACGCTTCGCGCTCCGCCCGCCTGCAGGAAGCCTCGGGCCCGTAGGGCGGTACGGAGTCAATGCCCGACCGCGGCCGGCGCCCCGCCGCGCGCTCGCGGCCCCGGGGCGCGTCGATTAGTCTGCGGGCACCTTTCGACTTCGCCTTCGGGCACCCCACTTCGGAGATGCCATGAATCACCGCGCTCTCGGCCGATCCGGCCTGTACGTTTCCGAGATCTCTCTCGGCTCCTGGACCACCTACGGCGGATCGGTGGGCGCCTCCGAGGCGCGCCGCATCATCCACCGCGCGTTCGAGCTGGGCATCAACCTGTTCGACACCGCCGACGTCTACGCCAAGGGCGAGGCCGAACGCGTGCTGGGCGCCGCGATCCGCGAACTGCCTCGCGAGCAGCTGGTGATCGCCACCAAGGCGATGGGCCGCATGCACGACGGCCCGCTCGGCCGCGGCCTGTCGCGCAAGCACCTGTTCGACGCGCTCGACGCGAGCCTGCTGCGGCTGGGCCTCGAGTACGTGGACCTGTACCAGTTCCACGCGCCCGACGACTCGACGCCCATCGAGGAGTCGATGCGCGCGATGGAGGACCTGGTGTGCTCGGGCAAGGTGCGCTACGCCGGCTTCTCGAACTTCGACCACCAGCCGAAGCTCGCCGCGCGCGCGATGGTGCTGCAGAAGCAGGAGAGCTACACGCCGCTCATCAGCAGCCAGCCGCGCTGGAACCTGCTCGACCGCCACGTCGAGAAGGAGCACGCCGCGTTCTGCAAGCGCAACGGGCTCGGGCTGCTCGTGTACTCGCCGCTCGCGCAGGGCGTGCTCACCAACAAGTACGCCGGCGGCGCGCGCCCCGAGGGCAGCCGCGCCACGAACGCCTACGGCTTCTTCCTCACGCAGGAGAAGGCGCTCACCGACGACAACGTGGCGGCCGCCGAACGCTTCGCGTCGTGGTGCGCGGGCAAGGGGCTGGAGCCGGCGCCCACGGCGATCGCGTGGGTGCTGAAGCACGACGTCGTGTCGAGCGCGATCGTGGGCGCGACCACGGTGGAGCAGCTCGAACAGAACCTGAAGGCGTGCGACGTGAAGCTGTCCGTGGCCGAGTGGCGCGAAGCCGAGGCGGCGATCGCTGGTTCGCGCGCGCCCGCGAAGCGTGCCGCCGCGCCGAAGCGCGCCGCGAAGCCGGCGGCGAAGGGCGCGAAGGGCGCGAAGCGGCGCTGAGGCCCGCGCGTCGGTCGCGGCACGGCGTTTCGACGCCGGTCGGCTCGCTCAGCCGGCCGGCGTCGCGTCTTCGGCGGCCTGCCGCGCGCCGCGCGCCAGGTCCACGCGCGTGAGCAGCCAGCCGCCCGCCACGAACAGCGGAATCAGCGTGAGCGTGGCCAGGCGCCCGCCGCCCGTGAGCTGCGTCACCAGCCCGAACAGCACCGGTCCCACCACGCCCGCGAGCTTCTCGCTCACCGAGTAGAAGCCGAAGAACTCGCCGCTGCGTCCGCGCGGCACCAGGCTCGTGAACATGGAGCGCGACAGCGCCTGCGTGCCGCCCTGGAACAGCGCCACCATCAGCGCGAGCACCCAGAAGTGCCACGGCCGGGCGAGGAACCACGCGAACACGCTGATGCCGAGGTAGCCCGCGATGCCCAGCAGCACGGCGCGCTTGGGGCCGAGCGGGCGCGCGAGCTTGCCGAACGCCAGGCTCGCCGGCGCCGCCACCAGCTGCACCATCAGCAGCGCGCCGATCAGGTCGCGCTGGCCGATGCCCACCTCGGCGCCGTAGATCGTGGCCATCTTGATGATGGTGCCGATGCCGTCGCTGTAGAGCCAGAACGCGATCAGAAACGTGAGCAGGTCGGGGTGCGCGCGCAGGTGCGCGAACGTCTCGCCGAGCTGGCCGAACACGCGCGCCGCGAGCGACCGGCCGTCGCCCGCCGGCGACTCGCGCGGCGGCTCGGGCACGTCGCGGAGGATGGGCAGCGAGAACACCAGCCACCAGGCAGCCGTGGTCGCGAACGCCACGCGCGTGGCCGTGGCGGTGTCGGGCAGGCCGAAGCGCTTCGGCATCAGGATCAGCGCCAGCTGCGCGGCCAGCAGCAGGCCGCCGCCCAGATAGCCGAGCGCGAAGCCGCGCGACGACACTTCGTGCGACTCGTGCGGCTCGGCCACCGCCGGCAGCAGCGAGTCGTAGAGCACGTTGCCCACCGCGAACGCGATGAACGCCACGCCGAACGCCGCCAGTACGCCGGGCCAGTTCGCCGCCGGCAGCAGCGCGAGCGCCGCCGTGCCCGCCACACCCAGCGCCACGCACGCCGCCAGCATGGGCTTGCGCCGCCCCGTCTGGTCGGCCGCCGTGCCCACGAGCGGCGACAGCACGGCCGTCACGAGCAGCGCCGCCGCGCTGGCGTAGCCCCACGTCGCGGTGGCCTGGTGCGGCGGCATGGACTTGCCGGCGACGCTCGCGAACCACGGTGGCAGCACCGCGGCCACCACGGTGGTGGCGAACGCGGAGTTCGCCCAGTCGTACAGGCACCAGGCGCGTTGCGCGCGCGCGCGGGAAGGGGCGGTGGACGCGGCCATCGTGGCGCGGAGGGGTAGCAGAGCGCCGGAGCCCCGTCCACGGGGATTTCGGCGGAGGGGCCGGACGCTCCGCGGGCCGCCCGCGTGCACGCCGCACGCGCCCCGACGCGAGGATCGGCGCGGCGATACGTCGTTCTCGCTGCGCGGCCCGCCGGTTGTTCGCTAGCGTCGCCGTCGCCCGCCGTGTTCCGGATCGGGCGGGGGCCCTTCCCGGGTCCGCGATCGGAATCCGTTCCCCTCAGGAGGTGTGCATGCGCAGGATCCTGCTGGCCGTCGTGCTTTCGATCGTCGCCTGGAGCGCCGCTTTCGCGCAGGTGCCGCAGACCCTCAGCTGGCAGGGCGTGCTGCTGGACGACGGCGGCGCGCTGGTGCCCGACGGCTCGTACGCGCTCACGATCCGGATCTACAACGTCTCGGCCGGCGGCGCCGCGCTGTTCACCGAGGCGTTCCCCGCCGTGCCCGTGTCGCGGGGCTCGTTCAGCGTGCTCGTGGGCAGCACGGCGGCGCTGACGCTGCCGTTCGACGTGCCGTACTGGATGAGCGTGCAGGTGGGGGCGGGCGCCGAACTCGCGCCGCGCGTGCCGCTGGCGGCCTCGCCGTACGCGCTGTCGCTGCGACTGCCCTACACGGGCGCCGCGAACGGCGCCGGTGCGGCGTTCACGGTGCGCAACAACAACGGGCCCGCCGTGCTCGCCGACGGCACCATCCGCACGGGCTCGACCACCGCGGCCGGGCGCGTGCTCGGCTACGCGCAGGGCGCCGCGAACCCGTCGTTCGAGATGCAGATCCTCGCGACCGGCGGCGTGATGCGCGTGCGCGACGAAGCCAACTTCATTTTCGGGCAGCTCGAGGGCGACGCGAACGGCACGGGCGCCTTCTTCGCCGTGGATCGCAACCAGGGCTCCAGCGGCTTCACGGTGGACGGCAACTACGCCGGCACCGAGGAGCCGCGCGTGTCCATCACCGGCTCGGCGCGCAGCGTCGTGTTCGACCCGGGGCAGGGCGGCAACGACTCGGTGGTGCTGCCCATCGGCGCGATCAGCGCGCCCGAGCAGCAGGACGAGCCCGGCGTGGGGGCCGCGCTCGGCTCGTCGAGCATCGGGCTCACCGCGCTGTGGCAGAACCTGCTGATCCGCACGGTGACGTGCCCCACCGACGGCTACGTGGTCGCGATGGCGACGGCCGAGGCCCAGGCGACCCACAACAACGCCACGTTCACCCAGTCGCGCTACAGCGTCTCGGAGACCTCGGGCACGCCCGGCTCGCACTACACGACCTTCAACGTCTCCGCCAACGCTCCCACGGGCTCGTACTCCGCTCCGGTCGCCGTGCAGGCCGTCTTCCCGGTCACGGCCGGCGCGCACTCGTTCTACTTCGTCGGCACCGCGAACTCGCTCGACGTCGACGTGGCGCAGCGGAGCCTCACCGTGATGTTCTTCCCCACGGCGTACGGCACCGTGACGGGCGCGCTGAAGGCGGACGCGGCACGCACGGCGGACGACCCGGCCGCGGATGCCGCCCGCGAGCCGTTCGACGCGTCGCGCGTGGCGTCCGAGCGCATCGAGCGCGAGCTGCGCGCGATGCAGGCGCGCTTCGACCAGCTGCGCGCCGAGCTCGAGGCGGCGCGTGCCGTCCAGCGCGCCGAGGTGGCGACGCGCGCGGAGGTCCGGTGAACGCGCGAGGTCGCGGGATGCGCGGCGCGTGCCGCGTCGCGGTGACCGTCGCCGCGCTCGCGGTGGCGGCGCGGGTGGAGGCGTACTCGCTGCGCGGGCACGTGGTGGGGCAGGGCGCGACGCCGGCCGCGGGGATCGCCGCGGGCTCGTACCGCATGCTCGGGACGCTGGGCCAGCCCGTGGTGGGCGTGAGCGGCGGCACGAACGACATCGTGTGCCACGGCTACTGGTGCTTCGGCGGCGCGCGCGTGGTGGACGTGCCGCCGGGCGGGCCCGGCGGGCCGGGCGCGCCGGCCGCCCTGCCCACGAAGCTGGAGTTCGGGCCGGCGATGCCGAACCCGGCGCGGGAGGCGGTCGCGTTCTCGCTGGCGCTGCCGTCGGCCGCGCGCGTGGAGCTGTCGATGCACGACGTGACGGGGCGGCTGCTCGACCGCGGCGAGCCCGTGGACCTGGTGGCCGGCGTGCACCGCGTGCGGTGGACCGGCGGCGGGCGGCTCGCGGCCGGCGTGTACTTCGCGCGTCTCCGCGTGGACGGGCGGGTGGTGGGCGAACGGCGCGTGGTGGTCGTGCGCTGAGCGGCGTACATTCGGCGCCGTGATCGAAGCCCGCCTGCTCGTGATCGGCGCCGGCGTCGCCGGCCTGTCGTGCGCGCGCGAGTACCAGCGCCGCGGCGGCCGCGTGACCGTGCTCGAACGCGCGCGCGGCGTGGGCGGGCGCTGCGCCACGCGCACCGTGGACGGGCAGGCGGTGGACCACGGCTGCCCGTTCCTGCACGCACACTCGCGCGAGTTCTCGCGCGTGCTCGACGAGCTGGACCCGGCCGGCAAGCTCTCGGGCTGGCCGGTGCGCGTGCGCGAGACGCGGCTCGCCTGCCAGCCCGAGGCGTTCGTGCCCGGCAACCGCCGGCTCGCGCGCGTGGAAGGCGTGAACGCGCTGCCGCGCCACCTGGCGCGCGACCTCGACGTGCGGCTGGAACAGCGCGTGACCGCGCTGGTTCCCGCGGCCGGCGCGGTGCGCGCGGTCACCGACGTCGGCGCGAGCTTCGAGGCCGAGCACGTGGTGGTCGCGCTGTCGCTCGCGCAGAGCCTGCGGCTGGTGGACGCGCTCGTGGCCGGCTGGCCCGGCGCCGAGCCGCAGCTGGCGCGCATGCGCGCCGTGCGGACGATCCCGGTGCTCACGCTGCTCGCGGGCTGGCCCATGGACTCGCCCGATCCCGGCTTCGACGCGTGGCACCCGATGGAGACCACGATGATCGGCGCCGTGGTCCACGACTCCGCCAAGCGCGAGTCGCCGCGGCACCGCGTGCTCGTGGTGCACGCGCGGCCCGCGTATTCGCGCGAACGGCTCGAGGACGATCCCGGCGAGTGGACCGCGGAGCTGCTGTGGGAGCTGGGCGAACTGCTGGGGTCGTGGGCCGAGCGGCCCGCGTGGGTGCAGGCGCATCGCTGGGCCAGCGGCCGCGTGCGCAACGACGACGTGCTGGGCCGGCCCGCGGTGTTCCATCCGCCCACCGGCGGCACGATCGCCGTCGTGGGCGACGCGTTCGCGGTGACGCCCGGGCTGGAGGGCGCCTACATGAGCGGCATCGCCACCGGCGAGATGCTGGCCGTGCTGCCCGCGCTCACGTCGCGCGGGAAGCGCTCCGCCTGAGCGGGCCGCCCGGACGACCGCCAACGCGACGCCCGCCCCGATCGCTCGGGACGGGCGTCTGTGTGCGCGGGTCGAGTGCTACCGGCGCGGGGGCCGCGCGAATCCCACCGTGCCACCACCGTCGCGCTCGCGGAGCCGGTTGCGCTCCCAGCGATCGCCGTACTCGGGTTCGATGCCCAGCGCCCGCAGGCCGCTCGCGTACTCGTACCGCACGATCACGCGGTCGGTCGGCGTCCGCTCCGCGCGGAACTGCACCTGGTTCACCGGGTCGTAGTTGCGCTCGCCCCAGCCCGTGCCGGGGTAGGAGCCGCCCGCCTGCGGCGCCACGGAGTCGCTGCTGCGGCCGGCCATCTCGCGGGCCGTCTGCGGCACCGCCTTCGACTCCGGCGCGCTCGGGCCCGCATCGGCGCGGGGTTGCTCGTTCGTCGACTCGGGTTCGCCACGACGCTTGTCCTGGAAGTTGCCGTAGGGGCGCTCGTCACCGCGGACGCGCGGCTTCGACTCCCACCACGTGCGCTGCTCGCGGAAGCTCAGCACGCGGATCCAGCCCATGTCGCTGTTCGCCTGGCCCGTGCGTTCGGCGTACGAGCGCTGCTCGTCCACGAACACGAAGCGCCGGACGTTGTCGAGCGACGTGCGCCAGCCCTTGATCTCGGCGCGCTCCCACGGGTCGAGCACGTACATCGCCTCGCCGGACGACAGTCGCGTGCGCTCGCCGTTGACCACGTTGAGACCGTCCACCGCCACCAGCACGCCCACGCGGCGGCCGGTGTTGTTGCGCAGCACCACGGAGTAGTTGCGGCCCGCGAACGCCTCGACGTACCGGCGCTGGTCGGCCCACTTCGGCGAGAAGTAGAGCGGCGCGCTCTCGCCGTCGACCTGGATCGACACGTCCACCAGCTGCGCGTCCACCTGCGTCTGCCACGCGCTCGCCGGGCGGTAGTTCGTGTCGTCGTTCCACGCACGGGCGGCGACCGGCATCAGCACGGCGGCGCCGAGCGCCAGCGTGAGCGCACGCGCACCGACCTTCTTCGCGCGGGTCGTGATCGCCTCGGTCCCGCGCTCGGTGCGGCGGGAGGACATCTGCGTCGCGCTCCAGTGCCACAGCGCGCGTGCCATCGGGAGCATCGTCACCAGGTTCGTCATGGCGTTTCTCCTTTCGTTTCCGCGGGACGGTGGTTCAGGGCTCTCTCCGTCTCCGTCACGCAGGAACTACGCCACCTCCCCGGGTCTATTCCGCGGGCACCCCGGGGGCGTGTTTCGCCCGCGAATGGCGCGGCTTCGGTGCGCTCCGTGCGGTTCGCAACCCCGGGCACGAGCGGCGGCCGGCCGCGGTGCGGCGCTGCGACACCTGTGGCGGGCGCCCGCATCGCCGGCGTCAGGAAGTTGTGGCCGCGAGGGGGGCCGCGCGGGCACACTGCCGGTCCCCCGAGTGCAGGTCCGTCGTCACCGATCATCCGCGAGGCCGCTCGCGGCGCGTCCCGCACCCGCCGGAGGATCCCGATGAAGCCCGTTCGTGCCGTCGTCTTCGCCGCCGCACTCGCTGCCGCACTCGCCGCACCGTCCGCCGCCTTCGTCGATCCCGGCCAGGTCGCGCCCGCGTTCACCAAGAACGTGCTCGGCGGCACGCCGCCCACGCTGTCGCTGTCCGACTTCGCCGGCAAGGTCGTGGTGATCCACGTGATGGGCTACGCCTGAACCTACTGCCAGGCCGCCGGTCCGTCGGTCGAGAGCGACATCTGGCAGTACTACCGCACGAACTATCCCGGGCAGGTGCAGGTGCTGGGCGCCGACGTGCTCGATGGTTCGATCCTGCAACTGCAGGGCTACGTCAACACCACCGGCTGCACGTTCCCGTTCCTGCTCAAGTGCTACGCCGGCCCGCCCGCGGGCAACTTCGTCACCTGGTACGGCGAGCGCGACAACTTCGTGGTGATCAACAAGCAGGGCATCGTGCGCTACCGCGCCGCGCAGACGCACCCGTACAGCCAGGGCTACCACCTGAACGAGATCCGCGGCTGCGTGGACTCGCTCGTGTCGCTGCCGGGCGCGGGCGTGGAGCCCGAGGGTGGCGCGGTGCTCGCGCTCACGGCGGCGCCGAACCCGTGCCGCACGCGCGCCGACGTGGTGCTGACGCTGCCGCGCGCGGAGGGCGACGTGCGCGTGCGCGTGCTCGACCTCTCGGGCCGCACGGTGCAACGGCTGTGGGACGCCCCCACGGCGGCGGGCGTGAAGCGCCTGGTGTGGGACACGCGCGACGAGCACGGCCACGCGAGCGCGCCCGGCGTGTACTTCGTGCGCGCGGACGTGGCGGGGCGCGTCGTCACCACGCGCGTCGTGGTGGCGCGATGAGCGTGCGCCGCTTCGCGGCGGGCGCGGCGCTCGTGCTCGCCGCGCTCGCCACGGCCGGGCCGGCGGCACGCGCCGAAGATGCGTCGCGCGCCGCGCGGCCCGAGACGGCGCCGGCGTTCCGGGCCCGCACCGTGGACGGCAAGTCCTTCGAACTGGCGGCGGCGCTGGCGCAGGGCCCGGTGCTGGTGGACTTCTGGGCCACGTGGTGCAAGCCCTGCCTCGCGTCGCTGCCCGCGGTGCGGGCGCTGCACGAGCGCTGGGCCGCGCGCGGGCTCACCGTGGTCGGCGTGTCGATCGACGGGCCGCGCAACTTCGCGCGCGTGCGCCCGTTCGTGCAGCGGCTGGGGCTCGGCTACCCGATCGTGCTCGACGAGGACGGCTCGCTGCAGCAGCGCTTCCGCGTGAGCGCCGTGCCCACGAGCGTGCTGATCGGCGCCGACGGCCGGATCGTGCGCGTGCACACCGGCTGGGCGCCGGGCGAGGAGCGCTCGCTGGAGGCCGAGGTCGCGCGTCTGCTGGCGGCGCCCGGGGACAGCGCGCGATGAGCGGGGCGGCGGAGGCCGACGCGCCGTTCGGGCCGACCGCGGTGCGCGCCGTCGCGGGTGCGCTCGCCGCGGCCGCCTGCCTGCTCGCACCGGTGCACGCGCAGGCGCAGCTCTCGGGCACGAACCTGGTGGTGGGGCAGTACGGCAACCTGCCCGCGGTGACGCCGAGCAACCGCACGGATCTCTACGACCGGCTCGACCTGTCGTACGCGCAGGACCGTCTCGTCGCGGGGCTGCGCTTCGAGCGCGACCGCAGCAGCGACGACTCGCCCGGGCGCGGGCACGAGGCGGCCTACGAGGCGTTCACGCAGCGCTGGCTGGACTGGCGTGGCGAGCGGCTGCACGTGCGCGCCGGCAACTTCCACACGATCCTGGGCCGCGGCCTCGTGCACCGCTCGTTCGAGTTGCCGGGCGTGGTGCTGGACGAGCCCGGCTCGCGCTCGCGCTACACGCCGTCGCGCGACGTGGACGGCCTGCTCGTGGAGGGTGGCGCGGGCCCGTTGGAGGCGCGCGCGTTCAGCGGCCGGCCGAACGGCGGCGACTTCTCCCCCGCGAGCGAGGCGCTCGGCCTGGAGCGCTATCGCGGCACGTTGACCGGCGCGCAGGTGGCGTCGCGACTGCCGGGCGCCGGCCGGGTGGGCGCGGTGATGGCGCGCCACGACTACGGTGCCGCGCCCACGCGCGAACTCGGCAGCGGCTTCGCCGGGATCGATCCGCTCGCCGCGGCCGGGGTGAGCGCGTGGTCGCTGCCGCTGTACGCCGAGTACGCGCAGAGCGGGCAGACGTTCGGCGACTGGTGGAAGATGCGCCGCGGGCGCGAGGTGCAGCACGCGCTCTACGCGAGCGCCGCCCTGCTGCGCGGGCGCGCGTCGCTCACCGCCGAGTTCAAGGACTACGACGGCTTCCGCACGGGCTTCAACGATCCGCCGGCGCTGGTGCGCGAGCACGCCGCGCCGCTGCTGAACCGCAACACGCACCTGCTGGACGCCGAAGGGGAGTCGGGCTTCCAGCTCGAGGCGGTGCTGCCCGCCTCGGCGTGGGGCACGCTGACCGCGAACCTCAGCCGCAGCGACGGCCCGCCGGGCCTGCGGCTGCTGCGCTTCGAGGAGCGCTACCTGGAGCTGCACGTGGCGCCGCCCGCGAGCGCGGCGTGGGAAGCCACCGTGTTCGTGGACCGCGGGTTCGACACGTTCGACTTCGTCGCCGACCGCACCGTGGTCGGCGTGGCGGGCACCGCGCCGCTGACGCGCGGGCTGTCGCTGGCGGTGGACCTCGAACGCCAGCGCGCCGTGCGCCACACGTTCAGCGTGCTCGTGCCCGACGAGCGCTACGACGACCGCGTGCTGTCGCTGACGCTGGCACGCGAAGGCTGGGGGAGCGTCGGCTTCGCGGCCGAGCGCACGAGCGACCCGCAGCAGCAGACGTCCGACGACTTCGGCCGGCTCACCAGCTCGCACCGCTGGTTCAGCGGCGTCACGCTGGCCGCCGACGTGAACGACATGCACCAGGTGTCGTTGTTCGCGGGGCGCCGGCGCGGCGGCCGCGCCTGCAATGCCGGCATCTGCTACGAGGTGGCCCCGCTCGAGGGCGGTGAGCTGCGCTGGACCGCGCGGTATTGAAATCGCCGGCGCGCTCTCCCGCCGGAGCGCGGGGCTTCGCGGGCTCCGTCTGGCACCTTCGGCCCATGTCGCCGTGCGCTTGCGCTCTGCTACCAATCGACCGTTCACTACCCGGCGCGCGCCCCGTTGCGCGCGGCACGTGCTCGACACACGAAAGCGATCCACCCGAATCCGACTCTCCGAGGTGTCCACGATGGATCACCATCTGACCGAAGATCAGCGCAACATCCGTGACCTCGCGCGCACCATCGCCGAGGAGAAGATCAAGCCCGTCCGCGCGAAGTACGACGAGGAGAACATCTTCCCGTGGGACATCGTGCAGGAGCTGGCGAAGGTCGACCTGTTCCGCGTGTTCATCCCCGTGGAATACGACGGCCTGGTCGAGAGCCCGTCGCTGGGCATCACGAACATGTGCCTGGTCACCGAGGAGCTGTCCAAGGCCTGCGCGGGCATCGCCCTGGCGTTCGCCGGCACCGCGCTGGGAACGTTCCCGATCCTGCTGCACGGCTCCGAGGAGCAGAAGCGCAAGTACCTGCCCGACAGCGCCGCCGGCAAGCGGCTGGCCGCGTTCGGGCTCACCGAGCCCGCGGCCGGCTCCGACGCCGGCGCGCAGCGCACCACCGCGCGCCGCGACGGCGACCAGTACGTGCTGAACGGCACCAAGGTGTTCATCACGAACGGCGGCGAGGCCGAGATCTACACCACCGTGGCGCTGACGAACCCCGAGAAGGGCGCGCGCGGCGCCTCGTGCTTCATCATCGAGAAGGACACGCCCGGGTTCACCTTCGGCAAGAAGGAAACCAAGATGGGCATCCACGCCTCGGTGACGCGCGAGCTGATCTTCGACGGTGCGCGCGTGCCCGCCGCGAACCTGCTGGGCAAGGAGGGCATGGGGTTCCTGGTGGCCATGAAGACGTTCGACGTGTCGCGGCCCGGCGTGGGCGCGCAGGCGCTGGGCATCGCCGAGGGCGCGATCGAGGAGACGCTCAAGTACGCGCACACGCGGCACCAGTTCGGCCAGAGCATCATGAACTTCCAGGGCCTGCAGTGGATGCTGGCGGACATGGCCATGCAGACCGAGGCGGCCAAGGCGCTCATCTACTCGCTCGCCGCGCGCATCGACAGCGGCGACACCAAGGACATCGGTCACCTGTCGGCCATGTGCAAGGTGCTGGCGAGCGACGTGGCCATGAAGGTGACGACCGAGGCGGTGCAGATCTTCGGCGGCTACGGCTACATGACCGACTACCCGGTCGAGAAGATGATGCGCGACGCCAAGATCACGCAGATCTACGAGGGCACGAACCAGATCCAGCGCAACGTCATCGGCAGCTGGATGGTGAAGGAAGCCGCGCGGCTGGCGGGATAGCCGGAGCGCGGCGTCGAAACACGCGGGCCTCCCGGGCGCGACGCCCCGGAGGCCCGCGGTGCGTTCGGGCTACTGCCCGCTGAGCAGGTGCAGCGGCAGCGCGCCGTGCGCGCCGTGGCCGGCGATGCAGTAGAGGACCGTGGCGCTGTCGGCATACGCCACGATGCCGCGCACGCTCGTGCCCGTGCCCATGTTGGGGGAGTACGCGGCGCGGTCGACCCACGCGGCGCCGTCACCGGTGGAGCGGTCGAACGGGTTGCGGAAGTTCGCGCCGGCGCTGGGCAGGATCGCCACCACGTCCGAAGCGAGCGGTGCGTACGGGCCCTCGTTGCGCACCGCGTAGTCCTCGGCCGCCAGCTGCAGCGTGTGCATGTTCGACTTGGTGCCGCCTTCCTTGGCGCGCTCCTGCATGGCGATGAAGTTGGGAATCGCGATCGCGGCGAGGATGCCGATGATCACGACCACGATCATCAACTCGATCAGCGTGAAGCCCTGTTCCCGGCGGCTCATGGCGGACTCTCCGGCGGCGACGGCGTCCCTGCGTGACGGCACTCCAAGGGACCATCACGCAGGTTGCGTTCCATGCTCCCGGCCATGATTCCGCCCGTGCAACCTCCGGCAAGTTCGAAGGCCGCTGCGCCGGCGGCGGCGCGGCGGGGCTGCCGGTCGTGCAATGCGCACGATCGGTCGCCGCACGCTGCGCCCTGCACGATCTTGCGGAGTGTCGGAAGCCGCGCTACGCCCGGCGGCGTTCGCCGTCGTCTTCCGAGGCCTGGCGCAGGGCGTCGACGATCAGCCGGTCGAGGTCCAGGTCCAGCATGATGTCCTCGGTCTGCGCGCGCTCGCCGGGATGGAACACGAAGCGGCCCTGGTCCCACAGCAGCACGTTGCAGATGATGCGGCGCTGCACCTCGAGCACCGCGAGCCGCATCCGATCGGGCTCCACGATGCCGCTGTCCACGAGCATGCGGCCGATCGGGGCGCCGGGCTGGTCGCTCTGCACCGCCGCGAACAGTTCGATCGCTTCGGGCTGGATGTCGCCGCTCTCCACGAGCAGGTCGCCGAGCCGCACGTGCCAGCCGTTCGTGACGGCGAAGCCCGAGCGGCCGTCGATCAGGAACAGGTCGGCGTGCAGGTCTCCCGAATGCACTTCGAGCCGGCCGGTCGACTTGGCCAGCTGAAGGAGCCGGAGGATCTGCACCGGCATGAAGTGCGCGAGCGTGCCGGAAAGGGCGAACACGAAGGCTCTCCGGGTGACGGGGGACGGCCGTGTCATCGGCGGCCGCGCGTCGGGGCATTACCCCCGAGTCGGGGCGCGCGGCGGCGGCCGGCCTCGCGCGCCGTGCCGATTCGCGCGAAGCGCGTGCAGGGGGCCGCGGGC
>JBGAMH010000366.1:0-2497 GCA_044223135.1 Candidatus Eiseniibacteriota bacterium | reverse complement strand
CATTCCGGACAGTGCTTCACCGACTCGTCCTTCATGCTGTGGAAGAGCTCGAACGTGTGTCCCTTGTCGCAGCGGTAGTCGTACGTCGGCATCGTCGTTCCTCCGGATCAGCGCGATGCGGCGCCCGCGCCGGCCTGGGCGCTGGCGGCCAGCACGCAGGCGACCGTCGCCACCTCGACCACGTCGTCCACGCTGCAGCCGCGCGACAGGTCGTTCGCCTGCTTCGCGAGGCCCTGCAGGATCGGGCCGATCGCCGCGGCGCCGCCGAGCCGCTGCACCAGCTTGTAGCCGATGTTGCCGGCGTCGAGATCGGGGAACACGAGCACGTTCGCGTGCCCGGCCACCACCGAGTCGGCCGCCTTGCGCCGGCCCACGTCGGGCACGATCGCCGCATCCAGCTGCAGTTCGCCGTCCACGTGCAGGTCGGGCCGGCGCTCGCGCACCAGCTTCGTGGCCTCGCGCACCTTCACCACGTGCGGATGCTCGGCGCTGCCGCGCGTCGAGAACGACAGCATCGCCACGTGCGGGACCTCCTGCACGAGCGCGGCGTGCGCGTCGGCGGACAGGATCGCGATCTCGGCCAGCTGCTCGGGCGTCGGGTCGGGCAGCACCGCGCAGTCGGCGAACGTGAGCACGCGCTCCTTCTCGCCGGTCTTCGCGGGGAACACCATCAGGAAGAACGACGACACGCTCTTGATGCCCGGCCGCGTGCCGAGCAGCCAGATCGAGGCGCGCATCACGTCGGCGGTCGTGCGCGTGGCGCCCGCCACCACGCAGTCGGCGAGCCCGTCGCGCACGCGCGCCGCGGCCTGGAACAGCGGGTCGCGCGCGTACTTCTCGAGGTCGCTGCCGCCCAGCCGCTCGCCGCGCGCGGCCACGAGCGCCTGGCGCGTGCGGTCGATCGCCGACGCGTCGGCCGAGTCGAGCAGTTCCACCGCGTTCAGGTTCGCGTCGGCGCGCCGCGCGGTGGCGCGCGCCTCGTCGGGCAGCCCGACCAGCGCCACCTTCGCGATGCCGTGGCGGTGCACCAGCCCCGCGGCCTTCACGATGCGATCGTCGTTCGCTTCCGCGAACAGCAGCCGCTGCGGCTTCGACTGCGCCGTGCGGCGGACACGCTCCAGCACTCCACTCATCGTGTCTTCTCCCCGCGACCCGCCGTCTTGCGGTCCGCCGCGATGCGGCGGTGCAACGCCGCCTCCACCGGCGGCGGCACCAGGCCGCGGATGCGGCCTCCGTGGCGGGCCACTTCCTTCACGAGCGTGGAGTTCAGGTAGGTGTACTCCTGGCTCGGCATGAGAAAGGTGATCTCGAGACCCGGCGACAGCCGCCGGTTCATGAGCGCCATCTGGAACTCGAACTCGAAGTCGCTGACCGCGCGCAGTCCGCGCACGATCGCCTGCGCCTTCACCTGCTTCGCGCAGTCCACCACCAGCCCCGTGAAGTGCATGGCGGTGATGCCGCGCTGCCCGCCGAGCGACGCGCGGATCAGCTGCACGCGCTCCTCGGGCGTGAACATGGACGTCTTCGCCGGGTTGTAGGCCACGGCCACCACGACGCGGTCGAACATCACCGCCGCACGGCGGGCCAGGTCGAGGTGTCCGTTCGTGAACGGATCGAAGCTGCCCGGAAACAGCGCGACGCGCGTGCGACTCATCAGCGACCTCCCGTGCCGGGCGTTTCCGCCCGGTAGATGTCCACCACCGTCTCGCCGTAGCGGCGCGTGTCCACCCGCGACAGCGCGCCGATCACCTCCGGGACCTCGTCCTTCGCATGCCGCTCCAGCACCACGCGGGCGCCGTCCGGCAACCGCGCCGGCGCACCGAGCGCCTCGAACAGCCGCCGCGCGTCGGCGCCACCATACGGCGGATCGGCCAGCACGAGCGACGACGATGCGAGCGCCTCGGCCAGCCGCGCCACCGCGCCGGGCAGGCGCAGCGGCCACACCTTCGCGCGCGCGGCCAGGTCGAGGTCGGCCAGGTTGGCGCGCAACGCGTCGAGCGCGTGCCGGTCGGGCTCCACGAAGTGCGCGAACGCCGCCCCTCGCGACAGGGCTTCGATCCCGAGTGCCCCGCTGCCGGCGAACAAGTCGGTCACGACCACCCCCGCGAGCGGCTCCAACCTCATGAACAGGGCCTCCCGCACGCGGTCGGAGGTCGGACGAGTCCGGCTCCCGCGCGGCGCGTGCAGACGGCGCCCACCGAACTCCCCGGCGATCACGCGCATGAACGGCGGCGGAGGATGCCCGCCGCGGCCTCATCAGTCAAGCGAAGGCGATGCGCTTTCCCACTGTCGGACAATCGGTTCGGAGCCCGCGGCGCGGCGTTCAGGGAAGCTCGACGACCTCGTAGCCCGCCGGGGTGGCCAGCTTGAACGCCGCCACGCCGCGGGCCCGCAGGAAGCGCCAGCCGTTCAACCGGTAGCTGCCGCCCGGTCCGCCGGCCAGTTCGAGCCTCGCGGGCAGCCCGCGCGCGTCGAGCCAGAGGTCGGCGCTGTCCGC
>JBGAMH010000053.1:0-20571 GCA_044223135.1 Candidatus Eiseniibacteriota bacterium | reverse complement strand
AGCCAGAGCAGCGGCGCGAACACGCCGAGGACGCCGAGCATCTCGAACACCGCCGCGAGCACGAACAGCCGGCGCGGCTTCCCCGACGGCGCGGCGAGCGCCGCGATGCCGTCCACGAGCACGAACCCGGGCGCGACGAGCGCGCGCAGGATCGCGACGCCTGCCCAGCGCGCGAGCAGGCTGCCGGGCGGCGGCGCCGTGCCGAGCTCGGCGAGCCGCACCGCCCCGGCGGCCAGCGCGGTGACGCCGATCGCCAGGAACACCGCGGACACGATGCTCCACGGCCGTTCGCCGCGCGGCAGCGCGCGCAGCAGCATCCAGGTGGGCGCCATGGCCACGACGCCCGCGACGGCCAGGAACAGCACCAGGTCCGCGAACGCGTGCATCCCCGACGAGGCGGCGAGGTCGGCCGGGGCGATGGTGAACGAGCGCGCCCACACGGCCAGCACGCCGGCGCCGACCGCGAGCGCGTAGCCCGCGAGGATCCACAGCGCGCGCTTCATCGCGCCCACCGCGAGCGAAGGCAGGGCGCGAGCATCCGGAGGGACGTGGCCATCGCGATCTCCGTGTCCGAGTTCGATCGCCGCGCACGGAGGCTCGCGCGGCCGGCGCGGACCTTAGCACCACTCGCGGACGGCGCCTCACGACGCGTCGTCGTTGACCCCGCGCGCGCCGGCCGCGTAGCGTGCGGCGCATGTCGCTTCCCCTGCCTCGCGGCGCGCGCGTGCCCGATCGCGCCGTGTGGATCAACGGGCGCATCGTGCGCGGAGAGGACGCCGTGCTCAGCGTGTTCGACCGCGGCGCCCGCGACGGCGGTGCGCTGTTCGAGACGCTGCGCTGCCAGCAGGGCGCGCCGCTCGCGTGGCAGGAGCACATGGAGCGGCTCGTGCTGTCGGCCGCCGAGCTGGGTTTCCCGGTGCCGCCGGCGCCCGCGCGCCTGCTCGACGCGGTGCGCGATCTGCTCGAATCGCAGGGGCTCCGCGACGCGGTGGTGCGCATCACGGTGACGCGCGGCATCCCCGGCGGCCGTCCGGTGCGCACGGGCGCCTGGGTCGAGGCCGAACCGCTCGGCGGGCGGCTGTGGGCCGGTGACCGGGCCGCGGCGGCGAAGGTCGTCTTCTCGGGACAGCCCTTCGAGCCGGGTTCGATCGGCCGCCACAAGACGACGAGCCGTCTCGCGTGGGACCTGGCGCGCGAGGAAGCGCGCGCGCACGACGCCGACGAGGCGCTGCTGGTGACGCCCGAGGGCCACGTGCTGGAAGGCGGCGCGAGCAACGTGTTCGCGGTGTTCGGCGGCGAGGTGCGCACGCCGCCGCTCGCCGCGGGCATCCTGCCGGGCGTGACGCGCGCGCACGTGCTGGCGCTGTGCGCGCGGCTGGGCGTGCCGGCGCGCGAGGCGGACCTGCGGCGCGACGAGCTGCGCCATGCCGACGAGCTGTTCCTCACGAACTCGGTGCAGCAGGTGCTGCCGGTGGGCGTGCTCGCGGGCGTGCCGCTGCGCTCGCGCGAGCTCGGGCTGCGGCTGCGCGAGGCCTACCGCGAGGCGTGCGCGCGGGCGTAGCGGCGTCGCCGAACCGCGGACGCCGGCGACCGGCGCCGCGTGCGCGAACTCCCCCACCGCCGGGCCGGCTGCCCCCGCGGGCGTGGCCCCGCACGGCAGGCTCGCGTCACCCGTGGCAGGCGCGCCCGCGGCGAGCGCGCGCCAGCGCCGGGATTCGCGGTGGGCGGCCGGCAATTGCGCCTCCGCGATGGCCGGCATCCGTGGCACGGGGCGTGCAGTTCCTCACCGGTTGACCAGTGCCGCCCCGAGACGCGGGGCCGCGCCGGGCCCTCGGGAGGCGCCATGTCGGTCAAGGGCGGAAGGCTCGAGCTGCTCGTGCCGCACATGCTGCGCAGCCAGCTGCTGCGGCCCGAGTTCGTGCGCATGAGCCTGGGGCTGGGACTGGCCCGGCTGATGCCCGCGTGGGCCAAGCTGCAGTTCACGAGCACCGGCGTGTCCGCGTCGGACCTGGAGCGCGTGCTCGGGCGCATCGGCGGACTCGAGAGCTGGGTGGACGAATGGGAACGCCTCGGCCGCGATCACGAGGCGAAGGGCCGCGCGGCCCTGGCGGCCGGCGGCTGGAACACCACCGGCACCGTGGCCGACTTCGCCGCCGACCACCGCGCGCCCGACGCCGCGGGTCCGCCGCTGCCGCGGGAGCTCGCGCGGATCGCGGGCGAACATTTCCTCACGGCGAGCGCTTCTTACAATTTCGCGCAGTACGTGGTGTTCATCGACGTCGAGCGCAAGCGCCACCTGCACGAGGCGTGCGTGCGCGCCTACCGCGCGGCGATGCCGCACTGGGACATCCCCGGCGTTCCGTTCGAGGCGCCCATGCGCGGGCGGCTGATCCGTGGCGTGCTGCGCGTGCCGCCGGGCGAGGGCCCGCGACCCGTGGTGGTGGCGTTCAACGGCACGAACGCCGTGAAGGAAGAGCTGCACTGGTGGGGCGAGGAGATGCTGCGGCGTGGCCTCGCGGTGATCACGCTGGACGGCCCCGGGCTGGGCGAGACGTTCCACCGGCTCACGTACGTGGCCGAGCCGCGGCCGGTGGGCAACGCGATCATCGGGCACATCGAACGCCACCCCGAACTCGACCCCGACGCGATCGCTTTCCTCGGCATGAGCCTGGGCGGCTACATGGCCATCCGCATGACGGCGCAGGACCCGCGCGTGCGCTGCGTGGCGGCGGTGAGCCCGCCGTACTCGGCCGACGTGTACTGGAACGTGACGCTGGTGGGGCTGCGCAAGGAACTGGCGGCGCTCTACGGCCGCGACGTGGCCGAGATGGACCGCTTCATCAACCGCATCACGCTGGACGGCGTGCTCGACCAGCTCGACCGGCCGCTGCTGCTGGCCGGCGGCGGGCACGACATGATCACGCCCGCCGAAGAGGCGCAGCAGATCTTCGAGAGCGCCACGTGCGAACGCGAGCTGGTGTTCTACCCGCGCGCGGGGCACGACTGCTTCAACGTGCTCGGCGACCTGCGCCCGCGCATGGCGGGCTGGCTCGGGCGCCAGCTCGCGCGCACGCGCACGGTGCGGCCGCCGGTGCGGCGCGCGCCGACGCCGCTCGGCGAACCGTGGGTGCTGCCGGCCGAGGCGGTGGATCCCGACTTCGCCGACGCGCTGCGCGGCGAAGCGCCGCCGCGCGTGGAATGGCACGTCGGCGCCGAACGCGAAGCGCTGGGCGCGCGCTTCAGCTGGCCGTGGGCCCGCGAGCGCGTGGAGATCGTGCGCCGCGTGGGCGCGGGGGTCTGAAGGGCGACCCGCCCGGCCTCTTCGGCCGGCCCGATCGCCCGCCCCCGATCACCCGCGCCCGCCGGCGTCCGCCACGCCGGGCGGGGACCGCCTCCCGTCGGGCAAGCCGCTGTTCGTGGGCGAGTTAGGTCTGGCGAATCGCGCGACCACCCGCGTGACGATTCCGCCACCCCGCATGAACTATCCCCTTGTTGGTGCGTGATCACCGACCTACCCTGCCGCCCTCTCCTCCGTCCGGAGAACCCCACGAACACCCCCCTTGCCCGTGGAGGTTGGAGATGGCCCGTGTGCCTCTTCGTTCCCCCGGTCGCGCGCGGCTCACGCCCCTTCTCGCGACCGCCCTGCTCACCGCCGCCCTCGCGCCGCTGTCCGCGCCACCCGGTCACGCCTACGAAGTGGACACCCATCGCGCCGTCTCGAACGTGGCGCTGCGCCGCCCCGACTGCGTGGCGGACGACTACCTCAAGAACCAGCTCCTGCTTTCGGACGGCTACAACACGGCCACGTCGAACGGCACGCTGGCCGACCGGCTCGAGGCCGGCGCCGAGCACGAGGACACCGAGACGCTGTCGCGGCCGCGCAACCACTTCTACAACCCGGTCACCAACGGCGGCCTGAACGACATCTTCTCGGGCACGAGCTCGCTGCTGTGGGCGTACGACCACCCCGACAACCAGCTCGACTGGCGCGCGGCGCGCGAGGCGTACGAACGCTCCTTCACCGCCGGCAGCAAGACGCAGCGGCTGACCGAGCTGGGCAACGCGTTCTTCGCGCTCGGCCACGTGATCCACCTGGTGCAGGACTGCGGGCAGCCCCAGCACACGCGCAACGACGCGCATATCACGTACTTCCCCGGCGCGCCGTACGAGGACTACTGCCACGCGCACTTCGGCAACGCGGCCACGATCTCGCTGTTGCCGTCCGAGGGCATCCCCGCGTTCAACGGCGGCTCGAGCCCGTTCGACGGCATTCCCGGCAGCTTCGCGTCGTACTGGGACACGGGCCAGTACTTCGGGCAGGCGGACTTCGCGGGCTTCGGCGGCACGCCGGGCCTGGCGGAGTACTCGAACGCGTACTTCCTCACCGACGACACGATGTTCGGCACGTTCCGCATGGGCCTGCTGAACCGCCCGAACACCACCCGGCCGCTGCAGGTGCGGCTGACGGAAGCGCTCGAGAACCACTCGACGTCGGCGAACCACCGCTTCGCGAATCCCGCGCTGCGCAGCACCGACCTCACGTCGTTCTACCCCGACAGCAACGTGCGTCGGATCACGCTGCAGCGCGAGGGCGAGGACCTGGCCGGCGCCGTGCACTACCTGACGCTGCAGCAGCGCGACGCGGGCGGAAACGTGGTGCACACCACGCCGCACCTGTGCCTGATCAACAACAGCAACGAGATCGGCTTCAACGCGGTCACGTACCAGACCTACGCCGAGATGCTGCTGCCCAAGGCCGTGGCGTACTCCGCGGGCGTGCTCAACTACTTCTTCCGCGGCAAGCTCGACCTGCAGGTGCGCTGGCAGGAGGGCGCGCAGCAGTACCAGGTCACGGTGACGAACCGCTCCGGGTACGACCTGGGCGCGGGCACGTGGAAGCTCTACCAGGACGACCAGGCCGAGAACCGCAGCGAGATCCCGGCCACGTTCAACTACGGCGGTTCGCTCGCGGACGGCGGCAGCTTCACCGCCACGTTCGCGGCCACGTCGCGCCCCGGCCCGTACACCGTCGTGTTCAAGGGCACGGTCGGCGACGAGGCCGACCTGGGCGTGATCGGCAAACGCTTCGAGATCGTGCGCGTGCACATCACGTGGACGCCGCGTTCCGACCAGGACATCTACATGTGGGGTCCGGGCGGATCGCTGATCAGCTACTTCAACCTGGCCACCAGCAACGGCGAGCTCGACAACGACAACATCGGCGTGCTGGGCCCCGAGAACATCACGCTGAAGGACCTGTCGCCGGGCACGTACACGTTCATGATCAACTACTACCGCGACTGGTGGCGGGAGAAGTTCTACGACTCGCCGTCGGCCACGTGCCAGAACTACGGTACGCCGCTCAACACGCCCGACGACCTGACCTTCGTCTGCCACACGCAGACGCCCATCCAGGTCACGGTGAACACGTTCCACAACTCGAGCGCCCCGGTGCGCACGGTCACGCGCACGTTGAACGAGCAGAACTACGGCGACTTCATTCCCGCCGACGGCTCGCCCGAAGGTGCCGTGGGCGACGAGTGGTTCGTCACGCAGATCGTGCAGGTGGACGACCAGCGCCACGTGACGGTGGTGGGCGCGAGCAAGTCGCCCACGACGCTGCCGGGCCTGCTGCCGGCGGCGCGACGCCTCACCGACTGGAAGGCGCCCCGCAAACCCGAACCGGCCGCGGTGCTGGAGAGCGAGGTGCGGCGATGAACGGGCGCATCGGACTCCGGGCTTCCGCGCCGCGCGGCGTGTTCGCCGTGCTGGGCGCGCTGATGATCACGCTGGCGATGGCCGTGTCGGCGAACGCCGGCGCCGTGCAGAGCTGGTCGCTCGTGCTGACGAACGCCGACCAGGTGGGCGGACCCGGTGACGTGGTCACCTACAGCGGCACGATCACGAACGACACGGGCGCACCGCTCGCGTTCGACGCGGGGATCGACTTCGGCATGTCGCCGGAGTCGGAGTCGTTCACGATCGACTTCGCCGCGCCGTTCGTGGGGCTGAACCTGGTCGTGCCGCCGGGCGGCTACACGGGCCCGATCTTCACCGTGGCGTGGGCGCCGAACCTGCAGAACGGCGCGTTCGGCGTCGGGCGGCTGGAGCTGGCGGGCAGCGGCGCGCTGTCGCCGTCGTTCGTGTCGGCGCCGTTCACGCTGGGCACGCCCGGAGTGGGGCCGTTCTGCGCGCGCGGCACCGGTTTCGCGGGCACCGGCAGCTCGGTGGCCGCGAACGACTCCACCGGCCGGCCGTTCATCGTCTACGGCACGCCCACCGGCAACCTCGGCTTCGCGTCGTGGGACGGCTACGCGTGGTCGTCGACGCCGATCGCCACCGGCATCGGCACGCAGGCCGCGCCGTCGCTGGTGATGGACCTCGACCTGCATCCGCACGTGGCGTTCTTCGACGCCACGGTCGGGCGGCTCGTGCACGCGTGGAACGACGGCGCCGGCTGGCAGACCGAAACGGTCGAGGCCGGCGGCGTCGGCGCGTCGCCGGCGCTGCACGTGGACGGACTCGGGCAGCTGCACGTGAGCTACTTCGACGGCCCGCACGGCGACCTCAAGTACGCGCGCAGGACCGGCGCGACGTGGGCCGTGCAGGTGGTGGACACCACCGGCACGCAGGGCGCGCAGAGCTCGCTCGCCACCGACGCCACCGGGCAGCCGTTCATCGCGTACTTCGACGGCACGCGCGGCGACCTGAAGCTGGCGCGCTGGACGGGCGGCGCGTGGACCACCGAGGCAGTGGACACCACCGGCACCGTGGGCGTGGCGCCGTCGCTGCGCTGGCGCGAGGGCGTGCTGTCGATGAGCTACCGCAACGCCACCACGGGTGCGCGCGCGCTCAAGTACGCCACCGGCACGCCGGGCGCGTGGGCGATCGAAGTGGTGGACGGCGCCGGCGATCCCGGCGCGCGCTCGTCGCTCGATCACAACACGTTCGGCCAGCCGCGGATCGCGTACGTGGATGCGGCCACGTCGCAGGTGAAGTTCGCCACGAAGACCGGCCCCGCGTGGACGCGTGAACCCGTGGCCTCGGGCGCGACCGCGTCGGTGACCATGGATCGCAGCGCCGCCGACGAACCGTTCCTCGCGTGGACGGACAACGGCACGGGCGAGGTGCGCTTCGGCGCGCTGAGCGCGTGCGGCACGCTGGACGCGCCCACCGCGCCGGCGCAGACCGGTGGCGGCCTGGCGCTGTTCCCCAGCCGGCCGAACCCGTTCGCGGGCTCGACGGTGCTGGCGTTCGCGCTGGCGCGGCCGTCGATCGCGCGCGTGCGGGTGTACGACGCGGCGGGCCGCGTGGTGGCCGAGCCGCTGAACCGCATGGTGGACGCGGGCCCGCACGAGGTGCGCTGGAACGGCACCGGGCGCTCGGGCCAGCCGCTGCCGCCGGGCGCCTACATCGCCGAAGTGCGCGCCGGCGGCCAGACGCGCACCACGCGGGTGGTGCTGCTGCGGTAGAGGCGGGACCTGCAACCGAACGCGCGATCCGGGCTCCGCGGCGACGCGGGGCCCGGCGCGTTCCGGGCCGACTCCCGGCGGCGCACGTGGCGCCATTTCTGACGGCCGCGTGACACGCGCGGCCTGCGCCCGCGCGACGCTTCCGTCGCTCCCCGAAGTCCGCGCTTCGCGCGAGACGGAGGGTCCCATGAGACTGGCGACCGCGGTGTGCCTCGCCATCACCACCACCTCGATCCTGGCGGCTCCCATCGCCGGATCGGAGAGCCTGCGCGGCGGACGCATGCAGGCGATGGTGGTCGACCTGTCGGTGCTGCGTCACGAGTTCCACGACAAGGGCTGGCAGCACTCGTTCGTCGTGCACCTGGGCGACACGTGGGCGTCGTTCGTGAGCGGGCAGCTCAACGCGCTCCACCGCGGCGACTACTCGAACCTCGTGGACGAGGTGGAGGAGCTCGCCGAGGACCTCGATCGCGACGCGAAGTCGCTGGGCGCCCGCGACCCGAAGGGCGGCTGGGAGCCCGTGGGCTGGGGCGACTGCGACGACGCGCGCGACCTGATCCTGCTTCGCCGCCGCCTGCGCTGAGCGCGGCGGTCCGCGCGCGGGCCGGGATCGCACCCGCGCCCGCGGCGGGCCGCTACGGCCGGATCGGGTTCGCCGCGCCCTCGCCCGCCACGGTGGTCCATTCGCGCACCGACCAGCGCTGCACGAGGCCGTTCGGCGACTGCAGCGCGCCGCCCAGCAGCAGTTCGCCGCGATCGGCCGCCTCCCACGCCAGCTTCAAATGCACGCCGCGGAACTCGGCGCGGCGCTCCATGTATTCGGGGCCGACTTCGTAGATCAACAGCCAGTGCTTCATCGATGCCTCCTCGGGCGTGTCAGGGCAGCGCCGGCCGCAGCTCGCGGATGCGCGCGGGCACCAGCATCGGCGCCGCCAGCATCTCGCCGCCGAAGCCGAGCGAGCGTTTCGTGAGCATGTTGACGTTCGACACCTGTGCGGCGCGCAGCCGGGCGAGATCGCGACGCACGTGCGCGCGTGCGACGAGGTCCGCCAGCGCCGCGTCGGCGCGCGCGGCCCGGTCGTCGCGCATTTGCGCGTCGCGCAGGTGGTCCATCGTGAGCGCCGTGCCACCGCCCGCGAGCGCGAGCCGGCGGCCGAGCACGCGGAACACGCTCACGCCCTCGGCCAGCCGCACGGGCCCGGCGAGCGAATCGAGCGGCGCCGCGAGCGCGCGGCGCGACAGCTCGCGTTGCTCGCCGGCGGCGAACCAGCCGCTGCGCCCGCCCGCGGCCTCCCACGCCGCACGCCGCGTGCGGTCGCGCGCCACCGAATCGAACGGCGCGCCCGCGCGCAGCGCCGCCAGCACCTCGCGCGCCTCGGGCTCTCCGGCGCACAGCACCTCCTGCACGCTCAGCTCGCAGCTCGCGAGCGCCCGTTCGGGGTTGGTGCGCGCGAACCAGCGCAGCGCCTCGTCGTCGCTCGTGCGCACGTCCCCGGCGAGCGCCGAGCGCGCGAGCTGCGCCTTCCACGCGTCGGTCCACAGCCGCAGCTCGCGCTGCAGCTCGGGGTCGGCGGCGAGCCCTCGCCGGCGAGCCTCGCGCGCGAGCAGCTCGCCCTCCACCACGGCGCGCATCCCGTGGTTCAGCTCGATCGCGAACGCGCGGCGGCCGAGCGACTCCACGGTGAAACGCTGGAACCGCATGCTCTCCACGCCCGCTCCCAGCGACAGGCTGTCGGCGCCCAGCCGCACCAGCGTGACGCCGAGCCACGGCTGCAGCCGGGCCATCGCGGCGTCCAGGTCGTCGCCGGCGATGCGCCAGCCGCCGGGCACGCGGTGCGCGCTGTCGGCCGAGGCGATCACCGCGCGCAGCGTGTCGGACAGGCGCAGGAACGGCTCCTGCTCGACGCGCGCCTGCTGCGGGCCCAGCACGCGCGCCGCGAACTCGCGCGCGAGCGCCTCTTCGTTGGCGATGCGCAGCGTGTCGGCCGCGGCCTGCCGGCGTCGCGCGGCGCTGCCGCGCGCGGGCCACGTGCGCAGCAGCGAATCGATCTGCGCCGGCGCGGCCTGCGCGCGGCCGGCGATCTCGCGGCGGTAGAGCGCGTCGCGCAGCAGCGCGCTCTCGAGCGCGGCACGCATGCGCGGCAGCGGCGCCGACGCGCCCTGCTCGCCCAGCTGCCGCGCGTCGGCCTCGCGCGCCAGCAGCTTCTCGGCGATCAGCGCTTCGAGCGCCAGCGCCTTGACCGTGTCGGCATCGCGCCCGCCGCTGCGGCCCGCGAACGGCATCAGCTCGAGGCGCTGGCGCAGGTCGCGCAACGTGATCGCGTCGGGGCCGACCCACGCGAGCGTGTCCGCCGCGCCGTCGGCGACGCGCGGCGCGGGCTTCGGCGCCACGCGCTTCGGAGCGGCCGGAGCGGCCCACGCGACGGCGGCGCCGAGCACGCACGTCGCACACAGCGCGGCGAGCGTCCGTGCGATGAGCGTCATCGCGCCGTGCTGTCCGGCTCGAGCTTCGTCCACTCGCTGCCCTCCCACCATCGGCTCTCGGCCATCGCGAACGCGCTGTGCCACGTGGGTACCAGCCGGCCCGGCTCGTGCTCGCGGTTGCCGAAGCCTCGCACGAACACGCGCTCGCGCACACCCGGCGGCAGCTGGCCCGACGCCGCCACGATGTTGTCGAAGCGCCCGAGCGTGCGGTCGAGCACGCCGCCCGTGGGCGCGAGGAAGTCGTCGAGCCACACCAGCAGCGAGCCACGGTAGAAGAGCGGCGACCAGCGCGGGCCGAGCGTTTCGCGCAGCTCGAGGGCGGGATGCAGCGTGAGGATGGTGCAGCGCGTGCGCGCGTGTGCGCTCTGCTGCATCCACGGCACGGCCTTGCCCAGGAACTCCCGCACGGTGCACGCCGAGCCCATGAACACCAGCTCGGAGGCGCGCAGCTGCGGGTAACGCGCCAGCAGCTCGCACGCCACAATGCTGCCCGTGCTGTGGCTCACCAGGATCACGTCGCGACGCGGGTCCTGCGCCTGCCACGCCACGAGGCCGTCCACCAGCAGTGCGAGCGCGCCCTGCGGTGCTCGCGGCGCGCGCATGCGGCCCGCGAGCGCGTACGACCACTCCGGATCGAACATGGCCGTGGAGCGGCGTCGCATGCTCTCCCACTCGCCCGGGCCGAACGCGTCCACCGCCGTGTTCCACACCGTGCGCAGCGGAATCGCCACCGGCAGCCCCACCGCGATCGCCGCCGACGTGCCGCCACCCTCGTGGTACTCGCCCAGCCGGTAGCGCAGGCCCGCCACGCTGTCGAGCGGCGTGGGCGGCACCGGGAAGCGGCCGCGCACGTAGCGCCACGCGCTGAACTCGCGCGAGATCTCCTGGTACAGCGTGAGCGGCGTGCGCACGGCCGCGCGGCCGACGTCGAACGTGACACGGAACGGAATGCCCAGTTCCACCCAGCGGCGCTCCAGCCAGCCGCGCCGGTCGGGCCGCACCCACGCGAGGTGTTCACCGTACGAGCTGAGGTCGGCGGTCTCGTAGTTCACGCAGATCGGCCAGCGGTGCGAACCCGCGAGCGAGTCCGCCACCTTCACCGTGTTCTTGAGCGCGCCCGCGAGCGGGTTGCGGCCGCCGTGGATGAACAGCACCACCGTGTCGGCGCCGCGGTCCGAGCGCAGGTTCGCGAGCATCCGCTCCACGTAGCGGCCGTAGTCGTAGTTGACCGCCGGCGGTGCCGGCGTGACCGCGTGCCGCAGCGTGTCGCGCGCGCGCTCGAAGCCGCTCGCGCGGGCGATCGCGCCGCGCGACGGCTCGACGCCCGCGTCGCCCACGAGCGAGTCGGCCGGGAACAGCGGCCGGCCGTGCTCGTCCACGAGCGAAGCCGGCTCGCCGTCGGCGCGCACGAAGATGGCGTGATCGAGCGCGTGCCGGCGCGCGGCGCCCACGTGCAGCGGGCCCGCGCACCCCGCGAGCGAAACGAGCAGGCCCAGCGCGAGCGTCGCGCGTGCGGCGCCGGCGCCGCGCCGGGGACTCACTGCCGGTACTTCGCCTTGATCTGGCCCCAGCTGACGGGCTTCGTGGGCGTGGTCAGGTCGACCGTGGAGTCGACCGCCGTGTAGACCCAGTCACCGTCCGTGTCGAAGTTGCCGTTGGTGGCGTTGCCCGCGGCGGCAAAGTAGATGGTGCCGCTGGCGGTGGCCGGCGCCTGCCACTGGAACGACCACTGCACCGGGCCGTCGACGCCTTCCTGGATGGCAGCCTCGCGATGTTCGATGTAGTTGCGAGACGCCCACGGATCGGTGCTGAAGCCGGTGACGATCTGCAGCGAGTCGGTGCTGGGCACGATGAACGTGCCCGCGCCCTGGCCGTCGGACGCCTTGTAGGCCGTGAGCTGGAAGCCCCAGTGACGCGTCGCGTTCGCGCGCGTGGAATCGCAGTCGAGCTCCACGCGCAATGTGTACGTCTGCCCTGCCACGTACGTGGCCGGCACGTCGAGGATGCGCACGTAGCCGTTGCCCGCATCGAGGTTGTTCTGGTCCACCACGTAGTGGCACACGCTGCACGGATGCTCGGCCGGCACGCCGGCGACTTCGGGCGCGCCCGTGTACGACGGGTCGGGACCCGTGTGGTACATCGTGCTGGCGATCACGTACGAGGCGCCGCTCACCAGGGCGAGCGCGACGAAGAAGGGTGGCAGCTTGCGGACCATGGGGACCTCCGGGCGGGGGTGAACGAGCGGCCGCGAGTGTAGCGGAGGCCCCGGACGCGATGCAGCGGGGAAGGCGGTGCGGGCGCGGGGAAAGCGGGGCATTCGCCGGGGAGAGCGTGCGCGAATCAGGCTCGCGCATGCACGAGGCCCGGCGATGCCGAGGCCGTTGCGGTCCGTGAGGGCAGTCCGCGCCGCACTCCAAGCACACCGCTTTGCGCGGGCACGGGCGCCGCGGTGGACCGCGTCCATGCCAACGGCCCGGGCGAACGGCCGACCCGCCCGCGTGCCCATTCGCGTGCGCGACCGGAAGTCGCGAATCCCGCCCGTCCGGCCCCGCCCGCGTGCTAGCGTGACCGGGCCGCGACGTTCACGCACCGCCGCCGAAGCGAACCGCCCCGAGACGGCCGCGCTCGGGCTCGCCCTGGAGCGACCTCCTTGCCCGACCTCGACGTGCGCATCGGGCGCGTGGCACTGCCGTTGGCCGTGCTGCTCGCGTTGATCTCCGGCCCGACGCCGGCCCGCTGCGGCGCGATGCCGTGGACGGCTCAGCACTTCCCGAGCGGTGGCGGCTTCAACCACACGATCGCGGTCGGCGACCTGAACGGCGACGGCCGCCCCGACGTGGCCGTGGCGAACTCGGCCGCCTCGGCGGTACGCGTGCTGCTCGGCCAGGCCGGCGGCACGCTCGCGCCGTTCCAGTCTTACGCGGTGTTCGGCGAACCGCAGGACGTGCAGATGGCCGACGTGACGGGAGACGGCATCCCCGATCTTGCGACGCCGGACTACGCGGGCTCGGGAGTCACCGTGCTGCGCGGCCTCGGTGACGGCGGCTTCGCGGCGCGCACCGCGTACCCCGCGGGCCCCGGCCTCGTCTCGCTCGCGGTGGCCGACCTGGACGGCGACGGCCGACGCGACATCGCGGTCTCGAAGGAGGCTGGCAGCAAGCTCGCCGTGCTGCCGGCGCTCGCGGGCGGCGGATTCGGCGCCGTGATCGAGACCGCGTCGGGCGCGACGCCGCACCAGCTCGGCGCCGCCGACTTCGATCGCGACAGCAACCTCGACCTCGCCGTGGCGAGCTTCGGAGCCGCGGCGGTGTCGGTGCACCTCGGCGACGGTTCGCATACTCCCGGCCCGGCCACCGCATTCTCGGCCGGCGCGGCGCCGGTCGGGCTCGGCATCGCCGACCTCGACCGCGACGGCAACGCCGACCTGCTCGTGAGCAACGTCGACGCGGCGACACTCACCGTGCTGCTCGGCCATGGCGACGGGACGTTCGCCGCGGGGCTCGTGTATCCCACGGCTTCGCGTCCGCGCGGCATGGATGCGGGCGACCTCGATGGCGACGGATGGCCCGATGTCGTCGTCGCGACCGGCTACCCCGACGGGGACAGCGTGCTCACCGTGTACCGCGGGCTCGGTGGCGGAGCACTCGAGTTCGAGTCGGACATCGAGCTCCCCTACCGGGCCGTCGACTGCGTGATCGCCGACATGGACGGCGACGGCTGGCGCGACATCGTCGCGACTGGGCCGTTCGCCGGCGTCCTCTCCGTGCTCCGCAACCCGGCGGGCACGGTGGGCGCCCCATCGCCGCCCGACCGCGATGCCGCGCTCGAGCTGCGCGTGCACGAGGTGCCCGCGCGCGGCCCGGTCACGTTCCGATTCCGCTCGAGCGCCCCCGAAGCGCCCGTGCTCGAGGTCTTCGACGTGCTCGGGCGCCGCCTCGCCGGGCTCGCGCACGCGCCCGAGGGAAACGGCTGGCACCGCGCCACGTGGCGGGACGAGCACACGCCGCCGGGCATCTACCTCGCGCGTCTCTCGTCCGGCGGCGCGACGGTCACGCGGCGCGTGGTGCTGCTGGCGCGCTGAACGCGAGCACTCGCGCCGCGACGGGGCGCGGGCGGCCTCATCGCGGCAACGCGACGAGCCCGAGCGGCACCGATCGCATGCCACCCCAGCGATGCGTGCGCCCGCGCCCGTCGCGCACGCGCATCTGAGCCGAGATGCCGCCGTCCAGCATCACCGCCTCGCTCGCGCCCAGCGATGCCATCACCGCCGCCATCTCGGGCGCGGTCAGCCCGAACGGCACGAAGCCGAGCGAGCGGCCGAGCGCGTCGAAGCGCGTCAACGCCACGAGCAACCGCCCGTCCGGCAACTGGCCCAGCGCCGCGCGCGCATCGCGGTGGTGCACGTCCAGGCCGAGCCCTTCCGCCGCGAGTGGCATGGGGACGTGTCCGTTCGCGAGTAGCGTGGGATACGACTGGAACGCCCAGCGCACGCCGGGCGCGTGTCCGCCCGGAGCGCCCGCGTGATGCCAGCGGATCGCGCGCTGCTCGTCGATCGTGAACGTGCTCACGAGCGGGCCGGTACCCGGCGGCAGCGTCTCGTGTCCGTCGATCACGACGCGGCCCCACGGCTGCGTATGCAGGAACTGGCCCGCGTTCGCCGCGAGCACGGCACGCGTGTCCGCACGATCGATCGTCCAGCGCGTGCTCCGACCCGGTACGCCATCGGCCTCGAGCCGCAGGTCCAGCCGCGCGGGATCGAGCCGCGCCACCACCAGGCGCGTGCGCCACGCCTCGCGGCTTCCGGCCAGTTCGATCTCGCCCCACGCAACGCCGTCGGCGCCCGGCCGCCAACGCACGGCCTCGGCGAGCGCGCGCGAGCGCAGCCACGCGCCAGTCGAATCGGTGGAGCGCCACCACGTGGACCAGCCGGCGCGCGTTCGCAACGCCAGCGACGACGGTGGCAGGCCCTGCGCGAACGCGGCGACCGGTCCTGCGCTCGCGAGCAGCGTGAGCGCCGCCGCGAGCGTGTGACGCCGGAGCGCGATCACCGGTTCGAGGCGAAGCCCTTCTCGATCTCGGCGCGGTGCGCCGAGAAGAGCCCGTTCTCCTCGGACGAGAAGTTCTTCGACGGCCTGCCTCCGGACGTGTCGCCGAGCCAGGTGTAGAGCCGTTCGCGCGCCAGGGCGAATCGGTGCGGCGAGAGGCCCGAAGCCTTCGCGCCCACGCTCTCGGCGGCGCTCTCGCGCTCGCGGATCTGCTCGCCGATCGAGTCGATCTCCTTCGACATCTTCTCCTGCTCCACGAGGAACGCGGGCTTGGGCGGCCGCGGGCCGCACTTCGCCACCGCCGCCGCCGTGTCGGCCTTGAAGTCGACGCCGAACATCCTGGCGTAGAAGTCGCGCTGCAGCTTCTCGGCGCCGGCCATATCGCCCTTCTGCTGCAGCTCGCCGGAGCGCCGCGCCAGTTCGGCGGCTGCGTTCGCCATCTCGGCCATCTTCTTCTGGTCGCCGCGCATCTCGGCCATCTTCTTCTGCATGTCCTGTTCGCGCTGATCGTCGAGCGCGTCGAAGAACTGGTCCTGGCAGTCGGCGACCTTGCGGGCGGACTCGTCGTAACGCTCGCGTGCCTTCTCGTTCGTGCTCTGCGACTGGCTGAGCTTCTCGTACAGCTCCTGCCGGCGCGCGGACAACGGCGCGATCGGCGCGAGGTGCGCGCTCATGGCGTTCAGCCCGCGCAGCGCCAGGTCGAGCGTGTCGGCCGACAGCGGCGTGCCGATGACCGCGGGGGCGTACGCGCCGGTCGTGGATGCGGGACCTTCGGGCATGGCGTTGTCGACGGCTTTTTTCGCGGCCTTGTCGGTGGCCTTCTTGAGCAGGCCCTTGCCGAGCCCGCCCAGCTGCGCGTTCGCGCCAGTGGCGAGCGTGAGAGCGAGGATCGCGGCACAGGCGAACGTGATACGGCGGATGCGCATCGAAGCACTCCGAGAGGAGGGTGGGAGGATCGGAGGAAGGACGCGCGCACGTTACCGCAGCCTCAGGCCGGACGTGGACGAAAATGCGCCCGTTCCGCGGCGCGCCCGACGTCATGCAGGCAGATGACCTTCGTGCTCGCCCGCTCACCGCCCGCCGACAGCCGGGCCGGGTACACGCCGGGGCCCGCCGAACGCGCTCGCCGCCTCCTCGCCGCGCCCGCCGGAGTTTGCGATTCCGGCCCGGGGCGCGCACGGGTCGATGACGCCGTCGTCCTGAAGCTGGAAGGTCGAGTCGACCGACGCGTCCCCTACTCCAGCTCTTCCTCTTCGCGCTCGTGCATCGGCACGCGGCGGCCCATGTGCTTGTTGCGGTACATCAGCCGGTCCGCCTCGTTCAGCAGCTCGCTCACGCTGGCGCGGCCGTCCCACTCCACCACGCCCACGCTGAACGTGCTCGCGTGTGGCGAGCGCTCGATGAACGCGCCCAGCATGCGGCGCGCCACCACCTCGGCGCCCACGCGGTCGGCCACCAGGATCACCACGAACTCGTCGCCTCCCACGCGGTAGCCGGCGTCCACCGCCTCGCGCGAGCCGCTGCGCACCACCTGGCCCACCACGCGCAGCGTCGCGTCGCCCTCGGCGTGGCCGAAGCGGTCGTTCACGATCTTGAGGTCGTCCACGTCCAGGAACAGCAGCGTGAGCGGAATGTCGAGCCGGCGCGAACGCATCACGGCGCGCGTCAGGTCGCGCTCCAGCGAGCGGCGGTTGCCCAGGCCCGTCAGCGGATCGGTCAGCGTGAGCGTTTCCAGGTTCGTCATGTGCTCGCGCACCAGCTTCCGCTCGTTGCGCAGCAGGCGCAGCACCCACAGGCCGAAGCCGATCGCGATCGCCGACGCCACCGAGCTGGCGATGAACTCGCGCCCGTCGGTCGGCAGCGCGCCCGCCTCCCACCACGCGCCGAGCCACGGCAGCAGCGCCAGCAGCAGCACGCCCGACAGCAATGCGAGCGTGGACGGGCCGTGCCCGTCACTCCTGCGGGAGCGACGGAACGCCCGGAGCCCTTCGCGGATGCGCTTTTCGAGCGGCCACTTCATGCCAGACCCTCCCGCCACGCTCGCCCCCGGGCGTGGCCCCACCAACTCTGCCCGCCGAACGGTCAACCCTGCACCCGGGCGCGATTCCCGGCCTGCCGTCCGGGATCCGCTGCGACTCGTTCCTCGCCTGCCGGCGCCCGGCGATCTTCGTGCCGTCCGGGGGGCCGGATCTGCTAGCTTTCCCGCCGTTTCGCGTACCCGACTCGTGCCCCCACCGGAGGCGACCATGACCGAAGTCACCGCCGACGTGAGAATCCGGCCGCTCGACGAGCTGGACCTCAACGGTATCGTCCGGATCGACGAAAAGATTACTGGCATCTACCGACCGGACGTCTGGGAGCAGCGGGTCATGTTCTACACCCGCCGCGACCCGGGTGCCTCCCAGGTGGCCGAGGCCGACGGCAGGGTGGTGGGCTTCATGCTGGGGGATTGCCGGGCCGGAGAATTCGGGCTCGAGGAGCCGAGCGGCTGGATCGAGCGCTTCGGCATCGACCCCGACTACCGGGGCAAGGAACTGGGACGAAAGATGTTCGAGGCGATCTGCGCGCACTTCCGCAAGGAGGGCGCGGGCTCGGTTCGCACGCTGGTGGACCGCAACGACACGGCGCTCACGGGCTTCCTGAAGGCGATCGGCTTCGGGGATTCACCGCTCGTCGCGCTCGAACGCAAGATCTGAGAGGAGCGCGCCCATGTCGCTGAAGGTCGAGAACGTCGATCTGCCGAAGAAGTACCACGATGCCGTGGAGCACTGGCATCGTCACAACTTCAAGGACTACGACCTGCTGCTGAAGTACTGGGACAAGTACTTCCCCAAGGACGAGCAGTTCTGCCTGTGCGCCAAGATGGAGCTGGGCACCACCGACGTGATCCAGGTGGGGGACTTCAAGGGCGAGAAGAAGAAGGTGAAACCCGAGGACCTCACGCCCGAGCAGGCCAAGCACCTGCTGGCCATCATCAAGGCGCAGGCCTCCACCGAGTTCGGCTCCATCCAGCAGCACGCCGGCACCGTGGACCGCGCCCCCGAGGACGAAGACAAGTTCTGGACCATGCGCGTGATGGCCGAGGAGCTTCGCCACGGCTACCAGATGCTGCACCTGCTGCTGAGCCAGGACTGGAGCCACGTGTCGGGCGGCGTCACCGGCGAGCAGATGGTGGAAGAGATCCTGTCGATGACCACCGGCAGCCACGTGCTGGACGCGTTCAACCTCGACTACGACTCGTACACCGACAACGTGGTGTTCGCCGCGTGCATCGACCGCGTGGGCAAGTACCAGCTCACGATGCAGAAGGTGTGCGCGTACAAGCCGATGGCCGACAGCATGCCGCCCATGCTGCGCGAGGAGGCGTTCCACCTGGCCGCGGGCGTGATCCCGATGCGGCGCTGGGCGCAGAAGGCCGCGCAGGGCGACGTGTTCACCACCATGCCGATGATGCAGCACTCCCTGAACAAGTGGATCCCGCGCGGGCTCGAGATGTTCGGCGACGAGCGCGGCGGCGACACCAACGTGAAGTTCGGCTTCAAGGACATGAAGAACGACGAAGCCTCGTCGGCCTACCACGACGAGCTGAAGAAGATGATCCGCGACGTGAACACGCGCTACATCCGCGCGCGCTTCCCCGACTACGCGCCCGACAAGGCCGAGGCGGTGCTCGACGAGCTGCAGAAGTCGCGCGGCACGCATCACGGGCTCGCCTGGACCGACCTGCTGCGCGTGCCGGACAAGCGCTTCTTCCGCCGCAAGGGCGTGCATGCGTTCGAAATGGTGGGCATCGACGGCGAGGTGTTCAGCGACGTCGAGGACTACCTGCGCTACCTGGCGAAGAACCTGAACGAGGGCTACATCGCCAGCCGCGACATGCGCCTGTACGCCGAAGCCATCCGCAAGGTGGCCGCGGGCGAACTGAGCGCGCAGGACGCTTCCAGGAGCATGCCCAAGCTCAAGCGCGTGGGCGGCACGTGCCCGTGCAGCAAGGGCGTGCGCTGGGTGATGGAAGACGCCGACGGGTCCCAGAGCACGGTGGCCACGCGCAACTGACGCGCCGCGCGACGGCGCGAAGCGAGAAGACACGAACCGCCGCTCCGGGAAGCCGGGGCGGCGGTTTCGCGTGCGGGGCGCCCGCGCGCCTACGCCGTGACGAACCAGCTCACCGGCCGGCGCAGGCTCACCGGCACGTCCTGCTGCGCGACGTAGCCCACGCGCAGCAGCAGCCGCGGCGGCTCGGAGAGCCGCAGCGAGCGGACGAGATCCGCGCGCAGCGCCGGCTCCTCGAGCACCTGCGTCATCGGGTGCGCCGCCAGGCCGAGGCCGCGCAGCAACAGCGCCATGCGCTCGAACCGCCGGCCCGTCTCGACCCGCGACGCGACGCTGTCGTCCTCGCCGGTCACCACGAGCCATGCGCCACACTGCGAAGCGCGCCGGCGCACCGTCTCCACCGTGCGGCGCGCGTACCCCGGGGTGAGCGCGGTGGTGCGCGAGTACGTGCTCCGCGCCCACCAGTTGGAGAGGCCTTCGATCTCCATGCACTCGGGCGTGAGCCCGTCGCGATGGCGGCGCGCGTCGTCGTCACGCCAGCGCAGCCAGCTCGCGACTTCCATCTGCGTCTGGCGGCGTTCGCTCTGCAGTCGCGTCGCCTCCACCGCGCCGTCGCGCACCCACCGGCCGTCGCTCGATCGCGGGTCCACCACGTGCACGTGCCCCTCGAGCGGCTCGACCAGCGCGCGCAGGTCTGCCGGCCGCAGCGGCTGGCTGGAATAGCCCGCGCGCAGCGTGCGTCGCTCGGTGAGCCGGTCGAGTTCGTCCTCCTTCGGCGGCGCCACGTGCCACTCGAGGTCCACGACTTCGCCCGGGTTGGCGAGCGTGTCGCGCGCACGCGCGTCCACGCGCAGCCCGCGCACACCGGCCGCGATCGCGAAGTTCTCGACGAACGCGCCGAGCCCGATCAGCGACTCGGTGTCGTCGGGATCGAGCGCCGTCAGCCGGCGCGCCGGATCGAGGCCCAGCACGGCGCGGTCCGGCGCGGTCAGTCGGACCGTCCACGGCTGCGTGTTGCGGCTGCTCGGCGCGAGCGACGCCCAGCGCAGCAGCTCGGTCACGAGCGGATCCAGGTGAGGGACGCGCCCCGAGGCGGGCAGGCTCTCGTCGAGGTCCTCGCGCACGGGTCCGTGGCAGCCGAGCAGCGGGCCGGCGGCGAGCGCTCCCGCACCCAGCACCGCGGTGCGAAGCCATGCACGTCGAGTGAGCGTCATGGGGATCGCCCGACTCGTGGGAGTCCTGAGGGTGGACCGACGACGCGCGCGGGACCCGCGCGCCGGTGGCGAGCATACGACCGCAATGCGGTGTGGTGACGTGAAACTCCGAGTCCTTGGACCCCGGTTGCGGGCTTTCGGCACCGGGGAGGCGCAGCCGGCACGGATTCGCCCGGAGGAAGGACCATTGCCGCGAGTTCGCCGTTGCCCCGCCGGAGAGCGCGCGCCTACGCTTCGCGCCAGTCTCAGGCTGCAAACGACCCATCTCGTCCCCCCGGGAGGTTCGCCATGCCCCTCGCCCCC
>JBGAMH010000052.1:0-20574 GCA_044223135.1 Candidatus Eiseniibacteriota bacterium | reverse complement strand
TCGGCGCGCGCCGAGGAAGCGGCGGGCTCGGGCGCGGGCGTCAACGCGCGCACGATCTTCACCGGCTTCGGGCTGGGCCTGCTGTACAAGACCGCGATGAGCGCGGGCCGCCTGTGGAAGGACGTGCCCGAGAAGGTGTTCGGCAAGCCGCTCGAGTCCGGCTCGGTGGCGGCGGAGATCTCGCCCGAACTGCTCGGCGTGGGCTACATCATCGGCCCGAAGATCTCGGCCGTGATGTGCGCGGGCGGCGTGCTCGCGTACCTGCTGCTGATTCCGCTGATCAAGTTCTTCGGCTCGGCGATCCCGGGCCCGCTCGCGCCGGGCACGATCCCGATCTCCGAGATGAGCCCGGGGCAGATCCGCGGCGCGTACATCCTGTACATCGGCGCCGGCGCGGTGGCCGCGGGCGGCATCATCAGCCTGGTGCGCTCGCTGCCGATCATCGTGCACGGCCTGCGCGAGGGGCTGCGCGACGTGCGCGGCGGCAAGGCCGCGGCCAGCGCGCACCGCACCGAGAACGACCTGCCGATGACGTTCGTGTTCGCGGGCATCGCGGTGCTGATGATCGCGATCCTGCTCGCGAAGCCGCTGCACATGAACCTGCTGGGCGCGGCGATGATCGTCATCTTCGGCTTCCTGTTCGTCACCGTGTCGTCGCGACTCACGGGCGAGATCGGCTCGTCGTCGAACCCCATCTCGGGCATGACGGTGGCCACGCTGCTCCTGACGTGCCTGATCTTCCTGGTGGTGGGCTGGGTCGGCGGCGTGTGGTACGTCACCGCGCTGTCGGTGGGCGGCATCGTCTGCATCGCGGCGTCCAACGGCGGCACCACGAGCCAGGACCTGAAGACCGGCTACCTCGTGGGCGCCACGCCGCGCTACCAGCAGATCGCCATCCTGATCGGCTCGCTGGTCTCGGCGCTCGTGATCGGGCCGATCCTGCTCAAGCTGAACGACTCGGCCACGGTGTACGTGTCGGCGCAGCAGGTGGCGCCGGCGGGGCTCACCACCGACGTGGCGAAGCTGCCGCCGCGCATGGAGTCGATCCGCGGTCCGCAGGCGAACCAGGACACGAAGTCCTACCACGTGTGGCACAAGACCGACGACGTGGGCGGCCCGGCGGGCAAGTACCTCGTGAACGACGCGGGCCAGGCCGTGTGGCTGGCGGACCCGGGCATCAACGGCCAGTACGACACGCGCCCGGACGGCAGCACGGTGCGCAAGTTCGACGCGCCCAAGGCCACGCTGATGTCGTACATCATCCGCGGCATCCTGGATCGCCAGCTGCCGTGGGGGCTCGTGCTGTTCGGCGTGATGATCGCCGTGGTGCTGGAGATGAGCGGCATTCCGTCGCTCGCGTTCGCGGTGGGCGTGTACCTGCCGCTGTCGTCGTCGACGCCGATCCTGGCGGGCGGCGCCGTGCGCTGGCTGGTGGACCGCGCGCGCAACAAGCAGCTCGAAGGCAAGGGCCTGACCGAGGCGCAGCTCGCGGCCGAGGCCGACAAGAGCCCGGGCGTGCTGATGGCGTCGGGTTACATCGCGGGTGGCGCGATCGCCGGCATCGTGATCGCGTTCCTCGCGGGCGCGGCCGACCAGGTCGATTCGCGGATCGCGCACTGGGCGGAAGCGAACAACCCGTTCTTCGCGGGCCCGAACGCCGACCTGCTGGCGATGATCCCGTTCGTGGTGATCACGCTGGCGCTGTGGCTGGTGGGCCGCGAGAAGTGGCTGGCCGGGCCGGCGCGGCGCTGATCCGCCGCATCGAACGCACGAGGCCGGGGCGATCGCTCGCCCCGGCCTCGCCGTTTCCGGTCGACGTCGCGCCTACCGGAGCTTGATCACCTTGCGCTGATCGACCCGCTCCTCGCAGCGGAAGCGCACGAGGTAGACGCCCGGCTCCACGCCGCGGCCCGCCTCGTCGTCGCCCCGCCATTCCACGCGATGCACGCCCGCGCCGAGCCGGCCGCTCGACAGCGTGCGCACGCGCGCGCCGTGCAGGTCGAACACCTCGATCGTGGCGTCCTGCTCGCGGGCCAGCTCGAACTGGACCGCGGTGGAGGTGCGCACCGGGTTCGGCGACACGCCGCGGAACGCCGTGGCGCCCGTGGGCCGCTCGGGCGCGTCCACGCTGCCGTGCTCGAACTGCAGCAGGTACGTGGCCGTGCGCGGCAGATCGTCGGACGCCACCTTCCACACGGCCACGCAGTAGTAGCCGGTGGCGGGCACGTCCACGATCACCGTCTCGCGCTCGTCGTCACCGGCGAGCCACGAGACGCCGCCGGGCAGCGACGTGCTCTTGGAGAGGTACGCCACGTCCTTCGGGTGCAGCGTCAGGCCCAGGTCCACGCCACCCGACACGCCGAACAGGTCGACGCCCCAGCGGCCGGCCGTCAGGTAGACCTCGTACAGGTCGAGGATCTGGTTCGGGCCGATCGTGTAGTTGCCGTAGCGTCCGTTCGGCGTGCCCAGGTACGTGGAACCCACGACCTCGGCCCGGTAGGAGCTGGTGCCCGTGCCGTACTTCACGATGCCCACGTCGAATGCGCGCCAGGCGGTGATGTTGAAGTTGCCCATCACGTAGTCCGACTGCCCGGTTCCGAAGTACGACTGCACGAGCGGAGACTCGAAGCCGTTCTTCGCCCCGGTCGACACTTCGTGCAGGCGCGGATCGAAGTCGCTCGTCGAACCGGTCGGCATGATGGCGAGCGCGCCCCACCAGCCGCCGGCCGAGCTGAACACCGGCGTGCGCAACGCGTCGCAGTTCCAGTAGATGGAGCCGGTGGTGCCGTGGTCCCATCCACCCGTGACCTCCGGCGGTGCGCTGCGCACCGTGGAGGCGTTCAACGCGAGCGTCGTGGGCGTCCAGATCCACTGCTCGCCGAACGCGTTGTTGTTCTCCCAGATCTCTTCCTGGTCGTTGTTCGGGTCTTCGATCGTCGACAACGTGTGCCGGCCGCCCCGGACCGTCCACGCGGTCGTCCAGTTGAACAGGCCGACCGCGTTCGCGGGGTAGCTGCCCCACGACATCCACCACGACGACGCGCCGCCGTCCTCGTAGGCCTCCTGGTAGAGCGGCGCCGAGGCGGTGGGGCTCTGGTTGATGTTGCCGAAGTTGAAGTACGTGCTCGCCACGTCGCCGTTGAGCGTGGTGGGCGCCGGCACCGATGCCCCGGTGCCGTCGGCCGCCGCACGCGGCACGAACGGCGAGTACCAGCCCGCCGCGGTGTACGGGACGAAGTCCGGCGGCGTGCGGTGGATGCGCACGGTGTAGTGCACCGGCGCCGTGCCCGCGTCGAGCTCGCGGTACACCATCAGGCCGTGGTAGCCCGTGTTCGCCACGGTCGCGTCGATGCGAGCGAGACCGTTCGCGTCGGTCACGGCGGTCCCGGCGAGCGACGACAGCGCGCCGGTGGTGAACGTGCTGTCGAGCCACCGCATCTTCAGCGGCACCGCGCCCGGGTCGGGATCGGTCACCTGCACCACGAAGCTCACGGCGCCGACCTGGCTCGCGTTCATGTAGACCTCGAAGAGGTTCATGGACGAGCCGCTGGCCATCGTCGCGGAGTACGTGGACCCGTAGCCGATGCCGATGCTGCGGACGTGCTCGTAGTTGTAGTCCGAGAGGCCGCCGTCCCAGTTGACCACGCCCACGTCCCACGTGGTGTAGCCGAGCACGTTGCGGTTCACGAGCACCGCGTCGAGCTCACCCACGCGGCTCGACCACTGCGTGTAGGTGTCGAAGCCGTTCGTGGGGCCCGTCGAGGCCGTGTGCAGCCGCAGGTCGTAGTCCACCGACGTGTCGGTGGGACGCAGCGTGATCGCGTTCCACCAGCCCGACGTGGAGAACCGCAGGCCGTCGGCGTTGTACTGGAGCGTGGACCCGTCCACGACGTTGCTCCAGCCGGCGGTGCGATGCCGCGGCGCGAAGCGGTTCGTCACGGACACGCCCGTCACGTCCATCGGCGACCAGATCCACTGGTGGCCCCACGCGTTGTCGCCCTCGTTCGTCTCGGCGATCTCGTCGGCCGCGTCGTGCACGGCCGAGAACGTGTGACGCCCGCCGCGAACGCTGATCGGGCCCTGGTTCGGCGCGTAGTACAGGCCGCCCGCGCCGACGGCCGGCCACGAAACCCACCACTGCCATTCGTCGTCGGCGAACACGCGCGCCTGGAAGCCGGCGCCCGTGCTCTGCTCGCCGTTGTTCGTGCCGCCCATGTTCCAGTACGTCGACGACGTGTTGCCCGTCAGCGACGTCGGCGGCGGGCAGCTGCCGAACGTGGCGTCGTTCGTCGGTCGCGGCACGACCGGCGTGGTCCAGCCGCTGAACAGGGCGTACGTCAGGTTCGCGGGCACCGGCGTGCGGACGATGAACGGCCCCCACGAGGCGTAGCTGCCGCTCCAGCGACCGGCGCGGTCCACCGCGCGGATGTTGAACCAGTACGTGCCGGGGGACAGCGAGCTGGTGGTGTAGCTGGTGACGTTGCCGATGTTCTGGCTCGCCGCCGGCATCGCCGGGCCGCCCGCGGTCACGGACACGCCGTAGCCGCCCACGCCCGACCAGTCGTCGGTCGCGCGCGTCCAGTGCAGGTCGACGGTCGGATCCGGCGAGCTCACGCCGATCGTGTGCGACGTCGACGCCAGCCCGGTCACGGCGCCCGGCGCGGTCGCGTCGATCTCGTAGGCGTTGTTCTTCGCGGTCTCCCAGAGGTTCTCCTTGTAGCCGGGATACCGTGCGCCGAACGCCGTGAAGAACGTGGCCGGCGTGGTGCAGCCGTCGAGGTCGGTGACCGTGAAGATCTCGTCGAACCCGAGGCTCAGCCGGTCGCGCCACGTGCCGGGCGCGAGCGGATCGTCTTCGTTCGACGAGTCCCAGATGTCCTGCAGCACCGCGCCCAGGAAGCCCTCGGTGCGCCACACGTCGTCGAGCGACGTGCTGCAGTTCTGGATCGACTCGCTGTCGCGCGTGTTGACGGCGGCGACGCCGTACAGCGCGCCGTACTCCGACGTCTGAACGTGCGCGATCCAGTTCGGCCAGCCCTCGGCCCACGCGTCGTGATCCGTTTCGCGGCACCACATGCAGTGCCCGCAGTTGGGCGGCGAATCGCAGATGCCGTTGCAGTAGTCGGGCGACAGCGACGAGCCGTAGTTCGCGATGAAGTGGTGCCCGTACTCGTGCGACTGCGAGTCCTCGCGCCACTGCCGATCCGTGCCGATGTGGATCGCGCCGTTGTAGTAGGCGCCGCTCGCGCCGTCCGGCCAGTAGACGTCGATGGCCGACAGCGAGTAGCCCTCGTTGTTGACGTACCAGCGCCACTGGCGGCTCATGTCGGTGATGATCATCACCGCGGGCTGGTCGGCCTCGGCGGCCGGCCACAGCCAGCCGTAGTCGAAGTCGCTGCCCGTGTAGTCGCTCGTCGTTCCCGTGGCCCAGCTGTAGGCGCCGGCGCCGAACGCCGTGCTCTTGACGCTGAAGCGCCCGTTGGCGGCTTCGAACGTCAGGTACAGATCGGGTTCGGCGTCGCAGAAGACCGCGCACGGATTCCAGAAGAACGTGATGTCGTACCAGCCCTGCGCGTCCGTGATGCCGGTGGCCAGCAGTTCCGATCCGAACGGCGAGTCGTTGTCGTACACGCGGACGGTCACGCCGTCGGCGCCGATGTCGACCCCGTCGCCGCGCGTGAAGAGGAAGCGTCCGTGCACGCGGATGTTGCGCGCCTGGACGGCCTCCGACTTGCCGGCGCCGGGGTCGGCGCCGCGCGCTCGGCGCTGCGCTTCGGTCGGCTGCGGCGGAGCGGGAGCCGGCTCCAGTCGCATCATCTCCGTCGGTGCGGGCCTCGCGAGCGGATCGATCGTGCCGCGTCCCACGAGCTTGCCCGGTTCGAGCAGCCGCCGCACGGAGGCGGCGGAGAGGTCCAGCTCGCGTGTCATCGGGACGCCGTCGGCCTCGTACCGCACGACCAGCGGTTCGTCGTCACGCGAGGGCTTCACCACGAACGGCACGTCCACCGTGCCGCCCTTGGCGAGCGTGGCAAGCAGGCCGTCCACCGACACCACGGACCAGCCGTCGCCCTTCAGTTCCAGGTTCGACAGTCGCAGCGGGGCACCCACCGTGAAGCGCAGCGTGCCCGCGAACTCCTGACCCGCCACCGCGGCCCGCGGCGCGCCCAGGATGGTCACTTCCACCGGCGGCTTCACGTCGGCCCGGGCCGGCTGTGCGCCGACCAGGGCGAACGCCGCGAGGCACGCCAGTGCGATCCAGCGCTTTCGCATGGCAGCCTCCTCAGCGCGACGGGGTGACGGTGGGGGCGGGGCGCTTCTCGGGGTTCACCGGCACGACCGGGTGCAGGATCCCGTCGATGACCCTGGCGAGCTGCTGCGCGTCGCTGCTGCGGCCTTCCTTCTGGGCCCAGCGGAGCTGGATGCGCAGCATCTCGAGCTCGGTGTCCTGCTTCATCTGCTGGAGCTCGGCCTGCAGCGCGAGCGTGGCGGCCGCGTCCGACTTGGCCGCCGCGAGCTGCTTGCGCTTGAGCGCCATCGCCTGGTCGCGCGCGTCCATGTAGCCGAGCAGTTCGGCCATCATCGGCGTGAGTTTGTGCGCGGGCTGCCGCACGAGCGGCGTCACGAGTGACGGCTGGCCCTGGGTGCCCTGGATCTCGTCGGCATTCTCCGGGACCGCCGGCAGCGCGGACACCTTCGGCGGGTTCTGCGCCGATCCGCTGGCCGTGGGCGCCACGCGCTCGGCGGCGAGCACCGCCGTGGCGAGCGCCAGGGCGGCGATCGGCAGCACGAGCAGCGAAACGAAGGGAAGGGACTTCGGCATGGCGTACCTCCGGGTTGGGTTGGGGACCGGGGTCCGAGGCGCGGCGTCTCCGCCGCGTTTCAGCGGGGTGGGTGCGGGGAGACGCCGGCGGGCCCTCGGGCCCGCTCGACCGCCTCGGGTGAAAGATCGAATTCCTTGCGGAGCCACTGGCGTCCGGACTTCACCTGCAGCACGAGCGGCCGGTGCACGTCGGCCGGAGTCGCCCGGAACGAAACACGCCAGCGCTCGCCCGTGCGCAGTGCGCGCGGCAGCCGCGGCGCGAACCGGCCGATGCGCCAGTGCTCGCCGGACAGGCGCAGCGAGTCCACGGTGAGCGCCACGCCGGAGCGCAGCTCGAAAGCGCCGGCGAACGCGCGGCCGGCGCGCGCGGCGCGCGGCGCTCCGGCAATGACCACCTCGACGGCGGGGCGCACGTCGGCGTGCACGGGGTGCGGCGGAGCCAGCATCGACGCGAGCACGCACAGGGCGAGTGCGGCGCCGAAGTCGCGGAGGGGGAACGTTCGGGGCGGAGTTCCCATGCGACCGCCTTTCGAATGGCGCGGCGGGGGCGCGACCGCCGGTCGGTCGCGCGGTCGGGGGTTCGCGCCGTCCATGGGACGACGGGATCAGGACTTCGTCACGGAGATTCTTTCGCGCCCGGCGTGCTCCGGCGGGAGCGCGCGGGAAAGCGGTGTTCATGCGGCGTGAAGAATGCGCGCGTCGGGTTGTCGCGGACGGTGGTCTGGTCGCAGCATGCGCCGACCGGCCGAGCGGGAGGAGCACACGTGAGCGGAGCATCCGGGCGGGCGCGTGGCCCGTGGCAGGCGGCGTGGCGGATCGTGCGCGGTCCGCTGACGGCGCTGCTGCTCGCGTGTGCCGCGGCGCGCGGGGCATCCGCGGAGCCCGCGCGCGGAACCGTGCAGCGGGTGACGATGGCCGCCCCGAGCGTGGGCGACGACGCGCGCACCGTGCGCGTGTACCTGCCGCCCTCGTACCCGGCGCCGGAGGCCGCGACGCGCACGTACCCGGTGATCTTCCTGCTGCACGGCTGGCCGGGGTCCGACGGCAACTGGTTCGAGAAGGGGCACGCGAACGACACCGCCGACTCGCTGATCGCGCGCGGCGCGATTCCCGAGGTGATCCTCGTGTGCCCGAACGGTGCCGGCGCCGGCATGCTCGGGCGTTCGTTCTGGATCGACTCGTGGGACGGTCGCAAGCGGCTCGAGACGTACGTCGTGCGCGACCTGGTCGCGTGGGTGGACGCGCACTACCGCACGCGGCGCACGCCGCAGGGCCGCGGGCTGATCGGTCTGTCCGAAGGCGGCGACGCGGCCTTGAACCTGGCGCTCCGGCACCCGGACGTGTTCTCGGCGTGCGGCGGGCACAGCGCCGACTACGTGCTGCGCAAGGGCTTCGGCACCGGCGGCATCACGGGCCCGGAGCCGGGAGCGTCGCGACTGCTGCGCGAGAACAGCCCGCTGGACTACGTGGACCAGGTGCTCGAGCGTGCGAAGCGGCTGACGATCTACCTGGACTGCGGCACGGGCGACGAGTCGATCGACGACAGCCGCGCGTTCCATCGCCGGCTGCAGGAGCTGGGCGTGCCGCACGCATGGCACGAGTGGCCCGGCTCGCACACGTGGGGCTACTGGGGAACGCACCTGCGCGATTCGCTGCTGGTGGTGGCGAACGCGCTGCGGTGAGACGGCGCGAAACGCCGAAGGCCGGGCGGTGGCGCCGCCCGGCCTTCGCTGCGAAGCCCCGTCAGTGCGCGTTGCCGCGGTCGTGCGCCGACACGATCTTGTCGAGCGGCCGGCTCATGACGAAGAGCACCAGGCCGGCGGCGACGCCGATCCCCAGCATCAGGTAGAAGAAGTTCTCCTTGGGCATGGTCTCGTAGAACGTGCCCAGGTAGCCGGCCATGTAGTTGCCGATGAAGTTCGCGAGGAACCAGACGCCCATCATCATCGAGACGATGCGGGCGGGTGAGACCTTGGTCACGAACGAGAGCCCGATCGGCGACAGGTAGAGCTCGCCGATCGTGAACACGGCGGTCGAGCCGAAGAGCCAGATCAGGTTGCGCTTCGCGTCGGGCGACATGCCGTGCGCGGCGACCACCAGGATGGCGAAGCCCAGGCCCAGGAGCGTGCAGCCGATCGCCATCTTCACGAGGCTCGAGGGCTCCTGGTTGCGCTTCGACTGCCAGCTCCAGAGCCCGATCAGGACCGGCGTGAAGAACCAGATCATGAACGGGTTGAACGCCTGGTACCACGTGGTCGGGATGGCGAAACCGAACAGCTTCGGCCAGTACGTGTTCTGGTCGGCCCAGACCTGGAGCGTGTTGCCCTGCTGCTCGTACACGGCCCAGAAGGCCGCCACGATGAAGCAGGCGACGAAGATCGCGATCACCCGCGGTCGTTCGTCGCGTGGCAGGCGGGCGAGCCAGACCACGAGCGCGAGCCCGACGAGCCCCGCGAGGACGCCGCGCACCACGAGCGGCAGCGTCATCACGTAGAGCAGCCCGAAGATCATGAGCGTCACGCCGACCAGGTAGACCGCCACGCCCGCGATCGGCGCGGACTTCGACGGCGTCGGCGGGGGTTCGTCGGGCAGGTAGCGCTGGAACATCACGTAGCTGATCAGCCCGAGCACCATGCCCACGCCGGCGGCGGCGAAGCCCCAGTGCCAGTGCTGGACGCCGTTGATCTTGGCCTGCCCCAGCGTGCCGCAGATCATCGGCGCGAGGAACGCGCCGACGTTGATGCCGATGTAGAAGATCGAGAACGCGCTGTCCCGTCGGTGATCGCCCTCGGGATAGAGCTTGCCGACCTGCGTCGAGATGTTCGGCTTGAAGCAGCCGTTGCCGAGGATCAGGAACATCAGCGCGGGGAAGAACAGGTTCTCCATGGCCATCAGGAAGTGCCCGATCGCCATCAGCACGCCGCCGACGATCACCGCCCAGCGCCGGCCGAGCACGCGATCGGCGAGCAGCCCGCCGAAGAACGGCGTCAGGTAGACGAAGGCGGTGTACAGGCCGTAGACCCACGACTGGAGCGGCTGGGGCGTCCACGCGTTGCCGAAGAGTCCCTGGAAGACGTGGGTCACGTAGTCGAAGCCCAGCACCTTGGCGCCGACGTCGGGCTTCACGAACAGGAAGTTCAGCATGTAGAGCGACAGCAGCGCCCGCATGCCGTAGTAGCTCATGCGCTCCCACATCTCGGCGAAGAACAGCACGAAGAGTCCGCGAGGGTGTCCGAGCCACGTGTCCGTGGACTTGGGCGCGGTCGCGGGCGGCGCGGTGGCGTTGGCCATGCGGGGGCCCTCGGTGTTGGGTGTGGGTGGGGAAACGGTCCGGCAGGATAGTCGCGGCGCGTCTCGATGCGCCACGAAAACCGGGTGGACGGGCGAGGGAGGGAGACCGGCGCTTCGTTCGGCCGACGCTCGCGCTTCGCTCGACGGACACCGGCGCTTCGTTCGCCCCGTGGCGCACTTCGCCCGCGCGCGGGTCCCGTCGCGTGCCGCCGCCACGCCGCCCGGCCACCGGCACGCTCTCGCCCACGCGCGGTCGAAGCACGCCACGGGGCCGGGGCGGTGCCGGTGCGGCGGGGGTTGCCTCGGTCCTTCGGCGCGTCTAGCGTGCCGGGTGGACGCTCGCCCAGGAGATTCCCATGACCCCCGCCGTCGCCGGCCGCACCTCGGTGCTGGATCGCTTCCTCCATTACGTCACCTACGACACGCAGGCCGATCCCGAGTCGGCTTCGATCCCGAGCACGCCGAAGCAGCTGCTGCTGCTGGACCGGCTCGTCGAGGAGCTCCGGCAGCTCGGCATCGCCGACGCGGTGCGCGACGAGTTCGGCATCGTGATGGCCACGCTGCCCGCCACGCCCGGGCGCGAATCGCGGCCGGTGGTCGGCCTGCTCGCGCACGTGGACACGTCGCCCGAGATGAGCGGCGCCGACGTGCGGCCGATCGTGCACTACAACTGGGACGGCCGGGACATCGTGCTGCCCGACGATCCGAGCGCCGTGCTGCGGCCGTCCGAAGACCGCGAACTGGCGACCAAGCAGGGCGAGGACGTGATCACCGCGTCGGGCGCCACGCTGCTCGGCGCCGACGACAAGTCGGGCGTCGCGGTGATCATGGCCGCGGTCGAGTACCTGCTCGCCCATCCCGAGATCCCGCACGGGCCGGTGCGCGTGGCGTTCACGCCCGACGAGGAGATCGGCCGCGGGGTGAAGAAGTTCGACGTGGCGCGCTTCGGCGCCCACTGCGCGTACACGCTCGACGGCGAAGGGCTGGGCAGCCTCGACGTGGAGACGTTCTCCGCCGACTCGATGACCGTGACGTTCCAGGGCTTCAACACGCACCCGGGACTCGCCACCGGCAAGATGGTGAATGCGATCAAGCTGGCCGCGGACTTCGTGAGCCGGCTGCCGCGCAATGGGCTCGCGCCCGAAACCACGGGCGGACGCGACGGCTTCGTGCACCCGAACGTGGTGGACGCGAGCGTCGACCGCACGTCGGTGCGGTTCATCGTGCGCGACTTCCGCACCGAGGGGCTCAAGGAGAAGGAGGACTTCCTCGAGCGCCTGGCGCGCGAGACCGTGGCCGTGTGGCCGGGCTCGTCGGTGTCGTTCGAGGTGCGCGAGTCGTACCGCAACCCGCGCGAGACGCTCGAGCAGTTCCCGGCGATCGTCGACAACGCGCGCGAGGCGATCCGACGCGTGGGGCTGGAGCCGGTCGAGACGGCGATCCGCGGCGGTACCGACGGCTCGCTGCTGACGGCGATGGGGCTGCCGACGCCGAACCTGTTCTCGGGGCAGCACAACTTCCATTCGCGGCTGGAGTGGATCACCGCGCAGGACCTGGAGCGTTCGGTGGCGATGGTGGTGGAGCTGCTCCGCGTGTGGGACGAGCGCGGCTGACCGGCGCCGATCGCGCATGCGACACCTGGGCCGCCACTACGCGACGTCGTGCTCGACGCACTTCCTGGTGCAGATGCTGGTCGTGATCGTGCACTGGGCGGCCGGCGCGCACGCGATGGCCCACAGCCCGTTCGGCCGCCTGCTGACGCGCGCCGAGTTCTGGCTGACGATGCCGTTCGTGCCGGTGCTCGACCGCCTGGGACTGCAACCACTGGAGCCGTTCGCGTGGGTGCCGAACAGCCTCGTGTGGGGGGCGGCGCTGTTCCTGGTGTCCCTGCCCGTGGCCTGGCGGCGGTGAGCCGGGATTCGCGGCTTCCCCCGCCGGAGCGCGCCCGCGCGTGACGCCGCGCCGTTCCCGGGTATGATGTCCCGCCTCGACAACCCATCGCCATCCCCGGGAGGATTCCCATGGCTCGTACGCTCGACATCCTGCTTCTCCTCGCACTTCCGGCCTCCGGCAAGTCCGAAGTGCGCCGCTACATGGCGCACCTGACGCCCGAGCAGTGCCGGGACGAGTTCCACCTCGGCCCCACGGTGCAGCTCGACGACTATCCCTACGTGCACATGATGCGCCGCATCAGCCAGGAGCTGCGCAAGCGCGGCCACGACGGCGTGTTCTTCGACTCCGACGACCAGCCGATGAAGGAGCAGCGCGACTGGGGCACGCTGATCGAACTGCTGAACGAGGACTTCGACGACCTCGTGCAGCAGCGCCGCCCCTCGCCGCCGTCCAAGGCGTCGTGGCTGCTCGACCGCTTCGACGCGGCGCGCGTGAAGGTGGGCGCCGAGCCGGTGCTCGGCAAGCTGCCCGCCGACATCCGCCAGCAGCTCGTCACGGCGCTCGAGCGCGAGTCCGCCGACCTGCTGCGCGACAAGAACACGGGCATTCCCGAGTCGCTCAACGGGCGCACGGTGGTGATCGAGGCCGCGCGCGGCGGCCCGCAGGGCGCTTCGCTGCCGCTGCCGTCGCCGCTGGGTTACCAGTACTCGCTGTCGCGCTTCAGCGACGCGATCCTGGCCAAGGCCAGCATCCTGTACGTGTGGGTCACGCCCGAGGAGTCGCGCCGCAAGAACCACGAGCGCACCGATCCGAACGACCCGGGTTCGATCCTGCACCACGGCGTGCCGATGGCGGTGATGCTCGGCGACTACGGCCTGGACGACATGGAGTACCTGATCGAGCACTCGGGCCGTCCCGACACGGTGAAGATCGAGACCCGCGGCCGGTCGTACTTCATCCCGGTGGCGCGGTTCGACAACCGCGTGGACAAGACCACGTTCGTGCGCGTGGACCGTTCCAAGTGGAAGGCCGACGACATCGCCGCGCTGCACGGCGGCCTGTCGGAGGCGCTCGGCCGGCTCGTGCAGGCGCGCGAGGCGCTCGCCGAAACGAAGTAGCGCGCACCGTCGGAAACGGACCGGCCCCGGGCCACTTCGGTGGCGCCGGGGCCGGGTCGTTTCCGGAGTGTGCGTGGGGATCGCGCGTCAACGCATCAGCATGAGCTTGCGCGTCTCGGTGACGCCGCCCGCACGGTAGCGGCAGAAGTAGAGCCCCGAGCCGGCCATGCGCCCGGCATCGTCGCGCCCGCTCCACGTGGCCGTGCGCGGACCGCCCGCGACGAGGCCGTCCACCAGCGTCGCCACGCGCCGGCCCGAGGCGTCGTACACGTCGAGCGTGACGTGCGCGCCCGACGCCGGCACCTCGTAGCGGATCGCGGTGGCGCTCGTGAACGGGTTCGGCGCCGCCGGCGACAGGCGCACCGGCCGCGCGCCGCCCTCGTCCACCGACAGCACGGGCGGCGTGATGCGGCAGTACCACACGTCCTGCTCGTTGTTGAGCGTGGCCGACCATGCGAGGTCGGCGCCCGTGGCGTCCGAGACCATGTGGTAGTAGTCGCCGATCTTCTGCTGGTTCGGGAAGCCCACCATGCTGTTCCACACCGGGCTCGCCTGTTCGTTCGGCGACCACGTGACGCCGCCGTCGTACGAGCACGAGTAGAACAGCGCCGTGCGCGTGCTGTCTCCGGTGATCCGCGAGTCGTTCCACACCGCGTCGATGCGGCCGTCGGGCGACACCGACATCGTGCCGAACCACTGCCACGCGTGCCCCGCGACCGGGTCGTCGTTCACGCGCACCGGCGCGCTCCAGGTCTTGCCGCCGTCCGTGCTGCGCGAGAACAGCACGTCGACCGGGTCGTCCGCGGTCTGCAGCGTGGCGAGCACGTAGATCCAGCCGCGGCGCGGGCCGTTCGAGCGGTCCACGCCCACCCAGATCTGCCCGAGCAGCCCGGCCGGGTTCGGCCCGCCGAGGCTCACGTAGCCCGTCGGGATCGCGAGCACCGTGGCGAAGCTGGGCGCCGCCGGCGTCTTCCACGCGTCCGCCGAGCGCGCCACCAGCACGTAGCCGCTGTCGGGATCCATGCCCGCCACGTACAGGCTGTCGTTCGCGTCGAGGTCGAGCGTGCCCCAGATGGGCTGCGCGGTGATCTGGCTCGGGAACGTGAAGCTCGCACCGTCGTTCAGCGAGCGGTTGTAGGTGGCGGGGTAGTACGAGTTGCCCGCCACGCTCCACGCCTGGTGCACGAAGTTCTGTCCCGGGCCGCCGGTGCGGTCCACGGTGATCCACTGCTTGTCGCCGCCGTAGGCGTTGACCGCCGGGCCCCACGACGCGCCGCCGCTGGTGGACGCGAACATCTGCGCGCTCAGGTTGCCGTTCACGTCGGACGTGAGGCTGCTGTAGAGGAACTTGCCCGCGGCGTCCACGCCCAGCACGGGGTCGCTGCGGAACACGCCCGGCTCGATCTTGCGTGCCGTCCACGTCACGCCGCCGTCGGTGGTGAAGCCGTAGCCGGCCTGCCGGAAGTTCGAGGCGATCGTGTCGAACTGCCGCCAGCCCACCACCATGCGCGCGTGGTTCGTCGGGTCGACGGCGATCGACGGCTCGTTCGCGGCGTCGCCCACGATGTTCGCGCCGTTCGTGGCCACGTTGACCTGCCGGTGCGTGAAGCGCCCGAACGTGATCACGCTCGAGGCCTGCGGCGCGTCGAACGCGGGCGCCGGGGCGCCGGGCGGATCGGTCACGCGCTCGGGGGGCAGTCGGTCGGCCGGGCGCGTGCCCGCCGTGGCGAGCGACACGGGGCCGAGCAGGAACAGCGCGACACATCGAGCGATGCGATGCGAGTGCGGACGTGGGCGCGAGGCGTTCGGAGCCGTCATCGGGTTCCCCTCCTGGATTCGTGGCGGGATGTCGGCCGGAAGGGTAAGGGCCGCCCGCGTCGATCTGGCAGGGGTTTTGGACCAGCGGGCGGACGCGCCGCCGCGGGCGGCGGCAGGCGGGCGTCGCCCGGCCGGCGGGGGGGCGCGAGCCGCGATCAGGCCACGAGCATCGAGTGCCAGCGCCGCAGCGCTTCGGCGTGGTGCCCGGGCACCAGGATCACGTGGTTGCCGAGCGGGTCGGACAGCAGCGCTTCGATCGCGACGCCGCCGATCTCCACCTCCACCTGCGTGCGGCAGAGGTCGGCGTGGTCGGTGTTGCGCACGAGCGTGCCTTCGATCGCCCGCAGGCGCTCCATGCGCATGCCACCCAGCCGCACCAGCGTCACAGGACCGGTCGCGAACTCGCCCTGCACGCCCACGCCCAACCCCGACTCGAAGTGCGAGCGCAGCCGGTAGCGATCCACAATGCCGCGCGGCACCGTGCAGTGCGCCAGCAGCAGCGTGCCGCGCGCGCGGTCGACGCGCGACGGGTTCGCCATCCACGGCGTCGCGCCGAGCATCCGGTGCAGCCACAGCATCGCGACCGTCGACACGAGGTCGCCTTCGCAGCCCGCCATCACACCCTCGTCCGCGAGTTGCGACAGCGCGAGGCAGCCCGTGCGGTGCTGCTGCACCACCAGGTCGAAGCAGCGCACCGTGACCGCGTCGAGCCGCTCGTCGCGCACCACGCGCCGCAGTTGCTCCACCACGCCGCCCGAAGCGGTGAGGTCGGACTCCGCCGGTTCCACCGTGCGCTCGGCCCGTTCGCCGAATTCGCGGCCCACCGCCGCGCCGATCCGCACGATCTCCGGCGCCGGTTCGGCGAGCAGTGACGCGAGGTCGATCGGCACCACCGTGGGCCCCCACGTGTCGCGCACGACGGACGCGTCGGGACTGCTCGCGACGAGCCAGTCGGACGGCGCGCCCACGAGCCCGATGCGGCTCGCGTGCAGCGCGCGATGCACCGCGAGCCCGTGCACCGACGCCGCGAGTTCCGCGAGCGCCGCCGCGTCGTCGGGCGCGGCCAGGTAGTGCACGCGGCCGCGCACGCCCAGCTGCTGCAGGCGCGCGAGCACCTCGAGCGAGGCGGGCAGCGAGTTGTGACCCGGGTGCGCCACCAGCAGCACCGGCTCGCGGGCGGCCACGTCCACGTGGTCGAGCACGATGCGCTCGGTACCGCCCGTGACCACGAGCACCACGAGCGGGCCCGCGGGCCGTGCGCCGGTGCCGCTCCACGGCGTGGCGCCGAGCGGCTTCAACGCCTCGCCGTAGCCGTCGAGCAGGTGACGGAGCACGGCGGGATCGTGGATGGGAGAGATGGCCGTGAAGAGAGCGAAGGGCGTGCTGGCTGCGGGCTGCGGATTCACGCGCGACTCCGTGTTCGTGTCGTGGGGGCGCCGCGGGACGTGCGGCGGCTTGCGACGAACACACGACGCTAGCGAGTGCGCGGAGGGGCGGCCACATCGAGTTGTGGCAATGCAGCCGGAGAGAGAATGGCCGGAGTGGGCGCCCACCGGGACGGACGAGCGGCCGAGCGCGATCCGACGAGATCGAATCCTGGCTACGAAATGCACGACTCGGACGGCGGTTGCCGATCGTTGACGCGGTATCGGCCATGCGATAGTGATGCGCCGAGGCCCTCGGAAGAAACCGCTCACCTTCCTCTGCATCGCCTGCGCGTACGAAGCATCCACGCCCGCATCGCGTCGCCCATCTCGCGTGAGGACGTTTCGCCCCCACCAAGGCGGCCGCCGTCGGCCCAACTGGGATCACCGTCCGGGCTAATCTCGGCCCGACGTGAGCCCAGCGTTCCTTCGACTGCCCTCGGACCTCGCGTGACTCGCTGGCCGCGTTGTTCTCCGTGCACTCCCACGAGAGACAACCCCCGCTCGGCCATCGGCGAATCCCGGACCAGAGCCGAACGGCAGTCGTCCGCCGTTCACGACTAGGAGGGGAAGATGAAACGGCTCTGTTCCACGACGATCGCTCTCGCGATGCTGTGCGCTGTCCCGGTTCTCGCGGCAGACAAGTGGGTTTCGCCGTCAGGGACGACCGCATGGGGGAGCGCGAATTCGTCCGCCACGCCAGCAAGCCTAGCCACGGCGAACGCCAACGCCAGCGCCGGGGATCGAGTATTCCTGTTGCCCGGCACGTACTCGACCGAGATCGCGCCCGCGAACTCGGGGACCAGCGGCAGCCGCATCGTGTTCATGGGGGCGAATGGCGACACCACCGGTGTCAGCGTCACCGGCGTGAATCTGACCGCGTCCAGTTACGTGACCGTGAAGTGGGTGCGTTCGTCAGGGTGGTTCACGTGCAGGTCCACGAGCCTCACGACCTATCCCGCCTCGGACTCGCTCTACTTCGCACGCTTCCTCGGCGGTTGCGACATCAGCGGCTCGCATCTGCTGGTGCTGTCTCGGTGCGCGTTCGGTCAGGGAAACACGCTCGGGAATGGTTCGTTCGTCGTCGGTATGGGCGGAGGCCTGAAGCGAACGTCGCGTGCGAGCATCACCGACGTGCAGGTGTTTCTCGGCGGCGAGGCCGCAGATGCCACCAACGGCGGCGGCAATCATGCGTTCGTCGCCGCTCGAATGATGGACTGCTCGTTCACTCGCCTCCAGATGAACGCCTACCTGTCGGCCACCTGGGCGACCGGGCAGGTGCCGATCGTGATCTACGGGATGAACGGCTGCGCATTCACCGACACCCGATTCGATCTCAAGAACGTGTCGACCATCGCGAATGCATACCAGATGTACCTGCGTGAAGGCTGCAACTTCTCGAGCTTCTCGCGCTGCAGTCTCACCGTGAACCCGTCGAGTACGAACACGACCAATCTCACGTTCAGCGCGTCGGGCGACTCTTCGGGCCCCTACCACCAGTACAGCCTGTCGTTCGACAGCTGCTACTTCCGAGCGACGGGCATCGCGAGAACACAGTCGTACATGCGACGTGCGACTTTCACCCACAATGTCTTCGACCTCGGTGGGGACGGGCTTCGGTTCAACTTCGCGGGGGCCGACGTCGAGGCTTTGGACAGCCTCGTCTTCGAGCACAACACCTGCTACACGACCTCCGGGATGTTCCTCGATCAGGATGGCACGCGCATCTCCAACGCGAAGATCCGATACAACATCTTCGCGCTCTCTGCGGCCACAACCTGGTCGATCATCGACGCGAACGAACGCGACACGATCGACGACTACAACCTGTACTACACGCCGACTGCCGCTGATTCGAGCAAGTGCGTGCAGCCAGGTGGTGGTTCTCCGATCGGTGTCGGCCCGTCTTCCACCTGGTGCACGTCCGATGGCCTGGGCTGTCATTCGAGGTTCGCGAACCCGGGCTTCGCCAACGTCGCCAACCACGACTTCACCCCCGCGTGGATGGGGTATGCGCATGGAGCGGCCTGGCCTGACTGCTACGTCGGCGCGGTCTATCCGCAGGGCGCCGTGAGCAACCTGCAGGCGACCGCCTATCGAAATGGCTTCACGCTCGGCTGGACGGCCCCCGGGACGAACGGTGAGGCGGTCGCGCAGTACGTGATCAAGTACAGCACGTCCGTGATCACGGCGGCCAACTTCGACGGCCTCACGACGACCGTGACTCCTCCGACGCCACTCGCCGGAGGCATGCCTCAGACGGCCTGCATCGACGGGCTGCCCCAGAACACGCTGTACTACTTCGCACTGAAGAGCATCGACGGCTGCGGCAACGTGTCCCTGATGAGCAACGTGATCAGCAAGAGGACGAAGACGACCGGTTCCTCCATCGCCTGTTCCTCTGCGAAGTCCCAGCCGCAACCGGACAAGGAGCCTCAGGTTTCCGAACTCCAGCTGCGCGTGGCTCCGAACCCGGCCGTGGACCGCATGCGCGTCGTGCTGTCGATTCCGGCGGCGTACTCCGGTTCCCAGGCTCGGGTGGGCGTCTATGACATCCTCGGTCGCCATGTCCGAACGCTGTTCGAGGGCAAGACCGAGGCCGGGGAGTTCCAGTTGGCCTGGGATCGCAGCACGGACGCTGGTGGAAGCGTGAGGCCAGGCATCTACTTCGTGCGGATCGTGGTGGCCGATCGCGTTCTGTCACGGGCCGTGCACGTGCGGTAGGGCAGCTCGGCAGATCCATTGTCGTTGATTCCCTGTGGCCACCCCAACGGGTGGCCACAGGGCTTCGAGCCGCCAGGCTTCGAGCGTTTCCGAGTCGTGACGAGCCGAGTCGCGTCGTCAGCGCGACAGCATCAGCTTGCGCGTGAGCGCGGGGCCCGTCGTCTCGAGCCGGGCCATGTACATGCCCGGCTGGAGCGGCGCGCCCGCGTTGTCGCGGCCGTCCCACAGGGCGTCGTGCTCGCCCGCGGAAGCGGCCTGCTCGTCCACGAGCGTGCGCACGAGCCGGCCCTGCACGTCGTACACGCGCAGCGCGGCGCGACCCGCCACGGGCAGCGTGAAGTGCAGGCGCGTGCGGCCCGCGGACGGGTTCGGCGACGGCGCCGCGAACGCGAGATCGAACGCGACCGGATCCCGCGGCGCGTCGAGCGTGGTGCCCGGCGAGAGGCGATACGGGCCCGTGGCGCCGAGGCTGCTGTTGCCGTCGCCGGCCACGATCAGGTATGCGCCGGTCGCCGGTGCGACCACGCTGAGCTGCGCGTAGAGCGTTCCGCTGCGGGACTGCACCAGCGCGCCGTTGGGGCCGTAGATGCGCAGCCACGGGTACAGCGCTCCCACACCGGGCGTCATGTCCTCCATCGTCACGAGGATGTTGGCGCCCGCCGTGTAGCTGATCGTCCACGCGTCGATGTCGCCTTCTTCGATGAACGCCGGCGTCAACGCGGCGAGCAGCGGGCCGCCTTCGTCACCGGGGGAGACGCTCACGGGGCTGCCGGTCTTGGCGAGAGACAAGCGATAGCCGTCGGCGCCCGCCAGGCTCGAGTTGCCGTCGCCGGCCACCACCAGGTAGGTCCCCGCGCTGTCGGCCGCGATGGCGACTTCGGTCGCGGACGCACCCGAGTTGCTCGCCCGGAGGATCCCGGTGGGTCCGTAGATGCGAAGCCACGGGTAGAGCACGCTGCTGGCGGTGCCCTCGCCCATGCGCACGACGATCGCCTCGCCGGGGCTCGCGGCGACCGTCCACAGGTCGAGATCACCTTCCGTGATCGCGCCGGTGTGCAGGGCGCCGTTCGTGAGCGGCCCGCCGTCGTCGCCGGGCGAGACGGTGACCGGGCTGCCGGTCTTCGCGAGCGTCAGCCGGTAGGTGTCGGTACCCGCGAGGCTCGAGTTGCCGTCACCCGCGACCACCACGTAGCTGCCGCCGGCGCTGGCCGTGGTCGCCACCTCGGCCACGAACGCGCCGGAGTTGCTGGCCGCGAGCGTGCCGTCGGGGCGGTAGATGCGGAGCCACGGGTAGAGCACGCTGTTGGCCGTGCCTTCACCCATGCGCACGACGATCGCCTCGCCGGGGCTCGCCGTGACCGTCCACAGGTCGAGATCACCTTCCGTGATCGCGCCGGTGTGCAGGGCGCCGTTCGTGAGCGGCCCGCCGTCGTCGCCGGGCGAGACGGTGACCGGGCTGCCGGTCTTCGCGAGCGTCAGCCGGTAG